>NZ_JBANET010000018.1:0-89249 GCF_037026685.1 Orrella sp. JC864 | reverse complement strand
CCAGCTTCGCGCAGCAACTGGCGAGCCAACTGGCCAACCTGCGCGGCCACGTACCTGACTGCCAGCGAGGGCGGGCGTTGCCGTCCCACCCCCAAGGCAATGGTGCGCCGGATGCCGGGGCGCACGATGCGAGACACCGCCAGGGCGCCGGCGGCCAGCTCCTCGCTGACGGCCATGGCCGGCAGCAGGGTCATGGCCTGGCCGCTGAGCGCCACGTCCTTCATCATGTTGACGGTATCGACCTCCAGGGCGATGGCAGGGGTTACGCCGTGCCTGCGCAGCAGCGCATCGAGCATGCTGCGAAAACCGTTGGGCCGCGCCGGCAGCACCATGGGCTGGCCGGCCAGTTGCGCGAAGGATACGGTCGGCCGGGCCAGCAAGGCGGCGCCGGGCTTGCCGATCAGGCAGGTGTCCATGTGGCCCAGGACGTCCTCGCCCGGCTTGGCCGACTCGCCGTAGCGGTTGACGACGATCATGTCCAGGCGGCCAGAGGACAGTTGCTCGTCCAGGGCGCCGCTGAAGCCTTCGCTCACGTGCAGGCGCACCTGGGGCGCCTGTTCGCGCAAGCGAGCCAGCAGCGGCGGCAGCAACCGGCGCGACATCGACGGCAGCATCCCGACATGCACCAGGCCGGTGGGTACGCCGGCGGCATCCCGGGCCGCCACGTCCAGCCGGTGCAGCTCGTCCACCAGGCGCTGCACCTGCGGCAGCATGCGCGCGCCCAGCGCCGTCAGCACCATGCCGCGCCCTGTCCGGTCGAACAGGCGGCCACCCCAGGCGGTTTCCAGCTCGGCGATCTGCTGGCTGACCCGCGAGGTGGCCATCTCGGCCGCCAGGGCGGCGCGCGACAGGGAGCCGGCCTCGGCGACCTGGAGAAAGGTGGCAAGCAGGTGCAGCTTCATGATTTCAGTATATGTGAAATCTGAAATCTATTAATTCGTCTTTCAAGAATGGCTGGGAATGCCTACGCTTGCCCGGCAAGACGAAAACCACAACCGGAGACAAACCATGAACGCTTTGCGCAAGCTTGCCCCCCTGTGCCTGGCCGCCGCGGTATGGGCCGCCCCGGCGGGCGCCGCCCAGGACGCCGGCGCCTCCCCGCCCTATCCGCGCCAGCCCGTGACGCTGGTGGTTCCTTTCCCGCCCGGCGGCCCCACCGACGCCATGGCGCGCATGCTGGCGCAGGGCCTGGGCGAGCGCCTGGGCCAGCAGGTCATCGTGGAAAACCGCGGCGGAGCCGGCGGCAGCATCGCCGCCGAAGTGGTCGCCCGCGCGCCGGCCGACGGCCACACGCTGTTCTTCGGCACCACCGGCACGCTGGCGATCAACCCAAGCCTGTACGCGGACCTGCGCTACGACCCGGTCAAGGATTTCGCGCCGGTCAGCCTGATGGCCACCACCATGAACGTGCTGGTCGTGCCGCCCTCGCTGCCGGCTAGCAGCCTGGATGCACTCATCGCGCTGGCGCGCCAGCGGCCCGGCGAGCTGACCTACGGTTCTGCCGGCAACGGCAGTTCGAACCACCTGTCCGGCGAACTGCTGCGCACCACGGCCGGCATCGATATCACCCATGTGCCCTACAAGGGCTCGGCCCCGGCGCTGGTGGACCTGATGGGCGGACGGCTGTCGATGATGTTCGACACCATCGCGCAGCAGGTCCAGAACATCCAGGCGGGCAAGGTCCGCGCACTGGTCGTGACCGGGCCGCAGCGCTCGCCGCTGCTGCCGCAGGTTCCCACGGCCCGCGAGGCCGGCCTGAAGGACTACGACGTCACGATCTGGTATGGCGTGGTCGCGCCTGCGAGCACGCCCGCGCCGGTGATCGACCGGCTCAACCGCGAGATCGCCGCGGTGATGGCCACCGGGACCATGCAGCAGCGCATGCGCGAGGCCGGTGCCGACGCCAGGACGAACACGGCGGCCGAGTTCGCCGAACTGATCCGCCACGACATCCGGAAATGGGCGCCGGTGGTCAAGGGCTCGGGCGCAAGCCTGAACTGAAGGCAGGCATCGATGAGCGACACGATAACGCTGGACCCTCGCCTGGCCGGCGCCTTCTCGCCGGCGCGCGTGGCCGTGGTCGGGGCGGCCGAAGACCGCAACAAGGTGGGAGGACGCCCCATCCACTACCTGAAGCGGTTCGGCTTTCGCGGCGAGATCTATCCCGTGAACCCGCGCCGCGAAACGGTGCAGGGCTTGCGAGCCTATCCTTGCCTGCAAGCCTTGCCGGCCGTGCCCGAAGTCGCCGTGGTGGCCGTATCGGCGCAAAACGCCACCGAGGTGATCGAGCAATGCGGCCGGCAGGGCATCGGCACCGCGGTGATGATGAGTTCGGGCTTCGGCGAGACTGGCCCACAGGGCATGGCCAGCCAGCGGGCCCTGGCCGAACGCGCCCGGTCCCTGGGCGTGCGGCTGGTCGGCCCCAACGCCCAAGGCATCGCCAATTTCGCCACGGGCGCGGTGCTCAATTTCAGCACGATGTTCATGGAAATGGCGCCGCAGGACGGCCCCGTCGCCATCGTCAGCCAGAGCGGCGCGGCCAGCGTCATGCCCTACGCCATGCTGCGCGAACGCGGCATCGGCGTGCGCTACCTGGTCGCCTCGGGCAACGACGCTGACGCGGGCGCGTGCGAACTTGCGCTGGTGGCGGCCAGCGATCCGCACATCGCCGTGGTGCTGCTGTACCTGGAATCCTTGCCCGAGCCGGCCATGCTGGCCGAAGTATCGCGCCGTGCGCGCGCACGTGGAGCCAGCGTCATCGCCCTGAAGGCCGGTCGCAGCGCGCGCGGCGCGCAGGCCGCGGCCTCGCACACGGGCGCGCTGGTCAGCGACGACGCGGCGATCGACGCCTTCCTGCAGCGCCACGGCATCTGGCGCGCGCGCGACATCCACGGCCTGGTCAACGCCGTGTCCCTGTACCTGGCCAAGCCGCCCCGGCCGGCCGGCGAGTTGGTCGTGATGAGCCACAGCGGTGCCGTCGGCGTGCTGTGCGCCGACACCGCGCAGGACCTGGGCCTGCCCCTGGCGGAACTGGGCCAGGCCACGCAAGCCGCGCTGGCCGAGGTGATGCCGGCCTTCGGCGCCGCGCAGAACCCCGTCGACCTGACGGCCGCGCTGCTGACGCAAGGCAATATGTTCGCGCGCACCCTGGACGTACTGGCGGCCGACCCGCGCGCCGATCTGTTCCTGATCGGCGTGCCGGTGGCCGGTGAAGGCTATGACTTGCCGGGCATGGCCGAGGCGGCCGCGCGCTTTGCCCGGCGCCACGACAAGCCCACCGCCGTCAGCGCGCCGCAGGCGGCGGTGCGGGACAGCTTCGCGAAACAGGGCCTGCCGGTATTCGCCCACGAGGGCGATGCGCTGGCCGCCCTGGCCCAATGGCGCGGGCACGGCCGGCTGCTGCGCGATGCGGCCCGGCGCGACGCCCTGCCGGCCGGATCCGCACCGGCCTTCGCGCTGCCTGCGCCCGGACCGGGCGGCTGGCTGGACGAGGCGCAGAGCCTGGCCCTGCTGGCGCAGGCGGGCATTCCGGTGGCCGCCCATCGCCTGTGCCGCACGCAGGCCGAGGCCGAGAGCGCCTGGGAAGCCTTGGAAGGCCGGGCGGTACTCAAGGCCTGCTCGGCCAGCATCCCCCACAAGTCCGAACACGGCCTGGTGTTCCTCGACGTGGCATCGCGGCAGGACGTGGCGCGGGCCTGGCAGACATGCCGGCAACGCGTCGCCGCGCTGGACGTGCCCTTCACCGGCATGCTGGTGGCGCAACGCGTGGACGCCCGCCGCGAATTTGCGCTGGGCGTGCGCATGGCGCCGGGCATCGGCCCGGTGGTCATGGTCAGCGACGGCGGCAAGTATGTCGAGGCCCTCAAGGACTTCGCCGTACTGCTGCCGCCCTTCGACGAGCAGGACGTGCTCCTTCAGCTGGCCCGCCTGCGCATGGCACCGGTATTCGGCGGCGTACGCGGCGAGCCGGCGCTGGACCTGCATGCGGTGGCCCGCACGGCGGTGCGGCTGGGAAGACTGGCGGCCGCCCTGGCACCGGCGATCGAATCCATGGACCTGAACCCGCTGCGGGTCGGCGCCGCCGGTGAGCCGGCCTGCGCCGTCGATGCCGTGGTGCAACTGAAGGAGCACAACCATGCAACATGAAACCGGGCAGCCCGTGCGGCTCGACCTCGATGACGGCATAGCCATCGTGCGGCTGAACCGGCCGCAGGCGCTCAACGCCATCGATGGCGCCCTGCGCAGCGCGCTGACCGGCCAGCTGCAGGCGCTGGCCGCCCGTACGGACGTGGGCGCCATCGTCCTGACCGGCAGCGGCGAGCGGGCTTTCTGCGCCGGTCAGGACCTGCAGGAATCGGCCGCCATCACCGCCGACACCCTGCAGGACTGGCTGGACCGCCAGCACGCGCTTTACCAGGCGGTGCGCGACGTGGACCTGCCCATCGTGGCCGCGCTGAACGGCACCACCGTGGGCGCGGGCTTCCAGATCGCACTGATGTGCGACCTGCGGGTCGGCCATCCCACCTTGCGCATGGGCCAGCCCGAAGTCAAGGCGGGCCTGGCCAGCATCGTGGGCTCCTACCTCATGTCGCTGCAGATCGGCCACTCCCTGAACCAGCAGTTGTCGCTGAGCGCAGAACTGATCACCGGCGAGCGTGCGCATGCCTTGGGACTGGTCAACGACCTGGTGGCGCCCCAAGCGGTGCTGTCCCAGGCCCTGGCGCGCGCCCGCGCGCTGGCCGCACTGCCGCAGGCGGCGGTGCGCGCCACCAAGCGCCGCTTTCGCGAAGTCACCCAGGCCGGCTTCGAACAGGCCTGCGCGGCGGGGGTGCGCTACCAGCTCGAATGCTATGCCAGCGGCGCGCCGCAACAAGCCATGCGGGAATTCCTGGCCCGGCGCGCAGCTTCTTCATCCACCTTTACTTCGACGGATCGCGCATGACAGACATCGACACGCTCTACATCGACGGACGCTGGGCCCCGGCGCAGGGCACCGACAGCATACCGGCCATGGACAGCTATGACGAAACGCCCATGGGCCGCTACCGTACGGCCTCGGCGCAGGACGTGGACCGGGCCGTGCGGGCCGCCCGCCAGGCTTTTGCCGGCTGGTCCGGCACCCCGCTGGCGCGGCGCGTCGAGGCCGTGCGGCAGATCGCGGCCGAACTGCGCAGCCTGGAGCAGGCCCTGACCGAAAGCATCTCGCGTTCGGTCGGCATGCCCCGCAAGCTGGCCGCCCGCATCCAGGTGCAAGCGCCCATCGCGGCCTGGGACATGTATGCCGACCTGGCCGACGAGGTGCCCTGGACCTCGCGCATCGGCCATTCCCGCATCGACCTGCTGCCGGTGGGCGTGGTGGCCTGCATTACCCCCTGGAACTATCCGCTGCACCAGATCACCGGCAAGGTGGCCCCGGCGCTGCTGGCCGGCTGCACCGTGGTGCTCAAGCCTTCCGAACTGGCGCCCGCCAGCGCCTACCTGCTGGCCCAGGCCGTCGAACGCGCCGGCCTGCCTGCGGGGGTCTTCAACCTGGTGCATGGCACGGGCGAACAGGTGGGCGAGGCATTGACAAGCCATCCTGGCGTGGACATGGTCTCTTTCACCGGCTCGACCCGCGCGGGCCGGCGCATCGCCTCGGTGGCCGGCGCCGGCATCAAGCGCCTGGCGCTGGAGCTGGGCGGCAAGTCCGCCGCGCTGGTGCTGCCCGGGGCCGACCTGGCCGCGGCGGTCAAAGCCACGCTGGCCAGCTGCATGCTCAACGCCGGGCAGACCTGCTCGGCCACCACGCGCCTGCTTGCACCGCACGCCGAACTGGCCCAGGTGCGCGCGTTGCTGGCCGAACTGCTGCCCGGCTACCGGATGGGCGATCCGGCCGAACCGGCCACCCGGTTGGGCCCGCTGGTCTCGCGCGCGCAGCAGCAGAAAGTGCTGCGAACGATCGACGAGGCGATCAAGGCCGGCGCCAGGCCGCTCGGCGGGTCCAACGATGGATCCCGCAGCGCGGCGGACCAGGGCAGTGCGATGCGCCCGCCGGCCCAGGGCTATTTCGTGCCACCCACGGTACTGGAAGTCACGCCCGACATGGCCATCGCCCGCGAGGAAGTGTTCGGTCCGGTGCTGAGCCTGATCGGCTACGAAGACATCGAGCAGGGCATCGCCCTGGCCAACGACACGCCCTACGGACTGGCCGCGACCGTGTGGGGGGCCACACCGGAGGCAGCGCTGGCTGTCGCTTCGCGGCTGCGGGCCGGGCAGGTCGACGTGAACGGGGCGCCCTTCAATCCGGCCGCGCCCTTCGGTGGCTTCGGCTGCTCGGGGCTGGGCCGCGAGAACGGCCGGCACGGCATCGAGGGCTTTCTGGAGCCGCGCGCCATCCAGCTTCCTTCCGGCTACTGGCCGCAAGCATCCCAGGACTGAGGAGACGACATGTCCTACGAACAGATCGATTACCAGGTCGCCGACGCCGTCGCGACCATCACCCTGAACCGCCCCGCGCGCATGAATGCCCTGACCCGCATCATGGAAGCGGAACTACGCAGCGCCATCGAGGCCGCCGACGCCGACCGGCGGGTCAAGGTCATCGTCCTGACCGGCGCGGGCCGCGCCTTCTGCGCCGGCATGGACATGCAGGAACTGGAAACGCTGCCGCCCGAGGACATCCGCGCCGAGCGCTGGATGCGGCCCTACGACATGAACCGGCGCGCCGACTACCAGACGCGCTATTCGTACTTTCCGGCAGCTGGCAAGCCCATCGTCTGCGCTATCAATGGGGCGGCAGCGGGACTGGGGTTGGTCATGGCGCTGTACAGCGACTTTCGCATCGCTTCGGGACAGGCGGTGTTCGCCACTGCCTTCGCCAAGCGCGGTCTCATCGCCGAACACGGCATCGCCTGGATGCTGCCGCGCATCGTGGGGCATGCGCACGCCACCGACCTGCTGATGACCTCCCGCAAGATCGACGCGGCCCAGGCACTGGCCATGGGCCTGGTCCATCGGGTCGTCACCGCCGACCAACTGGCGGACGCGGCCCGGGACCTGGCTCTTGAACTGGCCACGCAGGTCTCGCCGCGTTCGCTGCGCGTCATGAAGCGGCAGATATGGGAAGCCCCTTTCCAGACGCTGGGCAAGGCCATCGCCTTGGCCAATGCCGAAATGGTAAGCAGCCTGCAAAGCGAAGACTTCAAGGAAGGCGTGGCGCACTTTCTGGAAAAGCGGGCGCCACGCTTCACCGGGGCCTAGGTTGCCGGGCGGCCCGGACCGCCCCCGGCCTGCCTCACTCGACCTTGATGTCCGCCTTGCGCACCACCTGCGCCCATTTGGCGACTTCGGCCTTCTGAAACCGCCCGAATTCGTCCGGACCGGCACCCGAGATGGTCAGCCCCAGCGCCTTCAGGCGCTTTTGCACGTCGGGCTGCTGCAAGGCCTCGTGCATCGCCTTGTGCAGCTTGTCGACGATGGGGCGCGGGGTGCCGGCGGGCGCGAAGACGCCCTGCCAGGAAACCACTTCGTAGCCGTCCAACCCCTGCTGCGCCAGGGGCCGGACGTCGGGCAGCACGTCCGAGGGCTCGCTGGATGTGACCGCCAGCGCACGCAGCTGGCCGCCCTCGATCAAGGGCACGGCCGAGGTGATGTTGTCGAACAGCAGGTCGATCTCGCCGGCCACCAGCGCCTGCAGCGAAGGACTGCTGCCCTTGTAGGGCACGTGCAGCATTTCCACGCCCACCATGGCCTCGAACAGTTCGCCAGCCAGGTGCTGGGACGATCCCACGCCCGAGGAGCCATAGGTCAGGTTGTCCTTTTTCTCGCGCGCGCGGGCGATGAGCTGCTCGACCGACTCGATGCCGCTGTCGGCCTTCACCACCAGCACGTTGGGCAGGGTACCGGTAAGGATGACGGGGACGAAGGACTGGACCGGATCGTAGCCGATGGATGGATAGATGCTGACGTTGATGGCGTGCGAGCTGATCGTGCCGCCCACCAGCGTGTGTCCGTCCGGCTTGGCGCGGGCGGCCTGGGCCGAGCCCAGGCTGCCGCCCGTGCCGGGCCGGTTCTCGATCACGATCGGCGCGCCCAGGCTGTTGCCGATGGACTGGCTGTAGACGCGGCCCAGGATGTCGGTGGCGCCGCCCGGGGCGAAAGGCACGATATAGGAGATGGGCTGCCTCGGCCATTCGTCGGCCGCGTGCACGCCGGGCCCTGCCAATGCAAAAAGGGCGAAGGCCCAGGCCATAGCGCGCCATGCGCGCGGCCCTTGCCATGTGGCGTTCATGATGCTGTCTCCTCGCGTCGTGCCGGCCCCCTGCGCGGGGCACGGCGTCTGGCGCGGCGGTGCGGCTGTTCTGTCGACGGCTCGCTCCCCGGCATGCCGTTTCAGCATAGCAGGAATGCAGCGCGCCTTCGAGCCATCGCAAGTTTCCGGCGGCTAGGCGGCCAGCGAACGCATGGCCGGGGCGGGCACTGGCCCGGCCATGGACAGCAGTTGCTTCAGATGGCGCGCCTCTTCCAGCGGGCTGCGGCCGAACAGCCGCTTGAACTCGCGGCTGAACTGCGAAGGGCTTTCGTAGCCGACCTTTTCGGCGGCCACCGCCGCGCTGGCGCCGTGGCGGATCATGATCAGGCGGGCCTGGTGCAGGCGCATCGACTTGATGTACTGGATCGGCGAAGTGGCCGTCACCGCCTTGAAATGCGCATGGAAGGCCGGCACGCTGAGATTGGCTTCGCCGGCCAGCGTGGCCACGTCCAGGTCCTGCGCGTATTGGGTATGGATGCGCCGCAGCACCTTGGCGATGCGGCCGAAGCTGCCGCCGGCAAGCATGGCCGCGCGCAGGCCCCCGCCCTGCTCGCCGGCGAGCACGCGGTAGGTGATCTCGCGCACGATGGACGGCCCCAGCAGCCGGGCCTCCTCGGGCACGCACATGGCTTGGAGCAGGCGCAGCAGCGCGTCCTGCAGTTTCTCTTCCATGGGGGTGGCGCACAGCGTCACGGGCTTGGCCGGCTGGCGCCCGGCCGTCTCGTCGATGCCCATGGCCAGCTCGGCCGTCATCGCCGGATCGATGCGCAGCGCCAGCCCCAGCATGGGTTCGGCCGCGCTGGCCTGGGTCTCGGTATTAAAAGGCAGGGGCACGGACAAGGCCAGGTAATGGCCCGCGTCATAGACATACAGCTTGCCCCCGTGAAAGCCGCGCTTGCGCCCCTGGATCACAAAAACGATGCTTGGCTCGTAGAGCGCCGGCGTCAGGGGCAGCGGCCGGTCCGATCGCATCAGCGTCACGTTCTCGAGCAGGGACTGGGTGTAGCCCTCGCCAGGCGCCAGGCGCTTGACGAGTTCGACCATCCTGGCCCGGCGTGCGGAATCGTCTGTCGTCAAGGACATAAAAAATCCAGGAAACATAGCAACAGGCGATAGGTTACCCCTGCACATGCACCGTTTCCATATCGACAAATACGATTAGGCAATGATGGGATAAGAAATGGTCTTAGCGCGGGGCCGCCCGGCCCCTAGCATGCAGGGCATGGGGCCGAGCCCGCGCCCCGGACCACGCCGGCCCGCCTCCAAGGCAGCGCGCCGGCCAGCCTCGGAGAACAGCCATGGATCATCAAGCAAACAGCAAGGTCATACTGCTGACCGGCGCCAGCAGCGGTATCGGCGAGGCCGCTGCCCGGCTGCTGGCCGCGCGCGGACACCGCCTGGTGGTGGGCGCGCGCCGCGCCGACCGCCTGCAGGCCCTGAGCGACAGCGTGCGCGCGGCAGGCGGCCGGATCGAGTTCCGCACGCTGGACGTTACGCGCCGCGAGGACCTGCAGGCCTTCGCCGATTTCGCGCTGCAGACGCACGGGCGCATCGACGTGATCGTCAACAACGCCGGCATCATGCCGCTCTCGCCCATGGCCTCGCTCAAGGTCCAGGAGTGGGACCGCATGATCGACGTCAACATACGCGGCGTGCTTTACGGCGTGGCCGCCGTGCTGCCCACGATGCAGCGCCAGGGCAGCGGCCAGATCATCAACATCTCCTCGATCGGCGGGCTCTATGTGGTGCCTACCGCCGCCGTGTACTGCGCCACCAAGTATGCCGTGCGGGCCATCTCCGACGGATTGCGCCAGGAACACGACAAGCTGCGCGTGACCTGCGTCTATCCCGGCGTGGTCGAATCGGAGCTGGCCGACACCATCACCGATCCGACGGCCGCGCAGGCGATGCGGGCCTATCGCCAGATCGCGCTCAAGCCCGAGGCCATTGCCGCCGCCATCGCGCACGTGATCGACCAGCCTGCCGACGTGGACACCAGCGAAATCGTGGTGCGCCCGACCGCCAGCCAATAACCGCCGCCCCCGGCTTGAACAAAGGAGCCCCCCATGCAGGCATCGATCCTGAAACCGGCCCTGGCCGCCCTGGCGCTGGCCGCTTCGGCGCCCTTGCACGCCACCACGACCGAGGCGCGCAGCCAGCGCGGCGCCGAGGTCATCCGCACGCTGAACAACGGCCAGGAACAGCCCACGCTGGAGGCGATGCGGCGCGAGTTTCCCTTCCTGGCGCAAGCCACCGAGGCCTATGCGCTGGGCGACGTGTGGAGCCGTCCCGGGCTGGACAACCGCACGCGCCAGCTGGCCGCCGTCGCAGCCATGGCGGCATTGGGCCATACCGGCATGATGCGCGTGCACGCGCAATATGCGCTGAACATCGGCGTTTCCGAGGACGAGCTCAAGGAAGTGATCTACATGATCACAGTGCCGGCGGGGTTTCCACGGGCGATCGGCGCCTCGCAGGTACTGGGCCAGCTGTTCGAGGAGCGGCGCGCCGCCGCGGGCAAATAAGCAGCGCAGCCGTCCGAGCCGGTCAGCGCATGTTGCCGATGATGGAAGCGCGGCTTTCCTGCATTTTCTGGATGAAGTTGGTCATGACGTCAAAAGCCTCGTTGCGCTTGTTGTTCATGCTTTGCAAGCGCAGCATGTCCATCTGCTGGCTGTTGGCGTTCGAATCGATAAGGCTCTTGACGCGGGTAACGGCGCTGTCCACGTCGGCGCGCGTGGGCACGTCGCCCGAGCCCGGCGGGAACAGCGGGTTCAGGCTGGCCTTGCCAGCCAGCTCGGCAAGGTTCGCCAGCCCTTGCCGGTTCTCGGCCGTGTCGGGCAGGCGGTCTTGCGGCTGGCTGCCGGAGGCGAACTGCGCGCGCAAGGCGTTCAGCGCCGTGCCGACCTCGTTGAGCATGGCGATGGATTCGTTGCGCCGCTGCACCGCCTCTATCTGGTCCTTGAGTTGCGTATCGAGCAAACGGGTGCGCTCGGACTGGACCGCCAGCAATGCGGTTTGCAGGTCCATGCCGGCAAGGTCGATGCCGGCGATGCCGCCGGATCCGGCAATGGCGTTAGGGATGTTCACGGTTTGCTCCTTTGACCGGCCTGGCCGGCGTAACGGGTGGATGCTCGAACGCATGAACTGAGTAACCGGCAAGGGCTGGCGGTTCCACCGGCTCCGAAGGCGCTTGGACAGCGGGCGCGCACCCTGGATGCCGGGGACGGGCCGGCGCGATAGCGCCCTTGCCCCGCCCCCTCAGGCCGGCGCCGCGGCCCGGTCCAGCTCGATGGCGCCGGCGATGCGCAGCGCGGCCTGCAGCAGCGCCGCATCGGCGCCGGGCGCCGCCATCGCCATCATGCCCAAGGGCAGTCCCGTGTCCGCCCAGCCCGTGGGAATCGTGGCGATCGGCCCGCCCAACGCGGTAAACGGCACGATGAAGCCGGGATCGCCCGTGGCCGTGCCCGCGGGCGCGGCGCCGGGCGCCGCCGGAAACAGCAGGGCGTCGTAGCCGGCCCAGGCCTGCCATACCCGCAGCTGGGCGGCCATGATGCCGGCGCGCGCCCGGGCATACGCGGACGTGTCTATGGCGCCGCCTCGTTCGATGGCCGCGCGCAAAGAGGCCGTCACCTGGTCCGCCGGCGCATCCAGCAGGCCGCGATGCACGCGGCCGACCTCGTACTCCAGCATGCACAGATGGTGCGCGGCCAGCTCGGCCAGGTCGCACACCGGTGCCACGAACTGCACCGCGTGCCCGGCCTCGCGCAGCTTTTGCGCGGCCTGCTCCAGGTCGCGCCGCACGTCCGCCTGCGCCCGGTCCAGCAGCGGATCCTGCACGATGCCGATGCGCAGGCGCGCAGGGGCCGGCGGCGCGGCATGGCGCCAGGCAAACACGGCATGCGCCACGGCCGCCACGTCGGCCAGGCGATAACCGAACCAGCCGACCGTGTCGAAGGCGGGCGCGAACGGCACCACGCCAAAGGTCGAACCGGTGTGCGTCCCGGGCTTGAACGCGGCGATGCCGCAGTACGCGGCCGGACGCACCACCGAGCCGGCCGTCTGGGTGCCGACGCTGACCGGAACCATGCCGGCGGCCACCGCCGCCGCCGGGCCGCTGCTCGAACCGCCAGGCGTATGCGCCAGGTTCCAGGGATTGCGCGTGGGCGGGGGCCCGTCGAAGTAGGCGAACTCGGTGGTGTGGACCTTGCCCATGATGACCGCCCCGGCCGCGCGCAAGGCGGCCACGATGTCCGCATCCGCCCCGGCGCCCGGCTGCCCGGCCCGCGTGCGGCTGCCCGCGCGCGTGGGCAGGCCGGCAACGTCGATCACGTCCTTGATGGCGACCGGGATGCCATGCAGGGGGCCCAGGCGCTGTCCGGCGCGCAGCGCCTGGGCAGCCTGCCGCGCTTGCTGCCGCGCCTGCTCCCGGTCCAGCACCACCCAGGCCTGCACCTGTGGCTCGATCTGGTCGCAGCGCGCCAGGCAGCGCTCGAGAAGCTGGACGGGATCGAGCGTGCCCTGGCCGATGGCCTGGCTTAGCGACGCAATACTGCCGGGATCGAAGGCAAGAGAAGTCATGATGGTCTGGCGCACAGCGGGTTGGCGACCGTCGCGCGGGGCTACTCGCCCCGGCGGCACGTGCCCAGATTATCAGGCACGTCGATCAATGCGCAGTGCCTAAGGGATTCCCCGAGGTGTGAAACATCATACGAATACGTATGATGACTACCTCACAACAATCGACACAACTGGGGACAGATGAAACTGGGGTGCATAGCCGACGACTTCACCGGCGCCACCGACGTCGCCAACAATCTGGTGCGCGCCGGCATGCGGGTGGTCCAGACCATCGGGGTGCCGGCCGACCGCACGCCCGTTCAGGCCGACGCCGTGGTGGTCGCGCTCAAGTCCCGCACCACGCCTGCGGACCAGGCGGTGCGCGACTCCCTGGCCGCCTGCCAATGGCTGCGCAGCCTGGCGCCGGCGGGGCAGGCGCCCCAGATCTATTTCAAGTACTGCTCGACCTTCGACAGCACGCCGCAAGGCAACATCGGCCCGGTCGCCGAAGCGCTGATGGACGAACTGGATACGCCTTTCACCATCGCCACCCCGGCCTTTCCCGACAATGGCCGCTCGGTGTTCAAGGGGCATCTGTTCGTCGGCGACACGCTGCTGAGCGAATCGAGCATGCGCCACCATCCGCTCACGCCGATGACCGATGCCAACCTGGTGCGCGTGCTGCAGGCGCAATGCAAGCGCCGCGTGGGACTGGTCGAGCATCGGGTGGTCGATGCCGGCCCCGAGGCGATCCGGCGCCGCTTTGCGCAGTTGCGGCAGGAAGGCGTGGGCATCGCCATCGTCGATGCCATCGACAACCGGGCCTTGCTGACGCTGGGCCAGGCCACGGCCGACCTGCCTCTGGTGACCGCCGGCTCGGGGCTGGCGATCGGCCTGCCGCCCCAATGGGGATTTGCACCCAACGAGACGGCCCAGCGCCTGCCCAAGGCCTCGGGCGCCAAGGCCGTCCTGGCCGGCAGCTGCTCGGCGGCCACGCAGCGGCAGGTGCAAAGCTTCGTCCAGGCGGGCCTGCCGGCCCTGGCGCTGGATCCGTTGCGCATCGCCCAAGGCGAGGACGTGGTGGCGCAGGCCCTGGCCTGGGCCCAGGCGCAACTGGCCCAGGGCGGGCCGGTGCTGGTCTATTCGACGGCCGATGCCCAGGCCGTGCAATCCGTGCAGGCGCAGCTCGGCACCCAGCAGGCCGGCGAAATGGTCGAACACACCCTGGCCGCCATCGCCAACGGGCTGGCCAGCCTGGGCGTGCGCCAGCTGATCGTGGCCGGCGGCGAGACTTCCGGCGCCTGCGTGCAGGCGCTGGGCATCGAACGCATGCAGATCGGCCCGCAGATCGACCCGGGCGTGCCCTGGTGCCATGCGCGCAGCGCTGCCATCGGCGGCCAAGGGCTGCACCTGACGCTCAAGTCCGGCAACTTCGGCAGCGACGATTTCTTCGTCAAGGCCTTCGACATCCTCGCGGCGATGCAAGCGGCATGAACGAGAACACCCTGCGCGAAGAAATCTGCTTTGTCGGACGCTCGCTGTTCGAGCGCGGCTATGTGCACGCCACGGCCGGCAATATCAGCGCGCGGCTGCAAGACGGCAGCATCCTGATCACGCCCACCGACGCCTGCCTGGGCCGCCTGGCGCCCCAGGACCTGGTGCGCGTGGACAGCGAGGGCCAGGCCCCTGCCGGCGCGCGTCCGAGCAAGACCATCACGCTGCACCGGCGCATCTACGGCGCCGAGCCGCAGGCGCGCTGCGTGATCCACACCCACAGCACGCACCTGGTGGCGCTGACGCTCAAGGGCGTGTGGCGCCAGGCCGATATCGTGCCGCCCATCACGCCGTACTACGTGATGAAGGTCGGGCACGTTCCCCTGATCGCCTACCGGCGCCCGGGCGACCCGCAGGTCGGCGAGCTGGTGGCCCAGGCCATCGCCGCCGGCCAGCAGGCCGGCGCGCCGCTGCGGGCCGTGATGCTCGACCGGCTGGGCCCGAACGTCTGGCACGAATCACCCACCGCCGCGATGGCGGTGCTCGAAGAACTCGAGGAAACCGCGCGGCTGTGGCTGATGACCGGCGCGCAGCCGCTGGACGAGGCGCAGATCGACGAACTGCGCACCGCCTTCGGCGCGCGCTGGTAGCCCGCGCCGCGCGCTCGCGCCGTTTTCCCCGCCCCTTTCCTTTCCGCCCAAGGCCATGCTCCGGTTCTCCGCCAACCTATCCATACTCTTTACCGAACTGCCCTTCGCCGAGCGCTTCGCGGCGGCCAAGGCCGCGGGCTTTGACGCCGTCGAATGCTGGTTTCCGTACGAGCACGCAACGGCCGCTCAGGTCGGCGGGCTGCTTCGGGACAACGGCTTGCAGATGGTGGGCATCAACACCCCCTGGGGCGCCGACGGCCAGTGGGGCCTGGCGGCCCTGCCCGGCAGCGAAGCGGCATTCGAGGATTCGCTGCGCCGCACGCTGGACTATGCCCAGGCCATCGGACGGCCGGCGGTGCACGTCATGGCCGGCCTGGCCGGGCACGTCCCCGCGCACGAGGCGCGGCGCGCCTATCTCGCCAATCTGCGCAAAGCGGTGCGCCTGGCCGAGGGCAGCGGCGTGACGCTGCTGATCGAGCCGCTCAATGGCCGCGACCGGCCCGGCTATTTCCTGCGCAGCGTCGAGCAGGCCGCGCAGGTCATAGAAAGCCAGGGCCTGGACAGCCTGCGCATCATGTTCGACTGCTATCACACGCAGATCGAAGAGGGCGACGTCATCACCCGGCTGCGCCGCCACTTCGGCAAGCTGGGACACATCCAGATCGCGGGCGTGCCCGCGCGCGGCGAGCCCGACCGGGGCGAGCTGAACTACACCGAGATCCTGCGCGAGCTGCGCCAGCTGGGCTGGAGCGGCCATATCGGCGCCGAATACAAGCCCAGCGGCGCCTCCGCCCAGAGCCTGGCCTGGCTGCATGCGCTGCGGCAAGACGGAATCGCTGCGTGAAGGCGCCGGCCATGCGTCCATTGGCCGGCGCCGCCTTTTTTTCATAACACCTAGGAGACTTGTGATGCATACCCGATCCTTCCGCCCTTGGGCCGCCCGCTTCGCGCTGGGCGCCATCGCCGCCTGCCTGGCCGCCAGCGCCGCGGCCGCCGATTACCGCGAACGCAATTTCAAGCTGGGCCACGTCATCGCCGACGAACACCCGGCGGCCCTGGGCGCCAAGCGCTGGGCCGAGCTGCTGGCCGAGCGCAGCGACGGCAAGATCAAGGTGCGCATCCACGGCAACGGCAGCATCGGCGGGGATACCCAGATGACCTCGGCCGTGCAGGGCGGCGTGCAGGAGCTGGGCATCATCACCTCCTCGCCGATCGCCAGCGTGGTGCGCGAGATCGGCCTGCTGGACCTGCCCTTCACGTTCGAGTCGGCCAAGGAAGTCGATGCGGTGCTGGCCGGCAAGGTCGGGCAGGACATCGCCGCCAAGATGAACGACAAGGGCATGGTGGTGGTCGGCTGGATGGAGAACGGCTTTCGCAGCATCACCAACAGCCGCCGGCCCATTACCAGGTTCGAGGACATGCAGGGCCTGAAGATCCGCGTGCTGCAGAACCCCGTCTATATCGAAACCTTCAACGCGCTGGGCGCGAACGCCGTACCCATGCCTTTCCCCGAGGTCTACACGGCGCTGGAGTCGCGCGCGGTCGACGGCCAGGAGAACCCGCTGGGCACCATCAACACCTCCAAGTTCAACGAGGTGCAGAAATACCTGAGCATCACCCGCCATACCTACACGCCCTATGTGGTGGTGGTCAGCAAGCGCGTCTGGGACCGCCTCACGCCGGATGAGCAGAAGCTGCTGAGCGAGACCGCCGCCGAGGCGTCCGCCTACCAGCGCCAGGTGGCCCGCGAAAGCGAGGCCAAGTTCCTGCAGGAACTCAAGGAGCGCGGCATGGAAGTCAACGAGCTCACGCCCGAGGAAACCCAGCGCATGCGCACGCAGCTGCAGCCGGTGATCGACAAGTTCTCCAAGGACCTGGGCGGCGAGCTGGGCGCGCAGATGCTGCAGGAAATCGCCAAGGTCCGCGGCGCGGCCAATTAAGGAAACGGAGCCAGCATGCAGATCGCCATTACCGGAGGCGGCGGTTTTCTCGCCTCGATGCTGGTGCGCCGGCTGCTCGACCAGGGCGTGGCAGGACGCGCGGTGACGCGCATCGTCGCCATCGACCTGGCGCCATGCCCGGTGGCCGATCCGCGCGTGCAGAGCATCGTGTCGGACATCTGTGATGCCGACGCGCTGGCGCGCGCCATCGCCCCGGACACCGACGCCATCGTGCACCTGGCCGCGGTGGTCAGCGGCCAGGCCGAAGCCGACTTCGACCTGGGCATGCGGGTGAACGTCGATGCCACGCGCCTGCTGCTCGAGCGCGCCCGCGCGCTGGGCACCCGCCCGCGCGTGGTGTTCACCAGCTCGGTGGCGGCCTTCGGCGGCCCGCTGCCCGAGCGCGTGGCCGACGACACGCGCGCCCTGCCCCAAAGCTCCTATGGGGTGCAGAAGGTAATCGGCGAACTGCTGGTGGGCGACTACACCCGCAAGGGCTACATCGACGGCATCACCGTGCGGGTGCCGACCATCTCGGTGCGGCCCGGCGCGCCCAACAAGGCGGCCTCCAGCTTCGCCAGCGGCATCATCCGCGAGCCGCTGGCCGGCATCGAGGCGGTCTGCCCGGTATCGACCGAAATGCGCATGTGGCTGCAATCGCCCGACCGGGCCATCGACAACCTCGTGCACGCGCTGGGCCTGGACGGCGAGCTGCTGGGCTGCGACCGCACGGTCAACCTGCCCGGGCTGTCGGTCTCGGTGGGCGCGATGATCCAGGCGCTGCGCGAGGCCGCCGGCCAAGAGGCGGCGGCCCGCATCCGCTACGAACGCGACCCGGCCATCGAGCGCATCGTCGCCTCCTGGCCCAACGACTTCACGGCCGAGCGGGCCCTGAAGCTGGGCTTCGTGGCCGACCGCGACTACCTGTCCATCGTCCGCGCCCACATGGCCCGCAGCGGCCTGGCGGCGCAAGCTATCGGGACGCCCCGGCAATGAAAAAACTGATCGACGGCTACTTCCGGATCCTCGGCGTGCTGATGGTGCTGTGCCTGGCGGGCATGGTCGTGCTGGTGTTCGGCAACGTCGTGCTGCGCTATGGCTTTAACTCGGGCATCACCATCTCGGAGGAAGTGTCGCGCTGGCTCTTCGTCTGGCTGGTGTTCCTGGGCGCGCTGGTCGCCATGCGCGAGCGCCAGCACCTGGGCGTGGAGATCCTGGTGCGGCGGCTGCCCGTGCGCGGGCGCAAGCTGTGCCTGCTCGTCAGCCAGCTGCTGATGCTGACCACGCTCTGGCTGTTCCTGTCGGGCAGCTGGGAGCAGACGCAGATCAACCTGAACGTCCAGGCCCCGGCCACCGGATGGTCGATGTCCATCGTCTACATGGTGGGGATCGTGTTCAGCATCTCGGCCGGCGCGATGGTGCTCTGGGACGTCTACCGCGTGCTGGCCGGCCGCATCCAGGACGAAGAACTGGTCATGGTGACCGAATCGGAAGAAAAGGCCGAGCTCGACGCGCTCCAGCAGGAGCTCGGCAACGCGGAAAGGAAGCAGCCATGACCGTGCTGATCTTCGTGGGCGCCCTGCTGGGCGCCATGGCATTGGGCATGCCGATCGCCTTCGCGCTGCTGGTGTCCTCGGTGGCGCTGATGTGGCACCTGGACATCTTCGATGCGCAGATCATCGCCCAGAACTTCATTGCCGGCGCGGACAATTTCCCCCTGCTGGCCATTCCCTTCTTCATGCTGGCCGGCGAGATCATGAACGTCGGCGGCTTGTCGCGCCGCATCGTGAACATGGCCATGACGCTGGTCGGGCACGTCAAGGGCGGACTGGGCTACGTGACCATCGTGGCCGCCTGCCTGCTCTCGGCGCTGTCCGGCTCGGCCGTGGCCGACGCCGCCGCGCTCTCGGCGCTGCTGGTGCCGATGATGATCAAGGCCGGCCACGGCAAGCAGCGCGCGGCCGGGCTGGTGGCGGCATCGGGCATCATCGGTCCGGTGATCCCGCCCAGCATCGGCTTTGTCATCTTCGGCGTGGCGGCCAACGTCTCGATCACCAAGCTGTTCCTGGCCGGCATCATGCCCGGCATCTACCTGGGCGCGGCGCTGTGGATCACCTGGTGGCTGTGCGTGCGCAAGGAAAACCTGCCGACGCCGCCGCGGCGCAGCGGCCGCGAGCTGGCGCGCGCCGCGCTGGACGCCGGCTGGGCGCTGATGCTGCCGGTCATCATCATCGTGGGGCTGCGCTTTGGCGTGTTCACGCCCACCGAAGCGGCCGTGGTGGCCGCCGTCTACGCCCTGTTCGTCTCGACCGTCGTGTACCGCGAGCTGAAGCTGTCCCAGCTGTATGCGGTCTTCATGACCGCGGCGCGCACCACCGCCGTCATCATGCTGCTGGTGGCCGCCGCCTCGATCGCCGGCTGGCTGGTCACCGTGGCCGACCTGCCGGGCGCGATCACGGAAATGATGGCGCCGTTCATCGACAACCCCACGCTGCTGCTGCTGGCCATCATGCTGCTGGTGATGGTCGTGGGCACGGCCATGGACATGACGCCCACGATCCTGATCCTGACGCCGGTGCTCATGCCCATCATCCGGGAAGCGGGAATCGATCCCGTATACTTCGGCGTGCTGTTCATCATCAACATGTCCATCAGCCTGATCACACCGCCTGTCGGAACGGTCCTCAGCGTTGTCGCGGGCGTCACGAGGCAGCGCATAGACGAGGTCATGAAAGGCGTCTGGCCCTTCCTCATCGCCGAACTGATCGTCCTGTTCCTGCTTGTGCTCTTCCCCGTGCTGGTCATCGCGCCGGCGCGCTGGTTCAGCGGCTGAACCGGCTGCCGCCCGATGCGCTGCGCCATGGACAACTGACATCACGCGGGAGAGGAATATGAGCGTGCGCACCACGGGGCCTGCCGGCATGCAGCAATCCGGCGGCACGCTCGCGGACCGGGTCACCGAGGCCCTGATGCAGCAGGTGCGCGGCGGCACCTACCCGGTCCACGCGCGGCTGCCCACCGAGCCCCAGCTGGCCGAGCAGTTCGGCGTCAGCCGCACGGTGATCCGCGAGGCCATCTCGCGGCTCAAGTCCGAGGGCCTGGTCGAAACCCGCCAGGGCAGCGGCACCGTGGTGCTCAGCCCGCAGCGCTACAACACCTTCCGCATCGATGCGCTGGGCGGCCAGCTCGAAGTGCGGGCCGTGCAGGAGGTGCGCTCGGGCCTGGAAAGCGAAATGGCCGCGCTGGCCGCGGCGCGCCGCAGCGATGCCCAGAACGAGCGCATCCAGCGCGCGCTGCGCCGCATCGACGACGCGGTGGCCGACGGCGGCGACGGCGTGGCCGAGGACATGGCCTTTCATGCCGCCATCGCCGAGGCGGCCAACAATCCGCTGATGACCTCGCTGCTGGCGTTCATTGGCCGCGCCCTGCACGACGTGATCAAGATCACGCGCACCAACGAGGCGCGGCGGGCAGATTTCTTCCGTCAGGTCGAAGCCGAGCACCGGGCCATCGCCGAGGCGATCGACCGGCGCGACGTGGAAGGCGCGCGCCAGGCGGCGCTGCGGCATATGCGGGCCTCGATCGCGCGGATCATCGCGGCGGAGTCCGAAGGCAAGGACTAGCGCCGGCGCGCCCCGCAATGGCCGCTGCGGCACGGTCGATTACAGCATCGTCTACACTTTTGTATACATGAGGTAAACGCGTTAACATGCCGGCTGCCGCCTACGCGCGGGGCCCGGCGCTTGCCCGATGCCCCGCCACGGCGCCTTGCCCAGGAACATCCCCGTGCCCGACACCGCCCGCCAGACATCACGCAAGCCCCGCGCCACGCCGTCCGGTCCCAGCCTGGAAGACATCGTCGCGATCCTGCGCACCCGGATCGTCAACCACGATACGCCGCCTGGCGCCAAGCTCAGCGAGGCCACGCTGACCGAAGAGTTCGGCGTCTCGCGCCCGCGCATCCGTGAAGCCTTCGGCGTGCTGGAGGACCGCGGCCTGATCGAGCGCATTCCCAACCGGGGGGCCGTGGTCACTCGCCTGAGCGAAGAGGAAATCTACGCCTTGTTCGAAGTGCGGGAAGTGCTCGAGGCGCTGGCCGTGCGGCTGGCCACCGAACGCGGCGAGCCGGCCGACTGGCGCGAGCTGGCCGAGCGCTTCGAAGGCCCGGCCAGGCAAGCGCTGGAGCAGGGCGACCTGGATTTCTACGTCGAGTGCGTCACGGCCTTTCGCGAGAAGACCTTGGCGGCCTCGCGCAATCCGCTGCTGGTGGCGCAGATGGAAGGCATCTACGACCGCACCAAGGTGCTGATCCGGCGCCTGATGCTGGTGCCGGGCCGCGCGGCCAAGGGCCTGCAGCAGCACCAGGAAATTCTCAAGGCCATGTGCGCCGGCGACGCGGAACTGGCCGAAAGACTGAAGCGGGCCAATATCCGCGATTCGCGCAACAGCTTCCAGCACTACCGCAAGTACGTGCTTTGAGGGCGGGCTGGGCGCCGCGCCCGCCCGCGCAGCTTACTTGGCCGAGATGTTCGCCGACTCCGCCACGCGCCGCCACAGGGCCACCTCCTCGTCCAGGATGCGCTGGAAATCGGCCGCCGTGCCGTCATGCAGGCTAAGCCCGCCCGTCTTCATCAGCCGCTCCCGCACCGCGGCGTCCTGCAGCGCCGCATTGACCTCCCGATTGAGCTTTTGCACCAGCGCCTCGGGCAGGCCGGCAGGCGCCATGACGCCGAAGAACAGGCTGCGGTCATACTCGGGCACGCCCGCCTCGGCGAAGGTCGGCACATCCGGCATCAAGGCGGAGCGCCGCTCGCCGGTCACCGCCAGGCCCTTGGCCCGCCCCGACTGGACCAGCGGGGCCGCCAGCATGACAGTGTCCATCAGGGCGGAAATCTCCCCGCCCAGCAGCGCGGCGCTGGCCTGGGCATTGCCCTTGTACGGGATGTGGGTCAGCGACGTGCCGGTTACGTTGGCGAATTCCTCCATGGCCAGGTGGGTCGAGCCGCCCACCCCGGAGCTGCCGAAATTCAGCTCGCCCGGATGCTGCCTGGCATGGCCGACGAAGGCCTGGAGCGTATCGACGGGCAGCTTGTTGCCTGCCAGCAGCACCGTGGGCTGATAGCCGATCATCGCGATGGGCGCCAACCCGCGCAGCACGTCGCCGGCCCCCTTGTATACGGCGGGATTGACGGCAATGGCGCTGGAGACGGTCAGCAGGGTGTAGCCGTCCGGGGCGGCGCGCGCGGTGTCCTGCGCGGCGATCGAGCCGCCCGCCCCTACCTTGTTCTCGACGATGACCGGCTGGCCCAGGCGCTTGGCCAGCGCGTCGGCGATCACCCGGCCGACGATGTCGGTGGCGCTGCCGGGCGAGAAGCCGATGTACATCCGGATCGGCTTGTCCGGATAGTCCGCGGCGGCGGCAGCGGCCGCCAGGCACAAGCCCAATGCAATGCCGGCCTTGGCTAAAGTCTTGCGCATGCTTGTCTCCTCCACCTTTTCGGTGAATGTAGGTATTGGCTGCCCGCCGCCAGGCGGGCAGCCGGTGAGCCGCATCGTCAGGCCACGGCCTGCTTGCGGCGGGCGAGAAACGCATCCACGAATCCGGTCGTGACGCAGGCGTCGAGAAACGCCGGGTCGCGCAGCACGTCCCTCAGGAAGCCCGCGTTGGTGTCCAGCCCTTCGATGTGCAGCGCGTCCATCGCCGCGGCCAGCCGGCCGATGGCCTCGGACCGGTTGGCGCCGTGCGCGATGACCTTGCCGATCATCGGATCGTAATGAGGCGAGATGCTGTCGCCCGCCCGCACGCCGGTATCGATGCGCAGCCCCTCCTGCGCGGCCGGCCAGGCCAGCCGCTCGATGCGTCCGGGGGCAGGCATGAAGCCCTTTTCTGGGCGTTCGGCGTACAAGCGGCACTCGAGCGCATGGCCCCGCAGGCCGATCTGCGGCTGGGCCAGCGGCGACAGGCGCCCGAGCGCATGCTGGATCTGCCAGCCGACCAGGTCTATGCCGGTAATCATCTCGGTCACCGGATGCTCGACCTGGATGCGCGTATTCATCTCCAGGAAATAAACCGTTTCGCGCTCGCAGTCATAGATGAACTCCACCGTGCCCGCCCCGCTATAGCGTTGGGCCGCCGCCAGCGCCACGGCCGAGGCTTGCAGTTGCTCGCGCACGGCCTGGGAAATCCCGGGCGCGGGCGCCTCTTCGATGATCTTCTGGAAGCGCCGCTGTATCGAACACTCGCGATCGTGCAGATGCACGGCGGTGCCATCCCCGAACCCGAAGACCTGTACCTCTAGGTGGCGGGCCCGGGGCACGTACCGTTCGAGATAGACGCTGGCCGAACCGAAGGCCTTGCCGGCCATCGATTGGGTCGCGGCAACGACCTGCGCAAGCGCCTCGGGCGCATCGACGCGGCGCATGCCGATCCCGCCGCCACCGGCCGCGGCCTTGACCAGCAGAGGGAACTGCACCGCCTGCGCGGCCTGCGCCAGGCCGGCCGCGTCCTGCGGCGTGAAACGGCCGCTGCCCGGCAACACCGGCACGCCCGCGGCGCTGGCGATGGCGCGGGCGCGCTCCTTGTCGCCCATGTCCCGGATGCACTGCGCCGAGGGCCCCACCCAGGCCATCCCCGCGGATACGACAGCCTGGGCGAACGCCGCGTTCTCGGCCAGGAAGCCATAGCCCGGATGGACCGCGGTGGCGCCGCAGCGGCGCGCCGCCTCCAGTATGGCCGGCGCGTCCAGGTAGCTTTCCCGTGCCGGGGCCGGGCCGACGGCCACGGCTTCGTCCGCCCATTGCACGTGCTGCGCCGAGCGGTCGGCGTCGGAATAGACAGCTACCGTTGCGATGCCCAGGCGCCGGCAGCTCTGGATGATCCGGCAGGCGATTTCACCGCGGTTGGCGATCAGAAGCTTGTCCATGATGGCTGGCGCCCTCGTTGCGCGGGATGACAAAGAAGGTTCAGGGCAGCACGCCGTAGCGCGCCTTTTGCCCCACGCCGATGCGCAGGCGGCGCTCGGCCAGCGCCACGAACTCGCACAGCACCGGGCGCGTCTCGCGCGGATCGATGATTTCCTCGACCGCGAATGCTTCGGCCGTCCGGAACGGCGAGGCATACGGCTTGAGCTCGGCCTCGATTTCCCGTTCGCGCGCGGCCGGGTCCGCAGCGGCCATGATCTCCTTGCGGAACGCGGCGGCGACCCCGCCTTCGACGGGCAGGGACCCCCACTCGGCCGAGGGCCAGGCGAGCTTCAGGTCGATATCGTTCTTGTTGCAGGTGGCCATCCCGGCCATGCCGTAGCATTTGCGGATCACCAGCGTCAGGGTCGGCACGCGCAGCTTGGCCGCCATGCTCACGGCCCGCATGCCTTCGCGCAGCGTGCCCTCCTGTTCGGCCTTCAGGCCGACCATGAAACCCGGCACGTCCACGAAGAACACCAGCGGGATGTGGAAGGTATCGCACAGGTCCATGAAATGGATCTGCTTGCGGGCCGAATCGGCGTTCATGGCGCCGCCGTAGACCATGGGGTTGTTGGCCACGATGCCCACCGGCCGCCCGCCCAGGCGGGCCAGCATGGTGATGACCGAGCGCCCGTAGCTGGGCCGGATCTCGAAGCAGGAATCGGTATCGCAAACCATGCAGACCAGGCGGTGCATGTTGTAGGCTTGCGTGCGCTTTTCCGGCACGATGCCGGCCAGCGCCTCTTCGCAACGGTCCACCGGATCGTCGCAAGGCAGCACCGGCGGCAGTTCCCAGACGTTGTCCGGCATGAAGCTCAGGAACCGGCGCATCTGCTCGAAGGCCTGCGCCTCCGAATCGGCCGCGTTATGGATGGTGCCGGCCTGGTCCACGGCCACGCGCGCCCCGCCCAGGTCGTTCTTGTCGATCGTCTGTCCCAGCGAGCGCTTGACCACGGGAGGACCGGCGGCAAATATCTGGCTGGTGCCGCGCACCATGACGGAAAAGTGCGACAGGATCGCGCGCCCGGCCGGCCCGCCGGCCGCCGTGCCCAGCACCGCCGAAACCACGGGCACCTCGCCCAGCAGCTCCACGGAACGCTCGAAACCATGCACGCCCGGAAACACGCTGTGGCCACGGCGCTTGAGCGAAGTCACGCTGCCTCCGGCGCCGTCGATCAGGTTGACCAGCGGGATGCGGTAGTGGTGCGCAAGATCCTCGATGAAGCCACCCTGCCCGCCCTTGCGGCGCGTACTGCCGAAAGTGGTGCCGCCGCGCACGGTGAAATCCTCGCCGCCCAGGGCCACCGGCCGCCCGCCGATGCGCGCCAGCCCCGCGACATAGGGCGCGGGCACGACCGACACCAGCCGGTTGTTCCCGTCGTAGGAACCGGCGCCCGCCAGCGTGCCGATTTCGCGGAAGCTGCCCGGGTCGGCCAGCGCGTCGATGCGTTCGCGCACCGTCAGTCGGTTGGCCTGGTGCTGGCGCTCGATGGCGGCCTGCCCGCCCATCTGCCGCGACTGCGCGCGGCGAAACGCCAGTTCGTCCAGCTGGTCGCGGCGGACGTCCGCGCCGGCCTGCCCGCCGGCCGCCTGCCTGGATGCTGCGGCGCTCGTCATGGCTGCACCACGCACAGGATCTGGCCTTCCTCGACGGTATCGCCCGGCGCCACCTTCATGCTGGACACGATGCCCGCGCGCGGAGACTCGACCGGGATCTCCATCTTCATGGATTCGAGGATCAGCACGACCTCGCCTTCCTGCACCGGCTCGCCGGCTTTGCGCTCGACCTTCCAGACCGTTCCGGTCGTGGGCGCTTCGATCTCGACGTTCGTCATGGCATCTGCTCCTTGGATTGCTGCGCCGACGGCGCGTGATGGATGGCCCCGCAAGCGGCTAGCTCGGCCAGCTCCGACGGCGTCATGCCCAGGGCGTCCCGCAGCACGGCTTGGGTGTCCTGGCCGGTGTCCCGGCCGGCCCAGCGCACGGCGCCGGGGTTGCGCGACAAGCGCGGCACCACGTTGGCCATGGCCACCGGCCCCAGCTGCGGATCCTGCGCCGTCACGATCATCCGGCGCGCCGCGTAGTGCGGATCGGCAAAGATGTCGGCCATGTCGTACACCCGCGAGGCCGGCACGTTGGCCTCCTCGAGCAGCCGCTCCAGTTCCGCCAGGGTCTTGGAGCCGGTCCAGGCCTGCACCAGCGCATCGGTCTGGTCTTCGTGGGCGGCGCGCGCGGTCGGCGTCGCGTAGCGGGGATCGTCCAGCAGGCCGGGCTGGCCCATGGCGGCGGCGAGCCGCTTGAATATGCTCTGCGAGCCCGCGGTGATGTGTATGTAGCGGCCGTCGGCGGTGGCGTACAAGGAATTGGGCGTATGGCCGGGCAGGCGCGAACCGCAGCGGCGCGCCACGATGCCCAGCTGCTGGTACGCCGGAATGTGCGGCTCCATGAAGCTGAAGGCCGACTCGTACAAGGCGGCGTCGATCACCTGGCCCAGGCCGGTGCGCTGCCTGTCGAGGATGGCCATGACCGCGCCGAAGGCGGCGTACAGGCCGGTGATGTAGTCCGTCATGGACACGGCCACGCGCGCCGGCGGCCGGTCGGGATCGCCCGTTACCTCGCGGATGCCGCTGATGGCCTCGCAGACCACGCCATAGCCGGGCCGCCGGCTGTAGGGCCCGTCCTGTCCATAGCCGCTGATGCGTACCAGGACCAGGCCCGGGTTTCCGGCGGCAAGGGCTTCGTAGCCCATGCCCCAGTTTTCCAGGGTGCCCGGGCGGAAATTCTCGATGACGATATCGGCCGAGCGGCACAGCCGGCCCACGACCTGGCGGCCTTTCTCCTGCCGCAGGTCCACCGAAACGTTGCGCTTGTTGCGCAGGATCGAGGCGCCGTACAAGGAGCGCCCGGCCTTTTGCCGGCCCATGGACCTGACGGCGTCGCCCTCCTTTTGTTCGACCTTGATCACGTCGGCGCCGAAATCGGCCATCAGCCGGGCGCAGAACGGACCGGCCACGGTGGACCCCAGCTCGATCACCCGGCACCCGGCCAGCGGCCCGCTGGCGGCGGGCAGGTCATTGTTTTGCATGGCTTTCCTTTACGGCTCTCTGGGGAGCCGGCTTGTCTCCGAAGCCAATATACAAACGGGAACCTACTACGTCAACATTTATGAATACGATTTTGTATTCATCTTGAATTACGAATTCCGAGCAGGCCGTGCCCGCCCGAGATTTTCAATATGTGAAACGAACGGCATGCGCGGACCGCCCACGTGCCCGATGCGCACCTATGGTGCTGGGGTGACATCCACAGACCGCCCCACATGCCCATGGACATGCAATCGGTGATCAACCTCGACCAGATGCGCGAACTGGCCCGGCGCCGCCTGCCCCGCATCGCCTTCGATTTCATCGACGGCGGCGTGGACGACGAGCACTGCCTGCAGCGCAATCGCGCGGCCTTCATGCAGTACAGGCTGGTGCCGCGGTACCTGCGCGACGTGGGCGAGCGCGACCAGAGCGTGCGGCTGCTGGGGCGGACCTATGCCAGCCCCATCGGCATTTCGCCCACCGGCCTGGCCGGCTTGTGGCGCGCGGATGCCGACCTGATGCAGGCCCGGGCCGCGCGCCAGGCCGACGTGCCCTTCCTGCTTTCCAGCGCGAGCAACGGCGCCCTGGAGGACATTGCCGCCGCCGCGCCCGGGCACGTCTGGTTCCAGATGTATTGCACCTCGGACGAGCGCATCAATGCCGACCTGGTCAGCCGCGCCCGGCAGGCCGGCGTGGGCGTGCTGGTCGTGTCGGTGGACGTGCCCGTGAACGCCAACCGCGAACGCAACCGCCGCAACGGCTTCTCGCGGCCCTTTCGCATGACGCCCGGCGTGGCGATGGATGCGCTCATGCATCCGGCATGGGTGCTGCGCTACCTGCGCACCGGAGGCATGCCGATGATGCGCAACTGGCAGCCCTATGCCCGGCAAGGCGCCAGCGCCTCGCAGGTGGCGGACCTGTACGGCACGCTCACGCCGGCGCCGCGCATCGACTGGGACAACCTGCGGCGCATCCGCGCGGGCTGGGACGGCCCGCTGGCCATCAAGGGCATCCTGCATCCGGCGGACGCCATGCAAGCCATGCAGCTGGGCGCCGACGCCCTGGTCGTGTCCAACCACGGCGGCCGCCAGCTCGATGCGGCACCTGCGCCGCTGGAGATGCTGCCGGCCATCCGCCAGGCGGTAGGCGAACGCGTGGAACTGATCCTGGACAGCGGCGTGCGCCGCGGCTCGGACGTGGTCATCGCGCGATGCCTGGGCGCTCGCTCGTGCCTCTTCGGCCGGCCCCCGGTCTTTGCCGTCGCGGCGGGCGCGCAGGCGGGCGTGGCGCGCGTGCTGCAGATCCTGCGCAACGAGATCGACATGGTGCTGGCGCAGATAGGCTGCCCGCGCTTCGAGGCGCTCGACCCAAGCTATCTGTGGCCGGCGGGCGGACACCCGGCCATATCCCGATGAGAACAGGAGGAGACAAGATGCCGCAGATCCAGACCACCGCCCTGCATACGGACTTCGTCGTGCAAGTGCATGCAGACGTGCCCGACATCCTCGAAGACCCGCAGGCCATCCAGGCCCTCAAGGAGATCTGGCAGCGCTCGCCCGTGATGATCTTCCGGCGCCAGGCGCTGGAGGAATCCGAGCTGGTGCGCCTGAGCCAGCACTTCGGCGTGTGCGACGCCACCGTGCGCAAGGACATCCAGTCGCCCTATCACCCGGAGATCATCTACTTCAGCACGCTCAAGTACGCCGACGGCCGCTTCGTCGGCGGCTTTGCCGGCGGCGACGACGTGGACTGGCATTCGGACCAGACCTTCCAGCAGCGCCCGGCCACCGGCGCCATCCTGTACGGCACGGAAGTACCGCGCGACGGCGGCGACATTTACTGGGCGAATCAGTACGGTGCCTGGGACAGCCTGCCGCAGGACATCCGGCGCCTGGTCGACGGGCGCACGGGCGTCTATCGCTACGCCAAGCGCTATGCCTTGCTGAACATGCTCGAGCTCAAGGAAAAGGACAAGGCCAACGCCATGCTCAGCCTGCCCGATGCGCGCCACCCCGTGGTGTTGACGCATCCGAAGAGCGGGCGCAAGGCCCTGTACGCCGACCCCACCACGCTGGTTTCCATAGAAGGACTTTCCGAAGAGGAAAACGCGCGCGTGCTGCCCATGTTGTTCGAGGCGGGCGGGCGGCCCGCGCTGGCCTACCGCCACAAGGTGCGCAACGGCGACCTGATGATCTGGGACAACGGCTGCACCATGCACCGGCGCGACACCATGACCCTGGCGCAGCCGCGCCTGATGAAGCGCACCACTTTCCGCCTGCCGGCCGACCAATACTGCGTGCCGCAGGCCTGACGGAGATGCCAGCCATGACGCAATCGACGGTTTATCTCAAGGTGCGCCGCGTCGATGCGGCCACCGTCGCCCAAGCGCGCCAGGCCACCGTGGCCGACGTGCACGAAGCCATGGGCGTGGCCGGACGGGCGGCCCTGCTGGGTGCACGCATGCGGCCGATCCGTGAAGAACAGCCCAGGATCGCCGGCCCCGCCGTCACGGCCTACTGCTGGCCGGGCGACAACCTGATGATGCACCGCGCCCTGTACCTGGCCGAGCCCGGCGATGTGCTGGTGGTGGTCTGCCAGGCCGAACTGTCCGGCGCCCAATGGGGCGACCTGGCTACCCGCTATGCGCTGCAGAAAGGGCTGGCCGGCGTGATCGTGCAAGGCTGCATACGCGACGTGGACCAGGTGCGCGCGCTGGGCCTGCCGGTCTGGTCCACCCACATCTGGCCCATCCACCCCGACAAGAACGGGCATGGCATGGTCAACGCGCCCGTGGTCTGCGAAGGCGTCACGGTACGGCCAGGCGACCTGGTCGTGGCCGATGGCGATGGCGTGATCTGCGTGCCGCGCGACCAGGCGCCGGAGATCGTGCAGGCCGCCGTGGCCAAGATGCGCAAGGAGGACGAGGCGGCCGAAAAGGTGCTGGCCGGCGCGCCGGTATGGGAGCTCAGCGGCGCGGCGGCCATCTATGCGCGCATGCAGGTGCAGGAGATCGATGCCGCGTTCGACGACACCAAAGGAGACCTTGCATGAACATCCGCCCCTTTAGCCTGGCCCTGGCCGGCGTGGCGCTGGCCACGGCCGCCAACGCCCTGGCCCAGGATGGCCGGGCCGCCCAGGACTATCCCACGCGCCCGGTCAAGCTGATCGTCGCGGCGGCCACCGGCAGCAGCCCGGACGCCATCAGCCGGCAACTGGCCAACGCGCTGGGCACCAAATGGAAGCAGCCCGTGGTCATCGAGAACGCGGTCGGACTGGGCGGCATCATCGGCGCCGAAAAAGCCGCCAGGCAGCCGGCCGACGGCTACACGCTGGTGGTGAGCACCAGCGGCGCCATGTCGGTGGGCGCCAGCCTGATGAAACTCTCCTACGATCCCGTCAAGGACTTCGAGCCGGTCGCGCTGGTCATGTTCATGCCCAACCTGCTGGTCGTGCATCCGGATGTTCCCGTCAAGAACCTGCAAGAACTCATCGCCTATGGCAAGCAGCATCCGAACAAGCTGCGCTACGGCCATCCCGGCATCGGCACCACGCCGCACCTGTCGGCCGAGCTGCTCAAGGACATGACCGGCCTGCGGATGCAGCCCATACCGTACAAGTCCAGCGCGCAGATGGCGACCGACCTGCTGGCCGGCCATTACGAGGTGCTCTTTCACAACAGCTCGGTCATGCTGCCGCACGTGCAGTCCGGCGGCGCCCGTCCGCTGGGCGTGACCAGCGCCGAACGCGTGGCCACCCTGCCCGAGGTGCCCACCGTTGCGCAAGCCGGCGACCTTCAAGGCTTCGAGGTCAACGCGTGGTGGGGCGTCTATGCGCCGGCCGGCACTCCCGCCGAGCTGCTGGCCCGACTCAATGCCGACATCGTCCAGGCCTTGCAGCAGCCCGCCATCTCCGGCTGGATCAGGGAACAGGGCGGGCAGGTCGGCGGCGGAACGCCGCAGGACCTGCGCGAGCACCAGAGGCAGGAAGCCAGCCGATGGGCCGCGCTGATCGAGAAGGCCGGCATCAAGGCGCAATGACGCCAGGCCGCAGCGGCCTTAGGCACAAGCCCTAATTGCCGGCGCCGCACCGGCGAGCGAGCATAGCCTCCATAAGAAGAAGCAGGCCGCCACCTCGCGCGGCAAGAAAAACAGGAGACGCCGCGATGAATCTCGCCGATCTGCCGCTGCCCGCAGCGGCAGGCCCGTCCTTGCCCGGGCCTGCCGGCACGCAAAGCCTGTCCAGGGGCCTGAAGCTCTTGCGCATGGTCGCCAAACGGCCCAACGTGGGCTGGCGGCTCTCGGACCTGGCGCATGCCTGCGGGCAGGACAAGGCTACCGTCCACCGCATGCTGGCCTGCCTGGTCGCCGAGCGCATGCTGGTGCAGCGCAGCCACGACCGCCATTACCTGCCCGGCCCGCTGATGTACGAGCTGGGCCTGGCCCTGCCCGGCCACGTGCAGTTCCAGCGCGGCGCCGAGGACACGCTGGCGGACTTCGCGCGGCGCATGTCGGGCATCGTGCTGTTCCAGTTCCGCAGCGGCAACGAATACGTCTGCAGCGTGCGCGCCGGCACGCTGGCCATGACGGGCGCGATGGTCTATGTCGGCACGCGCCGCCCGCTTCTTAGCTCGGCCGGCGGGGTGGCGATATGGCAGACCCTGCCCGCGGGGCAGGCGCGCGACGTGCTGGCCGACAATCTCGAACAGGAGGTCCGGCGCCACGGCACCACGCGGCTGGCCGGCCTGCAGCAGATGCTGGCCGAGTCCGACGAACACGGCTTTGGCGTGAACCTCGGCTATCTGGTGCCGGGCGCCCATGCCTTCGGCGTGCCGGTGCTCGGCGAGCACGGCCAAGCCTTTGCCGCGGTGTGCCTGATCGGCACGCCAAAGATGTATGGATCCGAACGGCTGCAGGAATTGCACGAGCGCCTGGCGCAGACCGCCGGCGCGTTGCAGGAGCAGGCGCGCCATTGCGGGGTTGCGTAACGCGCCGGCACCGGCGCGCCGGCGCGCTATTGCAGCGTGATGCCGGCCCGCTCTATCAGGTCGCCGGTTTTTTCCACATCGGCCGACACCATCTCGCGATAGCCCTGCACCCGGCCGTCGGCCGGCTCGGTGCCCGCGCTGGCGATGCTCCGGCGCACTTCTTCATGCTGCATGGTTTCCTGCAGGGCCTGGCGCAGCCGCGCCAGCACGGCTTCGGGCGTGCCCGCCGGGGCCACCAGCGTCCACCATGCCTGCATCTGGCAATCCTTGACGCCAGCCTGCGCGACCGTGGGCACGTCCGGATACGTTGACATGCGCGCCGGGCCGGTGGCGTGCAGCACGTCCACGGTCCCGCCCTGCGCCTGCGTCATGCCGGTGCCGACGGTGTCGTAGAACAGGTCCACGTCGCCGTTGATCAGCGCCGGCATGGCTTCGGCGGTGCCCTTGTAGGGGATGTGCGACATCTTCAGCCCGGCGGCCGACTGCAGGCACTCGGCCAGCAGGTGCGAGAGCGTGCCCGGCCCCTGCGAGGCGATGCGCGTGTTCTGGCCATGCTGCCTGGCATAGGCCAAGGCGTCGTCCGTGCTCCGGAAACCGCGGGCCTTGGCCGAGAGCAGGACCATCGGCGCCGTGCCGACGATGCCCACGGGCTCGAAGCGGTCCGGATCGTAGCGCAGGTCCTTGTACAGGAAGCGCGCGCCCACGATGGTCGTGTTGGTCGCCATCAGCAGCGTGTAGCCGTCGGCCGGCTGCGCCGCGGCATAGGCGCCGCCGATGGTGGTGCCGGCGCCGGGGCGGTTCACCACCACCACGGGCTGGCCCAGCGATGCGCCCATGGACTTGGCCACGGCGCGGGTGATGACGTCGGTGGCCCCGCCTGGCGGAAAGGGACTGACCATGGTGATGGGCCGCTGCGGGTATTCGCTGGCGGCAGCGCCCAGGGCGACGGCGCACGCCAGGACGGCGGCGGCAAGCTTGAAGGTTTTAGGCATGTTTAAACGCTCTCCGGCAGGTAAGTGGAGCGCCTCCCCTATTTATCGTATTTATATGTATAGATTGCACAGTTTTATGCATTCCCGCCCGCCGGTCAACCGGCCCGCCCGCTCGCCCTACACGGCGCCCGCCATCCACTCGGCAAAGGTGCGAAACGGCGCGGCGGCCGACCTGAGCGGGTCGCTGACCAGGTAGTAGCCGTCCTGGCTGCGCGCCACGTGCGGCAGGGGCTGCACCAGCGCACCGCTGGCCAGCTCCTGCGCCAGGTAGGCCCGCTGGGTCAGCGCCACCCCGACGCCTTCGGCGGCGGCCTGCAGGCACAGCACCGCGTTGGCCAGCGGCACGAACCGCAGCGCGGCGTCGGGCGAGCGCCCCAGCGAAGCGAACCACATGTCCCAGCTATGCGGGGCGATCATGGATTTGAGCAGCTTCTGGCGCCTGAGATCGTCCACGCTGCGCACGCGCGCGGCCAGCCCGGGCGAGCAGGCCAGCACCAGTTCATCGGCGAACAGGAAATCGGCGCGCAGGTCCGGCCAGTCGCCGCGGCCGCGGCGGACCACGAAGTCCGCGTCGTCCAGGTCGGTATCGTCGGCGCGCGCCACGGTCGCGATCTCGATATCGATGTCGCCATGTTGCGCATACAGGCCGCCCAGCCGGGGCATCAGCCACTTGATGGCGAAACTCGGGATCACCTTGACGCGGATGCGGCGGTTGGCGCCGGCCCCGGCGGCCTTGGCCAGCACCGCCTCCAGCCTGTCGAACAGGTCGGCGGCGCGCTGGGCCAGTTCCTCGCCGGGGCCGGTAAAGGCGATGTCGCGGCCGGCCTTGTAGACCAGGCGCACGCCCAGGTCGCGCTCGAGCCTGCGGATCTGGTGGCTGACCGCCCCGGGCGTGATGTGCAGCAGGTCCGCCGCCTTGCCCACGCCCGCGGCCCGGTGCACCGCATCGAGCACCCGCAAGGGACCCAGGTGGTTCCTGAGCTTGTGCATTGTTGAGCCTGATTCAACGGTTGATAAAAACTCTCGGCAGACGTTGCCGGCCGGTTCGCCCTACAGTCTGCTCACCCCTTGAGCATGAATCAAGTATTTCACAGCGCCATCCGAGCGCGGACCCGACAAGAACAGGAGACAATCATGGTGCGACTTCCTTTGCTGCGGTATGCCCTGGCGCTGGCCCCGTGCGCCGCCCTGCTGGCCGGCGGGGCCCATGCGCAGCACGCCTATCCCGAGCGCCCGATCCGGCTGATCGTGCCGTTCGCCCCGGGCAGCGCCGCCGACACGCTATCGCGCCAGGTGGCCTCGGAGCTTGCCGGCGCGCTCGGCCAGCCCCTGGTGGTGGAGAACAAGGGCGGGGCCGGCGGCACCATCGGCACCGCCGAGATCGCGCGCGCCAAGCCCGATGGCTACACCCTGGGCATCGCCGCCCAAGGCACCTTCGTGAACAACCAGGTGCTGTATGCCCAGCCGGGCTACGACTCCATCAAGGACTTCTCCTTCATCGGCCAGTTCGCGGACGTGCAGAACCTGGTCGTGGTGTCCAGCCAGTCGCCCTACGGCGATATCGGCGCGCTGCTGCAGGCCATTCGCAGCCAGCCCGCCGAAGCCATGCGCTACTCGTCCAGCGGCGCCGGCACCAGCCATCACATCGCCGGGGCCACGCTGGCCCAGCGGCTGGACAAGCCGATGCTGCACGTGCCCTACACCGGCGCGCCCCAGGGGCTGGCCGCGATCCTCAGCGGCGACGTGGACCTGGGGCTCTACAACCTGCCGGCCGCCTTGGGCCTGGTCAACGCCGGACGCCTGAAGCCGCTGGCGGTCACCGGGCCGGAGCGCTCGGCGCTGCTGCCCGACGTGCCCACGCTGGCCGAAAGCGGACTGCCCGGCTACGCCGTCACGCTGTGGTGGGGCCTGGTCGGCCCGGCCGGGCTGCCCGCCGACAGGATCGAGCGCCTGCATGCCGCCTTGGACGGCGTCATGGCCAAGCCCGCCGTGCGCGAGAAGCTCGTCGCGCAAGGCTTCACCCTGCCCGCCACGCCGCTGCAGTCCCCGGCGGCCTTCGGGCAGCTGGTCCGGAAGGACCTGGACACCTGGATACCCGTCCTCAAGCAACTGGGCGCAAAGGCGAACTGAATTGAATCCGCGCAAGACTCCCGCCCCCGCCGCCGGCCAGCCCCTGGCCCGCGTCCTGGCCGAACACATCGTCGCCACGCCCGCGCAGTCGCTGCCGGCGCTGGCCCTGGAGCGGGCGCAGATGAGCCTGGCCAGCACCATCGCCAGCGCCGCCATGGGCTACGGCATCGAATCGGCCCGCATCGTGCGCGAGCTGGAGATCGGCGATGGCGGCACGCCGGCGGCCACGGTGTGGTTCGACCGTGCCCGCCTGCCGCTGGCCGGCGCGGTGCGCGTCAACGCCCTGGCCAGCGACGCCGCCGCCTCGGACGACAGCGACCTGCGCAGCATCGCCCACATCGGCACCATCGTGTCGACCGTGGGCCTGGCCGTGGGCGAGCGCCAGGCCGCCAGCGGCCGCGAGGTGCTGGCCGCCATGGTGCTGGGCTACGAGTTGGCCGGGCGCATCGACGAAGCCCTGACGCCCGGGCGCATGCAGCGCGGCTTTCATGGCTCGGTATCGACGGTCTTTGGCGCCTGCGCGGCCGCCGGGCGGCTGCTGCGGCTGGACGCAGAGCGCATGACGCACGCCATCGCGCTGTCGGCGACCTCCATCGGCGGCATGGCCATCGCGGCCGACACCAGCTGCGCCCGCGAATACCACGCCGGCATGGCCGCCAGCGCGGGCGTGCGCGCCGCCCTGGCCGCGCAGGCGGGATTCCGGGGCGAGCCGGGCGTGCTCGATCTGCCGCGCGGCTTCCTGCATGCGCTGGGCGGACAGGCGCTGGACGAGATCGCGCGCGGCTGGGGCCAGAGCTGGGACATCGTCACCGATATGGCCATCAAGCTCATGCCCGGGGCGCATCCCTTCCATGCGACCGCCGAGGCGGCCGCCGACGCCGCGCGCGCAGGCCGGGTGCGGCCGCAGGACGTCGAGCGCGTCGTCATCACGGCCGCCGTGCAATGGACGCATTTCAAGGGCGAACCGCACCCGCGCAACCTAGTGGACGCCGCCCACAGCCTGTTCTACTTCGTCGCCGCGGCCATCGCGGACGGGGGCTTCGGCTGGCGGCACATGGACCCGGCCAGGATGGCCGACCCGGTCATCGCCGCGCTGCAGGACAGGATCGAGTTCGACCCGGCCCCGCCGCCGCTGCCCGACCGCTTCCCGCACCGGCACGGCGGCAGCGTGGCCATCCACCTGAAGGACGGCACGATCCACCGCGGCACCTGCCAGGCGCCCCGGGGCTCGGGCCCGCGCGGCGTGCACTGGCAGGACGTGCAAGACAAGTTCCGCCAGCTGTTTCCGCTGGCGGGACTGCCCGATGACGCGACCGCGCGGTGCCTGGATATCCTTCGCGACTTCGACCGCGCCGACGCCGTTGCGCGGCTGGCCAGTTGCCTGGCCGCGCGCCAGCCCCCGCCATAGGCGGGACATTCCAAAAGGAGACGAACCATGAAACGCCTGATCGCAAGCGTGCTGTCCGTCCTGGCGCTGGCCGCGCCGGCATGGGCGCAGGATTATCCTTCGCGCCCCATTACCATCATCGTGGGCGTGGCCCCCGGCGGCAGCCTCGATGCCCTAGCGCGGCTGGTGGGCAATGCCTTGTCGGGCATCCTGAAGCAATCGGTGGTGGTCGAGAACGTCACCGGCGCGGGCGGGCTGCTCGGGTTCCAGCGCCTGATGAAATCCGCCCCGGACGGCTACACCGTGATGTTCAGCAACAACTCCATGGTGCTGATCCCGCTGCTGCATCCGCAGTCGGGCATCGACGTGGTGGCCGACACCGCGCCGGTCGGCACCGTGGCCAATGTCCCGATGGTGCTCAGCGTCAGCAACAAGAGCGCGGTGCCGGACCTGCCCACCCTGCTCGCGCGCATGCGCAGCGGAGAACTGCGGCCCTACCTGGGTTCGGGCGGCCCGGGCACCACCGCCCACCTGGCCGAGGCGATGTTCCTGCGCATGGCCGGCGCGCAGGGCGAGCTGGTGCAGTACCGCGGCTCGGGGCCGGCATTGACCGACCTGATGGCCGGCACCATCGACGCCATGATCGACCAGACGGTCACCATGATGCCGCTGCACAAGGACGGCCGGATCAAGGCCATCGCGGTGGCCGCCAAGGAGCGCCTGCCCCAGATGCCCGACGTGCCGACCTTCGCCGAGGGAGGACTGGCGCAGTTCTCGCTGCAGATATGGAACGGCCTGGTCGCGCCCAAGGGCACGCCCGAGGCGGTGGTCGATACGCTGGCGCGCGCCTTGTCCGAGGCCGTCGCCACGCCGGAGTTCAAGGCGCGCATCGAGCAGCTGGCCGCACAGATTCCCCCGCAGCAGGAACGCAGCCCGGCGGGATTTCGGCGCACGCTCGAGCGCGACCAGCAGCAATTGGCCGAGCTGGCGCGCCAGATCGGCCTGCCTGCCCGTTGAACGCTTTCTTTCAACTTTCAAGGTAGAACATCATGGATGCCAACAGCCTTACCTACGGCTTCATCGGACTGGGCAACATGGGCGCGCCCATGGCCGGCCGGCTGCTCGATGCCGGCCTGGCGGTACACGTCACGGACAGGGACCCGGCCGCGGTCCGGCGGCTGGCCGAGCGCGGCGCCAGCGGCCACGGCGACATCGCCTCGGTGGCCGGCGCGGCCGACGTGGTGTTTCTCAGCCTGCCCGACGGTGCGGCCGTCGAGCAGGTCCTGTCGCAGCAGCAAGGACTGGCCGCGGCCGGCCGCGCCCGCTGCGTGGTGGACCTGTCCACCATCGGGCCGGACGCCGCGCGCCGCGCGCACGCCGTGCTCGCGCCCCAGGGCATCGAATACGTGGACGCCCCGGTCAGCGGCGGGCCCACCGGCGCGCAGCGCGGCACCCTGGCCATCATGGTGGCCTGCCCGCGGCCGCGCTACGACCGGCTGCACGGCGTGCTGTCGCACTTCGGCACGCCGTTCCACCTGGGCAGCGACGCCGGCCAGGCCCAGGTCATGAAGCTGGCCAACAACCTGCTCTCGGCCACCGCGGTGGCCATCACCGCCGAGGCCATGGCCCTGGGCGTGAAAGCCGGGCTGGATCCGAGCACCATGATCGAGGTCATCAATGCCGGCTCGGGCCGCAACTCGGCCACGGTCGACAAGTTTCCCAAGCAGGTACTGACCGGGCAGTTCAACGTGGGCTTCGCGGCCCGGCTGGCGCACAAGGACGTGCGGCTTTGCCTGCAGGAGGCCGAGCGCCGGGGCATCCCGATGATGGTGGGCGCGGCCGTCAAGGAGATGCTGGTGATGACCAACGCCCTGTGCGGCCCGCAGGCCGACTACGCGGAAGTGGCGCGCGTGGTCGAGAACTTCGCGGGCGTGCAGATCCGGGCCGCGCCCGGCTAAAGCGCAACAGGCCGACGCCGTCCGGGCCCGGGCAGAGGCAGGCGCCATGCCCGGGCCTTTTTCTAGATTGACGGATTGTATTACGGGAATATAATCATATTAAATTCAAGCGAGGTGTCATGCATGGACCGGCCGCAACGCTTCGGCCTCATGTGCAATCCGTCCGGATGGCAAACGCCCTGGCGGCCGCGAACAAACGGCATGCGCCTGATCCCCGCCTTCCAAACTTATCACGGCCCACCGAAGACGCCCCCTTCGGCCACGGCAGCCAACCCCTTATCCACACCACGGGAATGCACATGGAACAGAACGATCGCTTCGACAAAGGCTTCAGCCAACGCAAGAAGGTGCTGGGCGCCGCCCACGTCCAGAAGTCCTGGGAGGCCGCGGACGACTTCAACCGGCCGATGCAGAAGCTGGTCACCGAATACTGCTGGGGCGAAATCTGGGGCGATCCCACCCTTTCGGCCAAGACGCGCAGTATCGTCAACCTGGCGATGCTCACCGCCATGAGCCAGCACCACGAGCTTGCCGTCCACGTCAAGGGCGCCCTGAACAACGGCGTCACCAAGGAAGAGATCCGGGCGGTGCTCATGCAGGCCGCCGTCTACTGTGGCGCGCCGCTGGGCCTGGCGGCGTTTCGCGTGGCCAGCGACGCCATCAGGGCCTACGAGGCCGAACAGCGCCAATGAACGCTTGCAGGGTAGAAGAACGATCATGAGACAAGACAGGATAGGATTCATCGGGCTGGGCAACATGGGCGCGCGCATGACGCGGCGCCTGGTGGACGCCGGCATCGCCGTGCTCGGCCTGGACCGCGATCCGGCGCGGCCTGCCGCCGCGGGCGCGCAAACGGCCGGCTCGATCAAGGAAGTGGTGGACTTCGCCGACCTCGTCATGCTGTCCCTGCCCGATAGCCATGCGGTCGAATCGGTGGTCGAAGGCCAGGACGGCATCCTGGCGCACGCCAGGGCCGGCCAGACCGTGGTCGACCTGAGCACGGCGGCGGCCAGCTCCACGATCCGCCTGCACGGACTGCTGGCCGCACGCGGCGTGCGCTACATCGATGCCGGCATCTCCGGCGGCGCGGCGGCAGCCGAAAAAGGCACGCTTACGCTGATGATCGGCGGCGAGCCCGAGGCCATCGAGGCGGTGCGGTGGGCCTTTGCCCCGATCAGCAGCAAGGCGCTGAACATGGGCGCCAGCGGCGCCGGCCACACCACCAAGCTGCTGAACAATTTCCTGAACGCGGTCAGCCTGGCGGCCACCGCCGAGGTCATGGTCGCCGGCAAGAAGGCCGGGCTGGACCTGCACCAGCTGCTGGACGTGCTCAACAGCAGCAGCGGCGTGAACTTCGCCACGCTCAACCGCTTTCCTTCCATCGTGGACGGCAACTACCTGGAAGGCGGCCTGACGAGCAAGCTCATGACCAAGGACGTGGTCCTGTATATCGAGCGCGCGCGCGAACTGGGCGTGGCCTCGCTCAACGGATCCGGGCCCCTGGCCAGCTTCGGCCTTGCCACGGCGCTGGGCTACGGCGAGATGATCAGCAACAAGGTAGTCGATGCCATCGGCGACGTGTCCGGCGGCATCCGGCTGCACCAACCCCAAGGAGATCGAGCATGAAGGTCATTCACGGCAGGGCGCAGGGCAAGCCCTCCGAACAGCGCGGCCCCACCTTTACCGGCGTGGTATGGGCCGACCCCGTCATGGCGCCCACCGACGGCGTGGGCATCAACCATGTGTTCTTCTCGCCCGGCGCGCGCACCCATTGGCACACCCATGCGCAAGGCCAGATCCTGCAGGTCACCGGCGGCAGCGGCTGGATCTGCGTGCACGGCCAGCAGGCCGAGCCGATCCGCACCGGCGACTTCGTATGGATCGGCCCGCACGAGAAGCACTGGCACGGCGCCTCGGCCGACAGCTACATGAGCCACGTGGCGATTTCCCTGGGCGATGCGGACTGGCTCGAGGAAGTCTCCGAGCAGGACTACCGCCAGGCGCGTTGAACCCGGAACGGACAAGGACAAGGACAAGGACAAGGACAAGGACAAGGACAAGGACAAGGACAAGGACAAGACATCATGATCATCGAAATGCGGATCTACCACTGCGCCCCGGGCCGCCTGCCGGCGCTGCACGAGCGGTTCAGCGGCACCACGCTGGGCTTCTTCAAGAAATACGGGATCGAGCAGGTGGGTTTCTGGACCACGCTGTCGGGCCCCAGCAACCACGCCCTGACCTACCTGCTCAAGTGGGAAAGCCTGGCCGAACGCGAGCAAAAGTGGAACGCCTTCCAGGCCGACCCGGAATGGATCGCCAAGCGCGCGGCCAGCGAGGCCGAAAAGCCCATCGTCGAACGCATCGAAAACTACTTCCTGGCGCCGACGGAGTATTCGGCGATGCGCTGACCTGCAGCCGCACCGGGGCGTGCGGGCTCATTGCCGCTGTTCGATCTGGTGCCTGCGTCTTTGCATCCAGGCATCGCGCACGAAGGTGTACTCGTCCAAGGCTTCGGCGCGCATCCTGTCGGCGGGAAAGGCGGCCGCCCGCATGCTGCCCATCCGTACCGCCGTGACGGCCATGCCCACGCCCCCATCCTCGATATAGCCGGTGGGGTTCAATGGCTTGTCGCCGAAGCCGCCGACGAAGTCCCGCAAGGTCCTGGGCCCTTGCAGCGGCGCGACGAAGAACCGGGAGTCCTCCCAGCCCCAGACCGCCAGGGTCTGGCCCAGGTCTTCGTTGGCGCGAGGCAGCGCCATCCCGCTGGCCGGATCAAAGATCCCCGCCACCCCGACCGTGGTATTGACCACGAAGCGGCCCAGCGTCCTGGCCGCGCCCACGGGCCGGCCCTGGAGCAGCTGGTTGACCAGGGTGCGCGGCTCCTGCAGGTTCGCGAAGAAGGCCGTCACCCGGTGCTGCACGGCGTCCGGCACCACCTTGTCGTAGGCCACGCCGATGGGCCGCGCGACGTATTTGTCCACCTTGGCGTTGAACTGGTACATCGCACGGTTGTAGCGCTCCCACGGATCGTTGATGTGCCCGGCATGGTGAGCCTGATTGCCTTGACCGGCATCGGCGGCCGCCGGCGGCTCCTTGGCGGCATTGCCGGCGCATGCGCTCAGGCACAGCAGGCCGGCGGCAAGCACGGTGGTCCGGATGAAGCAGGCCACGGCGGGCGGACCTGGATAAAGCGTGCGGGCTGGCATGGCGTCCTCCTTTCCCGGCGCGCCGAAGCGGCGCGCCGTCAGGCCGGATGTTGCCCATGCGGGTTTAGGCTTTTTTTAGCGTTTTTAAGCGTGCTTTAACCGTGGCGGGCCTTGATGCCCGGAAACCGGATGCGCACCATCAGCCCGCGCCCCTCCAGCCCGGCGCCCACGTTGATGGTGGCATGATGGGACTTGGCGATGGCCGCGACCAGCGACAGGCCGATGCCGCTGCCGCGCCCGGACGTGCCCGCGGCCCGGTGAAAACGCGCGAAGATGGCCTGGCGCTCGGCGGCCTCCACGCCCGGGCCGTCGTCCGAGACCTCCAGGTAGACTTCGCCTGCCCTGCCCAGCCCCGCGAGCGACTCGTAGCCGCAGCGCACCAGCACATTGCCTCCTTCCGGGGTATAGCGCATGGCGTTGTCCAGCAGGTTGCGCAGCAGGATGCCGATCTCGTCGATGTCGCAGCGGATCATGCAGGGATGCACGTCCAGGTATAGCGACCGCCGGTTCTGGCTGGCGTATACCTCGAACTCCTGGACCACATGCTGCACCAGGCCGGCCAGGTCGGCCGGCGCATGCCGGGGCGCCTTGGCGCCCGCGTCGATTCTTGCCAGGTCGAGCAATTGCTCGGACAGCCGCGTGCTGCGCTCGGCCACCGCCAGCAGCTTCTTCAAGGCGGCTTCCTTGTCCTGGGGATCGGTCGCGGACAGCGCGATTTCGGCCTGCGCCTGCAAGGCCGACAGCGGCGTGCGCAGTTCGTGGGCCGCGTTGCCGATGAAACGGCGCTCGCCCTCGATGGCTTCGTCCAGCTGCTGCAGCAGGCTGTTGAACGAGGCGACGAACGGGTGCAGCTCACGCGGCAGGCGGTCCATCGGCAGGGGCGTGAAATCCAGGCTTTTCCGCTGGCGGATGGCCTGGCTCAGGGTACGGACGGACTGGAAGGCGTTTCGGGTCACGAACCGCATGGCGGCCGCCACGATCAGCAACAGGGCCGTGGCCAGGATCAGCGCGTGGCCGGCCGCGTCGCGCATGTCCTTGTCCACGACGTCCTGGGGATTGCCGGCCTGGACGGTCACCCGTCCGGCCCCGTCCGTCACGGAGTAGACGCGCCACTTCTTCCCGTCCACCACGGTCGAGGCCAGGCCGTCGCCGAAATCCGGCTTGAACGGCGAGCGCGGCGCGCCCGGCGTGGCGGCGTACAGCCGCTGGCCATCGACCCATATCTGGAACAGCAGCAATTCGAGGTCCAGGCCTGGCGGCTGCCCCAGCTGCAGGCCTTCCCATCCCGCCTCGCCGTCCAGCGTGGCGTCGGCCGGAATGGTCCGCAGGACCTGGGTGGCGATAGTGGCCAGCTCGGTGTCCGAGGTGCTGGTCTGGTTCAGGGAGAACTGCATCAGGATGACCCCGGCCACGGCCAGCCAGCTCAGCACGATGACCCAGACGATCACCAGGATCAGCCGTGCGTTCAGGGAGCTGGCTTTCATGCGCCCGGCTGCCCGATGACGTACCCCAGCCCGTGCACGGTCCGGATCAGGTCGTCCCCCAGCTTGCGGCGCAGCTGGTGGATGAAGACGGCGATGGTGTTGCTTTCGACGCTGCTGCCGGCGCCATAGACGACATTGTGCAGGTGGTCGCGCGTCATCACATGGCCGGGCCGCTCGGCCAGCGCCAGCAGCGTCCGGTACTCATGCGCGCTCAGGACGACTTCGACGCCGGCCTTGGTGACCACGCGCCGGCTCCGGTCGATCTGCACGTCGCCATGCGTGAATACCGGCACCACCTGGCCCTGGCTGCGGCGGATGATCGAGCGCACGCGCGCCCACAGCTCGCCGAACTGGAACGGCTTGACCAGGTAATCGTCGGCCCCGGCGTCCAGCCCGGCGATCCGTTCGCTCAGCTGGCCGCGCGCGGTCAGGATCAGCACCGGCGTGGCGTCGTAGCGGCCGCGCATGAAACGCAGCACCGCCAGGCCGGAGTCGCCGGGCAGGCCTATGTCCAGCAGGACGGCCGCATACATGTGGTCGGTCAGCGCCAGGCGCGCCGCGCGCGCATCGCCGACATGGTCCAGGCGCCATCCCCCGCGGCGCGCGCCGTCGCAGATGCTCTCGCCCAGCATGGCGTCGTCTTCCACAAGAAGAAGGTGCATATCCCAACAATCCGCGCAAAGTCCCGGTTCCCTTTATAAGCATGAAAGCACTCTTTTATTTTTTTATTAAGCGGGCGTGCGCGGCGCCCGCAGGGAGAGCTGCGTCCGGCCCGCCCGCATCCGGGACCCGGGCGGGCCTACTTGCCCGGCCAGATCGGCTTGGCCAGGGCCAGGTCTTGCGGAAACACCGTCACCGGCACCCCGTCCTGCCACTGGATCACGGTCAGCCCCGCGCCCACGCGGTGCCCGGCCTCGTCGAACTTGAGCTCGCCCCCGGGAAAGTACGGCGACTTGCCCTCGTCCAGCGCGCGCATGGCTTGCGCCACGGCCTCGCGGTCCGCCTTGCCGGCCTTCTCCAGCGCGGCCTTGATGATCCACATGTCGCCATAGGTGGAGATCGCGTTCTGCGTCATCCAGGGCTCCTTGTACTCGACCCGCATCCGTTCGATCAGGCCTTCCTGCCCCTTGGCGCCCCAGTTGGCCACGGCCGACATCACGCCGTTGAGCAGCTGCGGGCTTACCGTGTTGAGCACGTCGGGCTCGGCGATGGCGATGCCGAACGAGATCAGCGGGATCCGCACGTTCATCTCGTTCATCTTCTCCAGGATCAGCTTGGCGTCCGATATCACGGTGGGCAGGAAGAACACCAGGTCCGGACGGCGCGAGCGCACCTGCTGGATGAGCGAGGAGGCGTCCGAGAGCGGCGGGGTGAAGGTCTCGTCCACCACCAGCTTGAGCCCGTACTTGTCCAGCAGGCCGTCCTTCATCGCCTTGACCGAGGACAGCGAGGCGGCCGTGTTGTCCGTCACGATCGCCACCGTGACCGGGCGCTTGCCCGACGCCTGCTCGGCCAGGTCCAGGATGGTCGGCAAGGCGATGTCGGCCTGCTTGCCGGCCGTGGCCGAGGTCTGGAAGATGTACTTGAAGCCGCGGTTGGTGATCTGGTCCGAATAGGACAGGGTCAGCATCGGCAGCCTGGCCCGCTCGGTCACCTCGGTCACGGCCAGGGTGAAGGAGCTCAGGTAGGCGCCCGTGCCGGCGACCAGCCCGGGAAAGTCGGCCACCATGCGCTGCGCGGCGCTCTTGGCCTTCTCGGTCGAGTCGCCCGAATCGATCACCACCAGCTTGAGCTTGGCCCCGCCCAGCGCCTGGATGCCCCCGGCCTTGTTGATGTCGGCCACCGCCATCTCGGCGCCCATCCTCATCACCTGCCCGGGCCGCGCGTACAGGCCCGACATGGGCGCGAGCAGGCCCACCTGCACCTCGGCCGGCTCGGCCGCCTGCGCCGCCGGCAAGGGCAGCAGGCTCGCGGATATCAGCATGGCCGCGGACAGCGCGGCGCGTATCGGTCTTGCTTTCATGGTCGTCTCCTCGTGTCCGCCTCGCGGATCGCACTACATGCCCAAATAGGCCCTGCGGACACGGTCGTCCGCGATCAGGGTCTCGTTGCCGCCTTCCAACACCACTCTTCCGGTCTCCAGCACATAACCGTAGTCGGCCGACTGCAAGGCCTCGGCCACCCGCTGCTCGACCAGCAGGACCGTCAGCCCGGCCTCGCTGCGGATCTCCATCAGCCGCTCGAAAATGAAATCCGCGATGGCCGGCGACAAGCCCATCGAGGGCTCGTCCAGCATCAGCAGCTTGGGCGCGCACGCCAATCCCCGGCCGATGGCAAGCATTTGCTGTTCGCCGCCCGACAGCGTCCCGGCCAGTTGCCGCGCGCGCTTGTGCAGCACCGGAAACCATTCGTAGATGCGCGCCAGGTTATCGGCCCAGCGGCGCCTGCCCGCTTCGGTATAGGCGCCCATCTCCAGGTTCTCCAGCACCGTCATGGAGGCGAAGACCTGGCGCCCCTCGGGCACGTGCGCGATACCCAGGTGCGCGCGCCGGTGCGGGGGCACCGCCAGCAGGTCCTGGCCTTCGAAGCGGATCGAGCCCGAGAGCGTGCCTATCGTCCCCGAGATCGTCTTGAACAAGGTGCTCTTGCCGGCGCCATTGGGCCCGACCACCGATACGAACTGGCCGGCCGCCACCTTCAGCGACAGATCGTGCAGCACCGGCAGCGCGCCATAGCCCGCGTTGAGTCGATCAATCTCCAGCATTCTGGGCGCTCCATTTTTTTCCGAGATAGGCCTGGACCACGCGCTTGTCGCGCGTGATCTCGCCGGGCTTGCCCACCGCCAGCACCTGGCCGTGGTCCAGCACCACGAACTCGTCCACCAGCCGCACCATCGCCTTCATGGTGTGCTCGATGATGACGATGGTCATGCCCGCCTGGGCCAGCGAGCGGATCGCCGCCACCACCCCTTCGGACTCGTCGTGGCCCAGCCCCGCCAGCGTCTCGTCCAGCAGCAGGATCTCGGGCTGGCCGGCCACCGCCCGGGCCAGCTCCATCAGGCGCAGCTCGCGCGTGCTCAGCGTCGAGGCCAGCTGGTCGGCGCAGCCGGCCAATCCCAGCTGCCGCACGGCTCGCTCGGCGTTGGCCTGGGCCTGCTCTTCGCTGCGGGCATTGACGTATGCGCCCACCTTCACGTTCTGCGCCACCGTCAGCCGCATGAACGGCCGCATGACCTGGAAGGTGCGCCCCACGCCCGCGGCGCACAGCACATGCGGCTTGCGCCCGGCCATGTCCGTGCCCTTGACGATCACCTGCCCCTGGTCGGGCTTGAGAAAGCCGTTGAGCAGGTTGAACAGCGTCGTCTTGCCCGCGCCGTTCGGGCCGATGATCCCCAGGATCATGCCGCGGCGCACGGTAAAGCTCACGTCCTGCACGGCCCGCAAGCCCCCGAACCGCTTGGACACGTTGCGCACGTCCATGACGATCTCGCCGGCCGGCCCGCGCGCGCCGGCCGCTGCCGGGGCCGGGCCGCCGGGCGGATCCTGAGCCGGCGCCTCGGCGCCGGGCGCCAGCGCGTGGGCCGTGGCCGGCAGCACCGCGCGCTTGCGGCGCAGCCGGTCGCGCACCTTCCAGAACACGCCCTCGGGCGCCAGCAGGATGACGACGATGATGGCCACCCCCAGGATCACGCCCTGGATGCCGGGATAGGCGCTGCCCAGCTCGGCGTGCAGGATCTCCCCCAGCGGGATCAGCACGGCCGCGCCGATGATCGGCCCCCACACCGTGCCTACGCCGCCGAACATCGACACCGTCAGCGCCTGCGCCGAGACCAGCATGCCGAACACCGATTGCGGCGTCACCACCAGCAGCACCACGGAATAGAACGCGCCGGTGGCCCCCGCGATCGCGCCGCTCAGCGCAATGGCCTTGAGCTTCCAGCGCAGCGTGTCGATACCCGCGGCCTCGGCGGCCGCCTCGTTCTGCTTGATGGCGATCAGCGCCATGCCAAAGCGCGTGCGCTCGACGCGGCGGGTCAGCTGCACGAACAGCAGCAGCAGCCCCATCGCGATGACCGTATAGACGCGCGGATCGGAAAACTGCATGTACCACTGGGCATTCTCGCGCTTCATGGGAAACGTGACTTCCTGCAGCCCCAGCCATTCGGCCACGTAGAGCAGCGCCAGCGGATAGGCCAGCATCGACAGCGCGAAGTAGTGGCCGCGCAGGCGGAAGGTGGGCAGGCCCACCAGCACGCCGGCCGCGGCGCCGATCGCGGCCGAGACCGGGATCATGAACCAGGGCGAGACGTCCCAATGGATCTGCGCCAGGACGGTGGCGTAGGCCCCCAGGCCGAAGAACGCCGCGTGGCCGAAGGACACCAGGCCGGTATAGCCGCTGAGCATGTTCCAGGACAGGCCGAAGCAGGCCCACACCAGCACCAGCGTGAACATCAGCTGGTGATAGGCGTTCTGCACGCTCAAGGCCACGCCCAGGTAGGCGGCCGCGGCCAGGACAAGGACCACCGGAGAATGAAGGCGTTTCATCAGGTTCGCTCCGAGACACGGCCGAACAATCCTTGCGGACGCAAGGTCACGATCAGCAGGAAGAACACGAAGATCGCCGCGTTCTGCAATTGCGTGGGCAGGACCAGGCTGGCGAGCTGCTGCACGAGCCCGATCACCATGCCGCCCCAGAAGGCGCCGACGATGCTGCCGATCCCGCCCAGCACCACGCCCGCGTACATGATGATCACGAACTCCAGGCCGACGAAGGGATGGAAGGGATAGTTGGTGGCCAGCAGCCCGCCGGCCAGGGCCGTGACGCAGGTGCCCAGCGCGAAGGCCACGCGATAGGACCGGGTCACGTCGATCCCCATGTAGGCCGCGGCGGCCGGGTTGTCGGCGGCCGCGCGCAGCGACTTGCCCAGCCGCGTGCGGCCGATAAGCAGGGCCAGCAGGCCGATCACCGCCAGCGAGATCAGCGCCGCGACGCCGCGGCCCTTGTTGACGAAGATGCTGACGGCCTCGCCCCACATGGGGCCGAGTTCCCAGGCGCTGCTAGAGAGCGGGGTGCGGAGGGAAACCAGCTGCGGGCCGAACAGCATCATGCTGCCGTTTTGCAGCACCAGCGCGATGCCCAGCGTCAGGATCAGCTGCGCGTAGTGCCCTTCCCCGTCCAGCGCGGCGGTGCGGCTGCCCGTGACCCGGGAAACCAGGAAATAGTGCACCAGGTACCCGAAGGCGAACATGATGGGCACCGACAGCAGGATGGACAGGTAGGGGCCGAGCAGCCCGCCGGCCAGCGTCTGCACGCCCAGGCCGATGAAGATGTAGTAGATCACGTACATCCCCAGCATCATGAAATCGCCTTGCGCGAAGTTGATCACGCGCATGATGCCGAAGATGATGGCCAGCCCCACGCACATCAGGCCATAGAGCCCGCCGACCAGCAGGCCCGCGGCCAGGGCCTGCAGGAAAGCCTCGACCTGTATCTGAAGTTCCGTCATAACGGCGTCCGTCCCAAGGAATGTTCCTCCGGCGCCGCCGGCACGGCGCACAAGCGCGCCAGCTCGCCGGCATCCGGAGCATGCTGCAATTGATCGACAAAGCCGGCGATGCGCTGCGCGCCGGCCTGGCCCAGCACGGGCGCGGCCGCGGCCAGAAAGCGCGCGCGGATCAGCGCATCGTCGGCGGCCCGCACGTCGTCCAGCGCCTCGGACAGCACCTGGCCGTCGGCCAGGCGGACGGTCACGCGCGCGCCCTGGCGGGCCGGGAACGCGGCGGTGTACGCGGGATCCTCGGCCAGCGTGGTCGCCGCCAGCAGGCGGCACACCTCGGGGTCGTGCAGGTCGGCGTAGTTGGCCTCGGCCACCTGGCCGCGGGCCAGCGTCGCGGCCACGCCGAAGGGGATGCTCATCTTGGCCTGCAAGGCGCGTTCGAACGGGCCGGTGGCGCTGCACCCCGGATAGGCCAGCGCCGCGCGGGTGGTTTCGATGCGCACGGCCGCCACCTGCCGGCCTTGCAGGCGCGCCGCCAGGGCCAGGGCTGCCTGGCAGGGCGACTGGGCGAAGTTGCAGGCCGGCACCGCCTTGTTGAAGACCGCCATGATTTCCGGCTGCCCGCGCGCGAACAGCGCCAGCTCCACCGCCAGCGGCGCGCGCGCATACGCGGCGAAGAACCCCGCCTGCCCTTCCAGGATGGATGCCGAGCCGGTGGCGCCCTGCCGGGCCAGCGCCAGGCAGGCCATCGCGTTGCGCACGGCAAAGCCCGGGTGGAAGTACATCTCGCTGGCGCCGGTGTGCGGCCATTCGTTCAGCCCGCCGCAGCAGTTGCCGGCCAGGGCGAAGGCATTGAGCGCCTGTTCGCCGTCCAGGCCCGCCAGCCGCGCGCCGGCCGCCACCGCCGCGAACGGCCCGACAAGTCCCGTCGGGCGGAACAGCCGGCCCAGCGCCTCGGTCATGACGGCCCGGCCGATCTGCGCGCCGGTCTCATAGCCCACGATGGCGGCCACCAGCAGGTCGCGGCCGGACACCGGCCGCTGCTGGGCCAGCGCCAGCAGCGTGGGCCAGACGATCACGCCCAGGTGCGCCACGCTGCCGGCATGCATGTCCTCGCGCACCAATCCATGGCCGGCCACGGCGTTGGCGAAGGCGGCGTCGGCCGGGACATAGCCGCCCGCGCGGCCCACGATGCACGCGCCGCCCGCTGGCAGCGGCACCGCCAGGCGGGCGGCCTGCTCCGACCACGGCAAGGGCAGCGCCTCGAAGGCGCAGGAAAGATAATCGAGCAGGCAGGCCTGCGCCCGCTCCATCGGCGCCGCGCCCAGGGCCTGGCCGGTCTGCGCCAAGGCGCTATCGACCAGCCGGCCCGCCACGGTGCGGGCGGTTCGTCCTTGCATCGGGTCCATCGGCAACTCCGTCTGTACTACCTTCGATAGTGACTGCGAGCCAAACGTGGTACTGCAAGCGAAGCGGACCGACGGCCTCAGGGCCCCGCGACAGTGATGCCGGCGTCGATCTTGAGCGTGACGCCGGCAATGCTGGCTGCGTCCTCGCTGGCCAGGAACACCGCCGCGGCGGCCACTTCGGCCGGCGTGGCCAGCCGGCCCAGCGGCGTGCGCCGGCGCCTGGCTTCCCAGCCTTCGTCGGTGATGACCGAGCTCGCGCCGGGTGTCACGACCGGCCCGGGCGCCAGCGCGTTGACCCGCACGCCGTGCGCGCCCAGTTCCACGGCCTGCTGGCGCGTCAGCGTATCGAGCGCGCCCTTGATGGCGCTGTAGACCGCGGCATGGCGGATGGAGAACGACACGGCGATCGAGGACAGGTTGATCACGCTGCCGCCGCCGCGCGCGACCAGGTGCGGGGTGGCCGCCTGCAGGGCCCAGAAGGTGCCCTTGAGCCCGACATCGACCATGCGGTCGACGACGTCCTCGGCCATCTCGGCCAGCGGCCCGTAGCTGAAGTACACCGCGTTGTTGACCAGGATATCGAGCCCGCCCGCGCGGGCGGCGAAATCGTCCACCGCCGCCCGCACCGCCGCGCGGTCGGACACGTCGCACACGTAGGCATGCCCGCGCCCGCCCGGCAGCGCCGCGGCGGCCTGCTCGACCAGGGCCGCGTTATTGTCCAGCAGGGCGAGAACCGCCCCCTCGGCCGCGAAGGCCTGCGCGATCGCATGGCCCAGTCCGCCCGCCGCGCCGGTCACCACCGCGGTCTTTCCGTTCAATCTGCTCATCGTTCTCTCCTGGAGACTTGCGGATCGGTCCGCCCTGCCGGATGCGGGCTCAGTTCGTCTGGATGCCCGCCGCCTGGATCAGCTTGGCCAGCCGCCGGGCGTCGTTCTCGATCAGTTCGCCCAAGGCCTGGGGGCCGCGCTGCGCGCCGGCCGGCGCCGTGGCCGAGAACTGTGCCAGGCGGTCGGCGACCTCCGGGGTGTCCAGCGCGCGGGACAGGGCCTGGGCCAGCTTCTCGATCACCGGCCCGGGCGTGCCGCGCGGCGCGGCGATGGCGTTCCATACCGTCAGGTCGAAGCTGGGCAGACCCGCCTCGGCGAAGGTCGGCACGTCCTTGGCCGAGTCGATCCGGGCCGGGCCCGAGACCGCCAGGGCGCGCGCCCGCTTGTCCGAGTGCAGCGGCACCATCGTCAGGGTCTGGTCGATCACGCCCTGGACCTGGCCGGCCATCAGGTCGGTGATGGCCGGGCCGGCGCCGCGGTACTGGATGATCTCGGCCTTGGTGCCCGACAGGTGCAGGAACATGGCGGCGGCCAGGTGATTGGTCGTGCCCGGCCCACCCGAACCGAAATTGAAGGCGCCCGGCTTGTTCTTCATGGCGTCGATCAGCGACTGCAGCGTCTGCACGCCGGATCCGTTGCTCACCGCCAGCACCATCGGCACGGTGGCCACCAGGCCGACCGGCGCCAGGTCGCGCACCGGATCGAAGCCCGCCGAGGGATACAGCGGCGCGTTGGCGGCCAGCGAGCCCATATTGCCGAAGGTCAGCGTATAGCCGTCCGGCGCGGCCTTGACCACCCGCTGGGTGCCTATGGTGCCGCCCGCGCCGCTGGTGTTCTCGACCACGACCGGCTGCCCCAGGAACTCGCCCATCGGCTTGGCGACCAGCCGCGCCAGGATGTCGGTGGTGCCGCCCGGCGCATACGGCACGACCAGCGAGATCGGCCGCGAGGGAAATTCGGCTTGCGCCACGGCCGGCGCGCCGGCCAGCATCGCGCCGGCCGCCAGGACGGCGCCGCGCAGCAAAACGTGCATCATCATTCTTGTCTCCAGGTCCGGCCCGGGCCCAGCGCCCGGCCGGCTCGATGGGTTTTCAGGCTTTGGGCGCCACGTCCAGCCGCACGATGCGGCCCTCCAGCGCCGCGCTGGCCGCCGGATAGCGGACCATGACCTGCGGGTCATGGCCCGGGATGATGTGGTCCTCGGAATCGGCCAGCTCGCGCACGCGCCGAAAGCCCTCCATCATGTCGCCGATGCTGTAGACGGCCGGAAACGGCAGCGAGCGCCCGATGTTGGCGTACAGGTGCGTGGCATCGGAGGCCAGCACCACCCAGCCCCGCCGGGTCCAGACCCGTACGACCTGCAGCCCCCTCGAATGCCCGCCCACCAGGTGCAGCGACAAGCCGGGCGCCAGTTCGGCCGTGCCATCGTGGAACACCACGCGGTCCGCATACACCTTGCGGATGAAGCCGACCACGTCCTCGACGTCGTAGGGCTGGCGCAGCACCTTGTGGCACATGCAGCGGCCCGTCGCGTAGGCCGGCTCGGCGTCCTGCACATGGAAGGTGGCCGCCGGAAAATCGTCCAGCGTGCCCGCATGGTCGTAATGCAGGTGGGTCAGGATCACGTGCTCGATCTTGGCCGCATCGATGCCCAGCCCGGCCAGCGCCTGGGCGGGCCGCACCAGCAGCGTGCGCTTGCGCTGGGCCGCCGCCTCTTGCGCGAACCCGGTATCGACCAGATAGATCTCTTGCCCGCGGCGCGCCACCCAGACGAAATAGTCCAGCGGCGAATCCGCGTCGTGGAAGTCCCCCCCGCCGATGAAGTTTTCCTCGGGGCGGCGCCCGCCATGATGGGCGTAGCGGATCGCAAAGACCTCGAAGGGAGCTGTCGTATCCGGCATGTCGTCTCCTTGCCGCGCGAACGCGTGGGCGTCCGGCTCATTGTCGTTTGATATGATTGTATTATAGTAATAAGATCATGCAAACAAAATTCGCACGGCACGCGAAGCGCGGCGGCCAGCCATGCGGGCCCCGGCCCGCGCCGCATGGCTCGGCCACGATGCAAAGGGGCTAAAATGCAGGCTTGTTGAGGGTGTGCCTCCAGCCCAGCGCTGGCCTACCTATCGAGATCAAATGCAAGAAGCAGCCAAGCCCATCGCCGACTTCAAAGTGCCCCGCGTCGCCTCCGTCCTGCGCCATGGCGTCACGGAAAGCATCCGCAACGCCATCCTGCTGGGGCGCTTTCGGCCCGGCGACCGCCTGCCCGAGCGCGAACTGTGCGAAATGACCGGCGTAAGCCGCACGCTGGTGCGCGAAGCGCTGCGCCAGCTCGAATCCGAAGGCCTGATCAACGTCATCGCCCATCGCGGGCCGGTGGTCGAGCGGCTCACCCCCGAGCAGGCCGAAGGCATCTACCAGGTGCGCGAAGAACTCGAAGGCCTGGCCAGCCAGCTGTTCGCCGAGCGGGCCTCGGCCGAGCACCTGAAGGCGCTCAAGGAAGCGTTCAAGGCCCTCAAGCAGGAGCTCGCCCACGGCGACGCGCTGGCGCAAATCAAGTCCAAGAACCGTTTCTACGAATGCCTGATGGAAGGCTGCGGCAACGAAGCCCTGACCATCACCCTGAAGCTGCTCAATTCGCGCGTCATGCTGTTGCGCTCGACGTCCATGCAGGCCCCCGGGCGCGCCAAGCAGAGCATCGCCGAACTGTCCGACCTGATGGATGCGCTGGCCGCCCGCGACGGCGCAAGGGCGCGCAAGGCGGGCAGCCTGCACGTGCGCAACGCCGCGGCGGTGGCCGTCAGGATCCTGCGGGAAAAGGAAGCGCTCAAGGACGCTGGCTGACGCGCGCGGCGGCACGGCCAATACCGAACGGCTCGATCGGCAGGCTGCTGCGGCTCTCGGTGATCAGCTCGCACAGGATGCGGCCCACGATCGGCCCCAACTCGAAACCGTGGGCGGAAAAGCCGAAGGCATGGAAGGCGTGTTCGCGCCGCAGGCTCGGGCCGATCACCGGAATCTCGTCCGGCATGGCGGCCTCGATACCGGCCCAGCCGCGGTTCAGCACGGCGCCCGCCATGTGCGGAAACAGCTCGCACACCATGCGCGCACCCTGGGCCAGGGTGCGGAAATCCAGCTCGGTCGATTCGCTGTCGCGATCCACCCAGGCCCGCCGCCCGCCGCCGATGAGCACCGTGCCGTTGGCGCGCTGCTTGAACGACAGCGCCCGCCCGGTGCCCAGCACCACGGGATCGAGAAAGTGCGCCATGCGCAGCGTCACCAGCATCATAGGTGCGATAGTCTGCAAGGCAACGGGTTCGTCCCACTGCGCGGCGAGTTGGCCGGCCCAGGCGCCGGCGCAATTGACGATCGTGGGTGCGGTATACCTGCCGGCACTGGTCTGCACCACCCATTGCCCCCTCTCGCGGTGCGTGGCGTGCACACGCACCCCCTCCAGGAAACGCGCGCCCAGCGCGGCGGCCTTGCGGCGAAAGGCCAGCGTGGTCCGGTAGGGATCGGCAGCGCCGTCCGCGCGGGCGATCAGCCCACCCAGCACGGTGGGGACTATGCGCGGGATCATCGCACGCAGTTCCGCGGCGTCGATCCAGCTTTCATGGGTGTACCCCAGCGACCGCATGAGCGCCAGCCGCTCATGCAGCACGGCCAGGTCCGCTTCGTTCTCCGCGATGCGCACCTGGCCGTGCTGCTCGAAGCCGCAATCGTCATCGACTAGTTCGCCGATGCGGCACCACAGCTGGCGCGAGGCCAGCGCGAGCGGCACTTCCGCCACATGGCGCGAGAGCGTACGCACGCCACCGGCGTTCACGCCCGAGGCATGGCGGCCCACGTAGTTCTTCTCGATCACCAGGGCCGGCACGCCGGCGCGCGCCAGGTGCAGGGCGGTCGAGCTGCCGTGCAGTCCGCCGCCCACGATGATGACCTGCGCGCGCCGGCCGGCCTGCGGGTCGCCGCTCATATCACTTGCGGACCACCGCGCTGCGCGCCGCCTCGGTCTGCGGCAAGGCGGCCAGCTCGCCCAAGGTGAGCGGCTTGGTGGGAAAACGCAAGCGGTAGTAGCCCACTTCGCTGACCGGCACGCCGCGCTCCTGCGCGATCAGCTCGCTGACCGTCAGGCCGCAGAACCGGCCCTGGCAGGGTCCCATGCCGCAACGCAAGAAGGCCTTCATCTGGTTGGGCCCCGAACAGCCCAGGGCCACTGTCTCGCGCACCTGCTGCGCGGTGACTTCTTCGCAGCGGCACACGATGGTGTCGCCCGTTGGGCGGCGGCTGGCATCGGAAGCCTTGTACAGCGTGTCGAAAAAGGCCCGGCCCCGCACGGCGCGGGCCAGGGCCCGCCGATGCGGGCCGGCCTGGCGGTCGCGCCGGGCGGTATCGATATGGCCCAGTTCCGCGGCGGCATGCAAGGCCGCCAGCCGGCCCCGATGCTCGGCGGCCAACGCGCCGGCGATGCCCGAGCCGTCGCCGGCCATGCCAATGCCGTGCACCGAAGTGGCGCCCCACTCGTCCACCCGTGGTTGCCAGCAGTCCAGGACCTCGTTCCACTCGTGCTCTATCCCCACGGCGCGCGAGAGGTTGACGTTGGGCACCACGCCCTGGTGCAGCAGCAACTGATCCGCCGGGATCGTCCGCGTGGCGCCTCCAGCGGTATAGCTCACCGTCTCCAGGCGGCCTGCTCCCGATGCCCGCAGATCCCGCACGCCCTTGACGACAGGCACTGCCTGCCTGACGCGGCGCACCAGCTTCATGCCCTTGGCGAAGTAGGGCGAGCGCAAGAAATCCAGCGCGTGCGGCAAGGCCCGCGCCAGCCTGCCCGGTTCGGTGGTTTCCAGCAGCACGTCGATCTTCGCCCCGGCGTTCAGGTACTGCCAAGCCACCAGGTATAGCAGGGGTCCGCAGCCGGCCAGCACCGTGCGCCCGGTGGGCACCAGCCCGGCGGACTTGAGCAGGATCTGGGCGGCGCCCGCCGTCATCACGCCAGGCAGCGTCCAACCGGCGATGGGAAAAGGCCGCTCTTGCGCGCCGGTGGCCAGCAACAGGTAGCGGGCGCGCAACATGCGCGCCTGGCCGTCCACCGAATACGCAACCTCGAAACCGTCACCGGGCGAGTCGGCGGTCATGCGGGCGACGGCCCAGACGGTGGCGCCCGGCTCGTAGCGCGCGCCGCTGGCGTGCAACGGTTCGACCAGCGAAGCGCCGTGCCAATAGTCATCGCCCAGGATGCGCTTGTCCGTGACAGGGGTGGCGGTGATGCCGCGATAAATCTGCCCGCCGGGGGACGACTGCTCATCGAGCAGCACCGTGTCCACGCCCAGGTCGCAGGCTGCCGTGGCCGCAGCCATGCCGGCAGGCCCGGCGCCGACCACCAGCAATTCACATTGCCCGGCGATCATGGCTGCACCTCGGGCGCGCCGCGCTGGCGCTCGATGCGCATGCCCGCGTGTACCGGCGTCATGCAGGCCTGGCGGTTGGCGATGCCGTCTATGGTGACCAGGCAGTCGTAGCACACGCCCATCATGCAAAAGGGGCCTCGCGGCACGCCTTGGACAACGGTATCGCGGCAATCGAAATGACCGCTGGCCAGCAATGCGGCGGCAACGCTGTCGCCTTCGCGGCAGCGTACCTCGCCGCCATCGACCGTCACGCGCACCGGCGCGCGCTCGGCCTGGACCGCGGCTTGTTCAAGCCTCTGGAACATGGAACCTCCGGGTGGAAAACGGCGCCATGTCCTCGTCCAGCGCACCGGCCGCGATCATGGGCGCAAGCGCCAGCGCATGGGCGGCCGCCAGCGTCACCCCGCTGTGGCAGGTGGCGACGAAGGCGCCGGGACAGGACGGCGACTGCTCGTAGATAGGGAATCCATCGCGCGACATGACGCGCAGCGCCGCCCAGGAGCGCACCACGCGCACCTGGCGCAACGCCGGCAGAATGCGCACCGCGCGCTCGGCCAACGTGCCCAGCACGGGCAGTCCTGGCGGCTCGTCGGCAAAGCCGGCTTCTTCCTGCGAATCGCCGATCAGCCACGAACCTTCGTCCATCTGGCGCAAGGTACTGAAGGGCAGTTCCAGCATGCGGCGGGTGCGCTCGAGCACGATGATCCGGCCGCGCTGCGGGCGTACCGGCACGTCCAGGCCTATATGCCCGCCCAGCGTACGATTGCCCAGTCCCGCCGCCACCACCAGCTTGCGCGCGCGCAGCGTGCCGCGTGGCGTCTCGATATGAAACATGCCGTCGGCCTGCCGGATGCCCCCGGCCGGACAGCGTGGCAGGTAGTGCACCCCTTCGCGCGAGAAGGCGATGTGCAGGGCGTGCAGCAGCTTCAGGGGATTGGCAATGCCATCGACCGGGCTCCAGATGGCGCCATATACCTGCGGACCAATGCCCGGGACCCGCTCGGCCAACTCCTTGCGCTCGATCAGCCGCCATTCGTAGCGGCTCATCCCGGGCTGTTGCAGCAAGGCGCTCATGAAACGGACACGCGCTTCGGCCTCTTCCTCCGAAAGCAGCGCATGCAGGCCGCCGCGCTGCTCCAGGCACACGTCCACCCCGGTCTTGTCCAGCAGTTCGGCGGCCAGCTGCGGCCACAACCGCGCCGATTGCAGCGTCCAGCCGCCGTAGCGGGGCAGGCCCATGCCCTTGCTTTGCACCCAGACCAGCCCGAAGTTGCCCCGCGAGGCGCGGTAGGCCACGTCGCCTTCGTCCAGTACCGCCACGCGTTCGAGTTGGCGGCGCAGACCATAGGCGATGGCCGAGCCCACCAGTGCGCCGCCGATCACGGCCGCGTCGTAGATGCCGTGCGGCGGCTGCGCGTCCGCCGCCGGCGGGAACTTTGCCTGTTTCGCCATCACCTGCCCTTCCCCACGAACAGTTTCTCCAGGCCGATGAAGCGGTCCAGGACCAGGACGGCGATCGCCGTCGCGTAGATCAGCACAGCGGAGACCGCCGTCACCAACGGGTCGATGGTGTCCTCGATATGCAGGAAGATGCGCACCGGCAGCGTGGTGGTCGACGGCGAAGCGATGAAGATGGACATGGTCAGTTCGTCGAAGCTGGTGATGAAGGCGATCACCCAGCCGCTGACGATGCCCGGCAGCACCAGCGGCAGCACGATGCGGCGAAATGTCGTCCAGCCGGAGGCGCCCAGCGACATCGCGGCGCGCTCCAGGACCGGGTCCAGGCCCGTGGCCGAGGCCAGCACCAGCCGCAGGGCATAGGGCATGACGATGATGACGTGCGCCACCGCCAGGCCGAAATAGGTGCCCACCAGGCCTGCGCTGGTGAAGAACTTGAGAAAGGCCAGGCCTAGCACCACGTGCGGGATCATGAGCGGCGACATGAAAAAGGCCAGCAGGGCCTCGCGGCCGCGAAACCGGCCCCGCGCCACGGCCAGCGAGGCCGGCACCGCCAGCACGATGGCCACCGTGGCCGACAGGGCGCCCAGCCCCAGGCTGAACCAGAAGGCGTCGATGAAGCGCGGATTGTCCAGGATGGCGCGGAACCAGCGCAACGACAGGCCTTCGGTGGGCAGCGAGATAAATCCCTGCGAAGTGAAGGCTACCGCGCACACCATCACGATGGGCGCCAGGATGAAGGCGATGAACAGCGTATGAAAGATCAGCCCGATGGGACCGTTGCGCAGGGTCATCAATGCCCTCCCTGGTTGAATACTGCACCGTAGCGGCGCTCGACCAGACGGTTGGCCGCCAGCAGGACCACCACCGTCGCCACCAGCAGCACCATGGCCAGCGCGGCGCCCAGCGGCCAGTTCAAGGTGTTCAGAAACTCGTCGTAGGCGGCGGTGGCCACTGTCTTCAGGCGGCGCCCGCCCACGATGGCCGGCGTGGCGAAGGCGCTGGAGGCCATGGCGAACACCATGATGGCGCCAGACAGGATGCCAGGCATCACCTGGGGCACGATGACGCGCCGGATCACGGTGAACTGGCTGGCGCCCAGCGACAGGGCCGCGGCCTCGGTGGACGGGTTGATGCGCTGCAGCGAGGCCCACACCGCAATCACCATGAAGGGCACCAGCACGTGCGTCAGCGCAATGCCCACGCCCAGGTTGCTGTACATGAGACTGACGGGCGAGGACACCAGCCCCAGGGCCAGCAGCGTCTTGCTGATCAAGCCGGTGGAGCCGAACAACAGCGCCCAGCCCAAGGTACGTACCACCACGGAAATCAGCAAAGGCCCGAGCACCACCATCAGGAACAGACTCTTCCAGGGGTTGGCCATGCGCGAGAGCACATAGGCCTCGGCGGTGCCCAGCACCAGGCAGGCCAGCGTCACGCCGGCCGCCACGCCAAAGGTGCGGGCGTAGACCTCGTAGTAGTAGCCGTCCGTGAAGATCTCGACGTAGTTATGCCAGGAGAAAGCCGCCTGGATGCCGCCGTAGAACTCGAAGTCGAAAAAGCTGATCAGGAATACCAACGCCAGGGGCACCACGAGGAAGGTGGCATAGACCAGCAGGGCGGGCGCGCTAAGCAGCCAGGGATTGACGCGGCCGGGCATGTCACTGCGCCTCGTGCACCGGCCGCATGTCCCGCGCGCGCCAGCGCAAGTGCACCTGGGCGCCTTCCTGCGGCACGGGCGCGCCATCGTTCTGCCTGATCACCAGCACCTCGCCCACCGAGGTCTCGACCTGGCACAGCCAATGATTGCCCTGGAACACACGCGCCTTGAGCCGGCCAGGCAAGGCACAGGCGGCCGGCTCGGAAAACAGTATCTTCTCGGGACGGACGATGACGGCCGACGACGGCATGGGCGCCCCCTCCAGAGCGATGTGGGCTTCGCCTATGCACGCGCGCGTCTCGCCTTGGTACTGTGCAGGCCTGGGTGTGAAGACATTGGCCTTGCCGAGGAAGCCGCCGACGAAACGGCTGGCCGGATCCTCATAGGCAGAGTAGGGATCCGCCACCTGCACCGCACGGCCTTGGTCCATGACCACGATGCGGTCCGACAGCGCCAGCGCCTCGGACTGGTCGTGCGTGACCAGGATGGTGGTGGTGCCGACCGTGCGCTGGATACTGCGCAGTTCCAGCTGCATTTCCTCGCGCAGCTTGGCATCCAGGTTGGACAGGGGCTCGTCCAGCAGCAGTACGGCGGGCCGGATCACCAGCGCGCGCGCCAGCGCCACGCGCTGCTGCTGCCCGCCCGACATGCGCGCCGGGTAGCGCTCGGCCAAGTGGGCCAACCCCACCAACTGCAGCGCCTCGGCCACGCGGGCCTGCCGCTCGGCCTTGCGCACGCCCTGCATCTCCAGTCCGAAGGCCACGTTCTCGGCCGCCGTCATGTGAGGAAACAGCGCATAGTTCTGGAACACCATGCCCAAGCCGCGCTTGTTGGCCGGTACGCGGCCCAGGTCGCGGCCGTCGAGCACGATGCTGCCGGCGGTGGGTTCCACGAAACCCGCGATCATCTGCAGGGTGGTCGTCTTGCCGCAGCCCGAAGGCCCAAGCAGCGACACGAACTCTCCCCGCTCGACCGACAGGCTGAGACTGTCGACGGCGGTGGCCTCGCCGTAGCGCTTGGTCAGCCCGTCCAGGACCAGGTAAGTCATGGCGTCGTCCCTTGCTGGCGCCTTAGCGCTCGATCTCGCGCGTCCAGCGCCGGTTCCAGGCATCGCGGTTCTGGTTGACCGTGTCCCAGTCAATCACGATGAGCTTCTCGGCGCGCTCGCCGATGGGCAAGGGTACGTTGGGGTCGTCCTGGGCCTGCGCCTTCCTGTTGACCGGCCCGTAGCCATAACTGGAAGCCAGCAGGGTCTGCACCTCGGGCGAGACCAGGTATTGGACGAAGGCCTGGGCCAGCGGATGCGACTTGTCCTTGGCCACCGGGCACACCGAGGACAGCAGCGCGTAGGCGCCCTCTTTGGGATAGACGAAGCCCACCGGGAACCCCGTGTCGGCGAAGGCCTTGACCCGTCCGCTGCCCCACACCGCAATGGAAGCCTGCCCGCTGGAGAACAGTTCGGTCATCTTGCCGGGCGAGGGCTCGTAGACCAGCACGTTGGGGCCGACTTCCTTCTCTATGGTCGTAAAGCCCGGATCGATGTTGGTCTCGCCGCCGCCGGCTGCACGCGCGTACTGCACCAGCGTATGCAGGCCATAGGTGTTATTGAGCGGCGGAATCACCAGCTGCTGCTTGTACCTGGGATCCTTCAGGTCGTCCCAGGAAGCGGGCGGCTCCCACTTTTTCTCATCGAAGGCCTTCTTGTTGTACATGATGCCGGTGGCCACGATGCCGATGGCCACCGCCTTGTCATCCTTGTACAGGGCGGTCTCGTACAGGTCCTGCTTCGGCAGGTTCTGGATGGGCGCGCAAAAGCCCAGCGCGATGGCCTGGTACATGGGGCCGTCGTCGATGATGGCCACGTCCACTTGCTGGTTGCTGCGCTGCGCCTGCAGGCGCGCGACGGTGTTGGTGGAGTTGCCCGCCATGTAGTCGAACTCCACGCCATGCTGCTTGGCGAAGGGCGGGAAGACGTCGCGACGCATGATGTCCTCGAACGAGCCGCCGTAGCCCGCCACCACCAGCTTCTGTTGGGCGCTGGCCCCCATCGGCAGGCCCACTGCCAACGAAGCCGCCGCGAGCACTGCAATGACCTTGCTCATGTGTTTCCCCTGTCGTGTTGGCCGTACAATTTGTTCGGATCTTCTTGTCCGGACATTCTTGTCCGGACAAATAATTGCAGCATTGCGGTAAATTTGTCAATACCGTGTTGTCCCGCATGCCTGACCACGACACAGGGACCTGCAGGCCCTCACCAGGAGACAGAATGACCCGAACGATGCCGTCCGAGGCGGCCGAATTTCCCGTCGGCGCCGCGCCCGTGAGCGCGGGCGCCGACGCGCTGCTCGATGACGCCCGCACACCGCGCTACAAGGCCATCTATCATGACTTGGCCCGTGCCATACGCAACGGCCGCTATCCGGTAATGACGCTGCTGCCCACCGAGCACGAACTGTGCGCCCACTACGATGCCAGCCGCCACACCGTGCGCGAGGCCATCCGCATGCTGACCGAGACCGGCATGGTGTCGCGCCGCCCCGGCGTGGGCACGCGCGTCGAGGCGGTGAAGTCTTCCACGCGCTATACGCAGCGCATCTCGCAGCTGTCCGACCTGTTCCTCTACATCAAGAACGCCACGCTGCGGCTGCAGCAGGTGCGCAGCATCAAGGCCACCGCCCGCCAGGCCGAGACGCTCGGGTGCGCGCCGCGCCAGGAATGGCTGTACGTGCGCGCCATCAAGCTGCTGGGCGGACAGAGCAGGCCGGTCGCCTATGCCGAGGCCTATGTGCATCCGGACTATGCGGCCATCCGCGAGGACATCGGCCGGGTGCGCATGCCGTTGTCGCAGCTTATCGAGCAGCGCTACAGCCAGCGCATCCGCGAAGTGACCCAGGAGTTCTCGGCCACGCCCATCGGCAAGGACATGGCGGCCGACCTGAAGGTCGCGGCCAAGACCGCCGGACTGGTGATCACGCGCCGCTATTACGGCGAGGCCGACCTGCCGATGCTGGTCACGATCACCACCTTCCCCTACACCAAGATGAAGTACTCCATGTCGCTGCAGGTCGATTGGCCGGAGTGACGCGGCGGCGCGCCGCGCCGCGCAACGACCCCTACAGCTCCAGCACCAGCCGCCGCCCCTTGGCGCGCGAGCAGCACACCATCATCTTGCGGTTGGCCTGCCGCTCGGCGCGGGTCAGTACCACGTCGCGGTGGTCGACTTCGCCCTCGGCCACGGCCACCTCGCACGATCCGCACAGGCCTTCCTCGCAATCGCTCTGCACGTCGATGTTGTGCCGCCGCAAGGTGGCCAGCACGGTCTGGTCGGCCGGCACTTGCAGCGACAGGCCGCTGTCCTTGAGCTCGACCGTGAAGGCGTGCTCGCGGCCGGGATCCAGCGCGGCCAGCTGGGTGTGGAAGTGCTCGATGCGCAGGGCGTCCTCGGGCCAGCCGGCGGCCGCGCATTGCGCCGCCAGCGCATCGAGCATGCGCGCCGGGCCGCAGGCGTGGATCCGGGTGGCCGGGTCGGGCCGGGCCAGCAGCGCAGCGAAATCGTTGCGCCGGCCCTCGTCGCCGGCATATACCCGCAGGCGCTCGCCATGCAGGGCGGCAAGCTCGTCCAGCAGGGCCATGCGCCGGCGCGCGCTGCCGCTGTAGTGCAGCGTGTAGTCCCGCCCCAGCTCGCGGGCCCGCCGCGCCATCGCGCTGATCGGCGTGATGCCGATGCCGCCGGCCACCAGGATCAGCCTTGCGGCCTGCTCGTCCAGGCGGAAATGGTTGCGCGGGCCGCGCACGCGCACCGTGTCGCCCGGCTTCAGGCGCTCGTGCACCCAGGCCGAGCCGCCGCGGCCCTGGGCCTCGCGCAGCACGGCGATCTCGAAATACCGGGTGTCGGCCGGGTCGCCGCACAATGAATACTGGCGCCAGCATTCGCCCTGGCCGCACTCCAGGTCGATGTGCGAACCCGGCGCCCAGCGCGGCAAGGCCCGCCCGTCGGGCGCGGCCAGGCGCACGCGCACGATGCCTTCGGCGGCCGGCTCCACCGCCTGCACGCGCAAGGTGCGCGTGGCGACCTGGCGCGCCGGCTCGCCGATGCGCACCACGCTGCGCGCCGCGCGAACCGAAGGGTCGCGGCGCTCGGGGTTCTGCGCCGGATCCCACTGCACCCACAGGTGCTCGGGCCCGCGGAACGAGGTGTTGGGCACGTAGGTGAAGCGTTGCTCGGCCAGCCTCATGTGCGGCAGGCGGCGGCTGAACTCCTCCAGGAATATCTGCATCTCCATGCGCGCCAGGTTCTTGCCCAGGCACTGGTGCGCACCATAGCCGAAAGTAAGATGGTCGGCCGCGTTGTCGCGCCGGATGTCGAAGAAATCGGCGTCGCCGAAGTGGCGCTCGTCATGGTTGGCCGAAGCGGTGACGATCAGCAGCCTGGAGCCGGCCGGGATCGGGATGCCGCCGACCACCACGTCGCGGGTGGCCAGGCGCCGCCACGCGGCCACCGAGCCGTTGTGGCGCAGGCATTCCTCGACGGCGTTGGGGATCAGGCTGGCGTCCTCGCAGATGTCGCGCCAGGCCTGGGGATGCTGCAGCAGCAGCTTCATGGCGTTGGCCGTGGCGTTGGCGGTGGTCTCGTGCGCGGCCACGATGCCGGCCATCATCATCGAATGCAGGTACGAATCGGTGACGATCTGCGGATGGTCCTTCTGCATGCGGATGCCGAACTGCATCCAGCCCGGGGCGTCCGGATCCTGGCGCATCTTCTCCAGCACCTTGCCGGCGAACTGCCAGAAGTTGCCCACCGCATGCGCCACCGCCACCTGTTCCTCGGGTCCGGGCCGGCCCCAGGTGTTGACGGTGTGGGCGATGGAATACCTGCGCAGCGTATCCATGTCCTCCTCGGGCACGCCGAGAAAGTGCAGCGCCACGGTCAGCGGCACCTCCCACAGGATGGCGTCCACCAGGTCGACCCGGCCGCTGTCGATGAAGCGGTCCACGTACTCGCGCACCAGGCGCCGGACCATGGGCTCGTGGTGCCTGATCGCCTCGGGCGTGAAAGGCTCCATCAGCAGCCGCCGCCGCGGCATGTGCGCCGGCTCGTCCTCGTTGACCAGCGTGCGGTTCATGGCATAGCCATACGAGGCCAGCACCGCGTTGGCCTCGGGGCCGGTGGGCGTGATCTTCTCCAGCGCGATCGAGGGGCTGAACGTGATGTTGTCCCGGAAGATCGCCTTGATGTCGTCGTAGCGCGTCACCACCCAATAACCCAGCTGCGGGCTGTAGAACACCGGCTCCTGCTCGCGCGCCCAGCGCACGTATTCGGGCGGATCCTGCTGGTAGCCGTCGCCAAAGGGATCGAAGGCGGCCGCGCGCGCGCTCACCGGGCAGCCGTTGGGGGCCTGGTCCACGGCGGCCGCGCCATGCGCCACCGGGCAGCGGGAAAGCCTGTCGGAACTCATGCTGGCACTCCTGGAAAAACGGGCCGCCGCCTCGGCCGGCCCGGGCGGCGGCAAGGCGGCACGCGCGGCGCCTCAGTCGAGCTTGATGCCCAGCTCGCGGATCAGCCGGTGCCAGCGGACGGTCTCGCTGGCCAGCAGGTCGCGGTACTGGCCGGCGGTGCTGCCCACCGGCTCGATGCCGAACTCGATCATGCGCCGGTTTACCTCGGGGTCCTTGATCGCGGCCACCACATGGCCGTTGAGCTTCTCGATCACCTCGGGCGGGGTGGCCGCCGAGGTCACCATGCCCACCAGGGCCGCGGCCTCGATATTGGGCATGCCCAGCTCGGCGAAGGTCGGCACATCGGGCAATTGCGGCAGGCGCTCCTTGCTTGCCACCGCAAGCGCGCGGACCTTGCCGCCCTGGATGAAGCCCGCGCCGGCCGCCAGGTCCACCATCATGGCCGGAATCTGCCCGCCCGCCACGTCGGTCAGCGCCGGCGCGGCGCCGCGATACGGCACGTGCACCTGCTTGAGGCCGGCCTCCTTGTTCAGCAGCTCCATCGCCAGATGGTGCGGGCTGCCCGCGCCGGCCGAGCCGTAGCTCTGGCCATCGCCCGCGGCCCGGGTCTGCTCGATGAATTCCCTGGCGTCCTTGGCCTGGCTGGCCGGGCCGGCCACCAGGATCATGGGAAAGCGGCCCATCAGCGAAACCGGGGCCAGCTGCGCCACGTCGTAGGTCAGGTTCTGGTAAAGCGCCGGGTTAAAGACCATGGTGCCGTTGTCGGCCGACAGCACCGAATAGCCATCGCCCGGCGCGCGCGCCACTTCGGCGGCCCCCAGCGCGGTATTGCCGCCGGGCTTGTTCTCCACGATCACCGGCTGTCCGGCTTGGCGCGAGAGCGCCTGGCTGATGGTGCGCGCCAGGAAATCCGAACCGCCGCCGGCGGCATAGGGCACGATCCAGCGGATCGGCTTGCTGGGATATTCGGCCGCCGAGGCGGCGCAGGCCAGGGCGGCAAAGGCCATCAGGCCACAGGACAGCAGTTTTTTCATGTCGTCTCCACCAGGTTGGCGGCGTCGCCGCGCCGCTTTGTTTGCGTAAATATAATACGCACTGCGTAATTGCGTATTCGTGGTTTCCCCCAGGTCCGCACCCGCGCGGCCCGGGCCGCCCTGCCTTTTAGAATGGCGGCCACTTCCCTTGCCGACTGGAGATCCGTCCATGCCCCCAGGCTTATCCCCTGCCGATCCGCCCGCCGGCGCGCCGCGTGCGCGCGAGCGCCGGCAGCGCGTGCAGGCCGTGCAGACCGGCATGTCGGTGCTCAAGGGCCTGGCCCGCCTGGGCGGGCGCGCCAGCCTGACCGCGATCGCGCAGCACGTGGGCGAGAGCCCGGCCAAGGTGCATCGCTACCTGGTCAGCCTGATCGAGGCAGAGCTGGTCAGCCAGGACGCCGCCTCGCAGCAGTACAGCCTGGGCGCGGCGGCCATCGACGTGGGCCTGGCCGCCATGCGGCAGGTCGAGCCCATCCGCTGCGCCGAGGGCGCCCTGCAGCGCCTGCGCGAGGAGCTGGAAGTCACCTGCTTTGTCGCCGTGATGGGCAACATGGGGCCGACCATCGTGCGCTTCGAGGAGCCCGCCCTGCCGGTCACCGTCAACGTGCGCGCCGGATCGGTGTTGCCCTTGCTCTGGTCCGCCACCGGGCGGGCCTTCCTGGCCTATGCCGGGGATGCGCGCGTGCAGGCGCGCGCGCAGGCCGAACTGGCCCAGGCCGGTCCCGGCCGCCGGGCCTTGCTGGATGCGGCCGATCCCATCGGCGCTTTGCGGCGGCAGGTACGCGCGGCCGGCTGCGCCAGCGTGCGGGACGCGAACCTGGCCGGCATCAGCGCGGTGGCCGCGCCATTGTTCGACTACAACGGCCGGACGGTGGCGGTGCTGACGGCCTTGGGCGCCACGGGCGGATTCGATCCGCAGCCGGACGGCACGGTCGCCCGGGCGGTACGCCGGGAGGCGGCGGCGATCAGCGGGGCCCTGGGCTATCGGCAGGAGGATCCGCCGGCCAGCCCTGCGGGCCGGGCATCGACGGCGCCCCGCGCAGGCTGACCCGCGCCACGGTCTGGCCGTCCCGCTCGTTGAGCGAAAACTCGTGGCGGCCGGGGTAATACAAGGCCAGGCGCCGGCACAGATTGCTCAGCCCGTTTCCCTGCCTGGGGCCGCCGCCGCACGCATGCAGCCGCCCGGGATTGCTCACCTCGACGGCCAGCTCGCCGTCCTGGTACCGAACGTCGATGGCGATCACGAAATCGGCATGCCCGGCCGGCATGCCATGCTTGATGGCGTTTTCCACCAGGCCCTGCAGCGTCATGTGCGGAATATGCAGGTCCAGCGCGGCCGGGTCCACCCTGCCCTGGTATTGCAACTGCCTGCCAAAACGCAGGGCCTGGATGCGCAGATAGGTTTCTGCCGCGTCGATCTCCTCGTGCAGCCGGCAAGTGCCGCGCCCGTGCCGGTCCAGGGAGTAGCGCAGGTATTCCGCCAGGCGGCGGGTCATCTCCTCGGCGACCGCGGGCCGCTCGGCAATCTCCGCCACGATGGTGTTCAGCGAATTAAAAAGGAAATGCGGCGCTATCTGCCGTTGCAGATGCTCAAGTTCCAACTGCACCGCCCGGGTCTCGGCCTTCATCCTGGAAAGGCGGGCATTGCGCGCGGCCAGCTCGGCGCGCACGCCGAAATAGGTCAGCGTCCAGATCGAAAGAATGCCCATGTAGTAGAGAAAGCCCAGCCGGTACTGGCTTCCCGGGAATTCCCGCACCGTGCCGGGCGGGAACAGCTGCTGCATGAAATACCCTATGCCCGACAGCAGCGTCGCGGCCGCCAGGCACAGCAGCACGGCGCAGACCAGGGTCGGGATGGCCGCGGCGTACCTTGGCGCAAGGCGCCCATGCAGGGTCGCCGCGGCGCTGGTCAGCGCAAAAGCCAGGGGTTCGAGCGCCACCGTGAGCCAGAACGCCGCCATCGCGTTGCCGAAGACCGCAAAACGGATAAAGAAGCCGATGACGGCCAGCAGCGCCCATACCGCCGCCTGCGCCCGCCAGAACCCGAATGAGCCTGCCGCCGGGTCGAACCCGTCGCCGATCGATCGAAAGTTCATGGACATGCGCGAAGGGTCCGATGGGAAACGAGATAGTAGAATACGCGGCGGCAAAGCCCTTGCGCAGCGGCAATGAATGTCGTCGAAGCGGCGCGAGCCTGACTCACACCGTCAGTCCGGGCCGGGCTGATCAAGGTCACCTATCACACCAAGAACAAAGGGGACTGATGCTGCGGGTATTGATTGTCGATGACGAAGCCCCGGCGCGCCGCTACATGCGCCGGCTGCTCGAGGCTGCGCCCGACGTCCGGGTCGAGGGCGAAGCGGCCACCCTCGAACAGGCGCGCAGGATGATCCAGGAGCGCCGTCCGGACGCCGTCTTCCTCGATGTCGTGCTGACGCGCGAAAACGGCTTCGACCTGTTCGAGGGGCTCGATCACGCGCTGCGGGTCGTGTTCGTGACCGCCCACAGCGACTATGCGGCGCAAGCCTTCGAAATCGAGGCGGTGGACTACCTGCTCAAGCCCGTCGACCCGGCGCGGCTGGCGCAAACCCTGTCGCGCCTGCGGCCGCGCCCGGGCGCCTACCTGTCCAGCCGCTCCAGGCATGGCACGCGATTCATCAAGACGTGCGAGCTGACCCTCGTCCAGGCGCAGGGCGATTACGTGCGGCTGTGCAGCGCCGCCCACGGCGACGAACTGATGCACATCACGATGAAGCGGATGGCCGAACAGCTGCCCTCGCCGCCGTTTCATGCCGTCTCCAGGTCGCTGATCATCAATCTGGACCACATCTCCCACCTGTCGCACCGGCCCGGCTCGCAAACGCAAGTCGCCTTCAACAACGGCCTGGCCCCCGTCGTGCTGGGCCGCACGGCATCCCTGCGCCTGCGGCGCGCCATGGCCTGAGCCGCAAGGCGCCGAGCGGGCCGGCCGCATCCGGCAAGGCCCCGCGGCGGCCGCGTCAGAAGCGGTACATGGCCTTGAGCTGGCCCGCATGGCTCCTGACCCTGCTGGACACCTCGCCGTCGTACTGCAACCGCAAGTCCAGCTTCGATTCGGTGTTGACCTGCACGCCCAGGCCGAACCGCCCTATCACGTTGTCCCCAGGCAAGGAGGCGCCGAGCTTGCCGCTGCCGGCGGGCGCGCCCCTTAGCCGCGCGGTCGTGCTCCATGAGTCCTCGCTCAGGAAAGAGGCGCCCGCATAGGCATAGGGCCGCAGGGTGGCGCCCTTGTCCAGGTCCACGCGTCCGCCGAACTCCAGCATGGGCGAGAGCCCCACGACGAACTGGTCGCTGGCGTCCACCTTCAGGCTCAGCGGGCCGCCCGACTCGGTATAGCCGTCCATGCGGGTATACGTGGCATCGAGGTCGACGTAGGGCTTGACATAGAGTTTTTCGGACAACGCGACATGGCGCGCCGCGCGCAGCCGCGCCCCGATGCTATAGACGTGCGGGCTGCTGCTGGCGCCGCGGTCGTAGCCGTCGATCGCCATGTTGCGGTCCATCCTGTGCGAACCGTAGCCCCCTGCGAGCGAGCCGGAGTACAGCCACGGCCCGGCCTGGTGCTTGACGACGATGCCCGCATAGCCGGTATCGCCCTTGCCCTTGACCCTTGCGCTGTCGCCCTTGAGCCGGCTGTCCTGATAGGCGGCCGAGCCGCCCACGAACCAGTTGGGCTTGTATTCCCACTGGCCGCCGAATTGATAGGTCGTGCTGTCGAACGAAAAGCCCGGCGAGCCGTCGCCGCCATCATGGTCGGTATGGCGCCGGCTCGCCTGCCCCCAGAAGCAGCTGCGCTCGCGGCCGTCGCTGCTGCCGGCTTCCATCGCCGGACACGACATCATCGCCGTCATGAAGCCCGCCATGCCGGCGGCCATCTGTCCGGCCGGCGCCAGCGCCGCGCCGGGCGACAAGTCGGTCAGGCGCTCGCGATACGCCTGTGGGCCGCTCTTGGCCGCGTTGTTCAGGACCGCGAACAGCGGAGCCAGCTCCACCGTACCGCCGCCGTCCCAGATGCGCTGCAAATGCCGCGCCACGCCCCGGTGGTTGGCCTTGAGCGGCTGGCCGCCGGCATTGAAGTCCGCGCCCGCTACGCTGACGTGGTGCGTCTTGCCCTCTTGCCGCAGATGAAAATCGAAGATGGGCGAATCGACGGCCTTCAGCCCCCCGGTGAGCGAGCCTTCGACCTCGAGCACCATCAACTCGCGTCGTGGCAGCAGGCTGCTTGCCGCCACATCCAGGCCGCCCGCCAGCCGGGCATCGCCCTGCACGACCATGCGGTCGGCCCGCATGGTGGCGAAATCCACGTCGGCCCGAAGCATGCCGGAGGACATCTGCACGTAGTCGCCGGCCACCGTGAGCGTGTCGAACCTGCCCGCACGGCCCATCTCCACCAAGCCGGCGTTCTCGATATGCGCCTGGTACAGCGTCGCTTCCTTCATGGCCGCCTCGCCGCCCACGTAGGCATGGCAGGGCGTGCCGCCGCCGGCGTTCTGGCACAGGATGTTGCCATGGACCTGGCCGTTGCCAATTGCGTTGATGTCCAGCGTCGCGCCTTGCTCGGTGGTGCCCTTGCCGTCGTAGCGCACGCCCACGCCGCTGGCGGCGCCGTAGATCACCGCGTCCTGGTCGATCGTGATCGTGTTCCGGTAGCCATCGGCGATCCATACGCTGCTGCCGCTGCCCGAGCCGCCCTGGACCGTGCCCTGGACATGCAGCGAGATGATGTCGCCCCCGTCCGGGCCGGTACTTTGCGCGAAGATCCCCGTCGAGCCCTCGCCCGAGGCAGTCAGCGTGCCTTTCTGGGTCACGTCCACGCGGCCGCCGCGGCCGGTGCCGCTGTCCCGGCCCGTGGTGCCGGCAAAACCTCCCGCCGCGCTCCCGCCCAGCCCGCCGCCGCCGCCGATGGACTGCGCCACGATGCCGTACGCGTGCGCGCCGGTGGTGCCGATGGCGCCGTCCGCCGACACCGTCACGGCATTGCCGTTGCCCTGGCCGCCGCTGCCGGATCCCTCGACCACCCAGCCTGTGCCCGACAGCCCCAGGCTGATCGCGCTATCGCCGGCGATGCCGCCGCCCCCGCCGATGGACTGCGCAATGAGGGCGTGCGCGCCGGCGCCGGCCGTCGTGATGTCGCTGCCCGGACGCAGGGACACGTTCACGCGCCCGCCATCGCCGCCTGCGCCGCCGCGTCCTCCCAGGGCCACGCTGGCCAGGTTCCCGGCGTGCCCGGCGCCACCGATCCCCCCGCCTGCACCGATGGACTGCGCCACGATACCGTGCGAGCGGTCGCCGTGCGTCGCCGCACGGCTGCCCACGACCAGATCCACCGTGCCGCCATGATTGCCCGTACCGCCATGCCCGCCCACCGACAGCGCCACTTCATGGCTTTGGGACTTGCCCGCCGAATCGCTGTTGCCGGCCCCGCCGATGCCGCCGCCGCCGCCGATGGACTGCGCCACCAGGGCGGACGAATCGGATCCCAGGGTCTGGACCGCCAGCCAGGAAGCGGGGTTGCTCTGGATAAGCCCTCCGGTGCCGCTGGTCCCGCCGCTGCCGCCGGCCGAGCCGCCGACCGAGATCTCGCCCTTGGCCATGTCCGAACCGTCCCCGCCCTGGCCGCCGCCACCGCCTATGGACTGCAACAGCACGCCATGGGCGCTGTAGCCTTCGGTCCGGATGCTGTTGCCGTGGCTGCCGTCGAAATTGGCGGTGATCGTGCCGCCATTGCCTGCCGCGCCCCCCGAGCCGCCGATGGCGATGTCGATATTGGCGAAAACGTCGCTGCCCGAGGCCGTGGACGAGCCGCCCGCGCCGCCGCCCCCGCCGATGGACTGGGCCACGATGCCATCGGCCCAGTCGCCCGCGGTGGCGATCTTGCCGGCGAAATCCAGGTCGATGCTGCCGCCCGCGCCGCCCGTGCCGCCCCGGCCGCCCACGTCGATCGCTAAGTGATAGCCCATGCTGCCCGAGTCGGTGATGCGCTCGACCGTGCTCTTGGCCTTGCCGATGCGATCGAGGATGGGGCGGCCGGACGAATCGGCCCCGATCGAGCCGCCCACGCCCCCGCCGCCGCCGATGGCCTGCAGCACGGCGCCGTCGGCATCGCCGCCCTGGGTGCGGATGGCGCCGTCCAGCCGGGCCTTGACCGCGCCGGCATTGCCGCCCGCGCCGCCCGTCTGGCCCACGCCCAGGGTCAAGCGGCCACCGTACCCTTCGACCGAGCCGGCCACGCTCATGGTCCCGCCCTGCGCGGTACCGCCGCCACCGCCTATGGATTGGGCCACGATGCCCCGCGCGCCCGAACCCACCGTCTGGATGGTATTGACCGGCCCCAGGTAGACATCCACCTCGCCGCCCTGGCCCCCGCCGCCGCCCGCGCCGCCCAGGCCGATGGTCAGCGCCACGTCGGCGAACCCGCCTACCGAATACGCGTCGCTGCTGCCCACGCCGCCGTTGCCGCCGCCCCCGCCTATCGACTGGGCCAGCACGCCGTTGGCGAAGTCGCCGTAGGTCAGGATGGTGGAGCCCGGCGCCAGCAGGTTGGCGCCGGCCAGCTCCAGCGGCAGCTGCACGGCGGGCGGCAGGCCCACGTACTGGTCGCTGCCGGTGCCCAGTTGCACGAGGACCTTGCCGCCGTGTGAGGCATCGCCCCCCGCGCCGCCCAGGGCCATGCCCAGCGTGCCCGTCAGCGAGTCGCCATAGCCTACGTTGGCCGACAGCACCGAGGAATCCCCCCCGTTGCCGCCGCCTCCGCCGATGGACTGGGCGACCACGGCATGCGAGCCGTCGCCCAGGGTCGTCACCGACGTGCCTTCCAGCAGGACGACCTCGGTCACGCAGGAAGCGTCGCCGGAGGCGCAGGCGTGGCCGCCCCGGCCGCCGCTGCCGCCGATGGCCGCCTGGAAGTTGAGCGCTAGGGGCGGGAACTCGGGCTGGCCGGGCGGAATGGCGATCACCAGGTCGCTGGCGGTGGCGCTGCCGCCGTTGCCCCCGCCGCCGCCGATGGTCTGCGCCAGGATGCCGAAGGAATCGTTGGGCGCATAGAACTGCGGGTCGGTCGTCTGGTAGTCCATGCCGGTGGCGATCTGCGACGCGCGCAGCTTCACGCTCGTCCTGGCGCCCGTTCCGCCGTCGCCGCCGCTGCCGCCCACCACCACCGCCGCATTCAGCCCCACGGTGATGTCGAAATTGTTGGCATCGCCCCCGGTGCCGCCGCCACCGCCTATCGATTGCGCCAGTATCCCGGTCGAATGCGCGCCGCCCGTCAGGACGTTCAGGCCGGTGTAGTCGATGTCCGTGCCGTCGGTGCCCGCATGGCCGCCGGCGCCGGCGCTGCCGCCCAGCTGCAAGGCGGCGAACGAGGCCAGGCCGAAGTTGGTGACGCTGCCGCCGCTGCCACCGCCGCCGCCGATGTTCTGCGCCACGATGCCCGGCGAGTAGTCGCCGCGCGTGGCCAGGGTCATGGCCTGCGGCGATGCCTCGCCGCAGGCGCCGGCGTTGCCCATGCAGATCGCACCGCCATTGCCACCGCCGCTGCCGCTGCCGCCGATGGCGATCGATACGCCCGCCGAGCCGGTATGCGTATCGCCGCCGTTGCCGCCCCCGCCGCCGATGGATTGGGCCAGTACAGCGGGACTGAACCGTCCCGAGGTGGAAATGGTGCCCAGTTCCTGCAGGACGAGCCTGCCGCCATCGCCGCCCGCGGCGCCGCTGCCGCCTACGCCCAGGATGCCGATGCTGTCACCGCCGCTGCCCCCGCCCCCGCCTATCGATTGCGCCAGGATGCCGGCCGATGCATGGCCCGCGGTGCCGATGGCGCCGGTATTCCTGACCGTGACCTGGCCGCCCTGCGAAGACGCCGAACCGGTGGCGTTGCCGCCGATGCTGAGCGCGCCGATCGCGCTGCCCGCCGCGCCGCCCCCGCCGCCTATGGATTGGGCCAGCACGCCGTGCGACGAATAGCCGGCCGTGGAGATCCCGCCCGACACGTTCACCGCCACGGCGCCGGCCGCGCCGCCGCCGGCGCCGTCCCCGCCCAGGGCCACCAGGCCGCTGACGTCCACCCCACCCGCGCCGCCGCTGCCCGCAATGGACTGGGCCAGCACGCCGTGGGCATGGTCGCCGCCGGTGTCGATGCTGCCAGCCGCATCGACGGTGACGGCAGACGCATCGCCGCCACTGCCGCCATTGCCGGCCTGCCCGCCCAGCACGGAGACGAACGTGCCGCCGGTCCCGCCGCCGCCGCCCACCGATTGCGCCAGGATGCCCGTGGCGAAATGGCCGGTGGTCTGGATGGCGGTTCCCGCGCCGGTCGATACCTGCACCCCGCCGGCATCGCCGCCAAAGCCGGCCCCGCCGCCCTGGCCGGCCAATGCCGCCCCGTCGCCGCCGTCTCCGCCCTGGCCGCCCAGGCTTTGGGCCAGGATGCCGTAGAGATTGTCGCCGTGGGTGGCCAGGCGGGTACCGTCGCCCTGCAGGCGCACTGTCACGAAGTTGCCTATCCCGCCACGGCCGCCCGTTTCGTCCTCCCCGGGCCCCGTGCCGCCCTTGCCGCCGCGGCTCAATGCCGCGATGGCCGCTCCCTCGCCCGAGAACGTTCCGGCGACATCCAGCAGGATGCTGCCGCTGGAGGTCACCATGACCTGGCCGCCGAACCCGCCGCGCCCGCCCGGATCGCTGTCGTCGAAGGACTGCGACCCGTCGCCGGCCCCGCTGATCGCGTGGATGCCGTAGACGTCGTTGCCGTCCTGGGCGTTCCAGACGAGGTCGATCTGGCCGGTGTTGGCGACGCTGACCGTATGGGTGTCGCCGGCCCCGCCATTGTGCGCGCCGCCCGAGCCGCCATAGGACTCCGCATGGATGCCCGCTCCCCGGGCATAGCCGGCCAGGCGGCTGGACGCGCTGCCCAGCCGGATGGCGCCATTGTTGGTCACGGTGACCGCGCCGCCGTCGCCGCCGTCGCCGCCGACCTGGTCGTCCAGGATGGAATCGTTCTGGCTGCCTCCCGTGCCGCCGCCGCTTACCGCGCTGATGCCGAACAAGGGCAGGTTGGTCGTGCCGCCGCCCGCGTTCACGTAGGGCTGCACCGTGCCTTCGATGGTCAGCGTCCCGTTGTTGGTGATGCTCAGCGCCTGCCCGTCTCCGCCGTTGCCGCCGTCCGAGTTGTTGTTGTCGTTGTCGTCATCGCCGTCTCCGCCTATGGAGGTCACCGCGATCAGGCTTTGGAAGTAGCCGGCGTGCAGCGTGCCTTCCAGGGTGACGTTGGCGCTGCTCGACAGGTTGATCGCGCCGCCCTTGCCGCCATCGGCCTCGTCCACGCCCTTGCCGCCCCGGCTGTACAGCATCAGCACGCCAGGCACGTTGCCCGTCACCGGATAGCTCAGGCTGCTGTTGGCGTCGGCCTTGAGCGTGCCGCTGTGGTTGCTGGTCAGGCTGGAACCGTCCTCGCCCGGCTTGTCGTCCGCATGCCCGTCGACGCCGTCTGCGCCCTGGCAAACGTAGTAGAACCCGCTGCTGCCGGCCGTGCCCTGGTTGCAGCTTGCCCACGCCTGGCCGGCCCATGTCGCGGCGTATACGCCCCAGGCCGAGGCCAAGGCCAGCCGCAGCGCATGCGGGCGGAAAATGCGGATTTTGTCGTGGCGAGAGGAAGTCTGGGCTTTCATGGTCGGCAGCCGGCACGGGAAGGGATGGGTTTCCCGCGCAGTCTGGCGAGCGGCCTTTTACGGAACAAGTTTTTTTCGATGAACCCCGGCTTTTTTTCGACGAAACGACGTAGCGGGCTGGCACCAGCCCGGACTTGCGCAAGCCGGCGCGGCCAGGAGGCCGGCGCGCCAGGCCGGCCTCAGGGCTGCAGGTCCGCGTCCCGGACGACCTTGGTCCACTTGGATATCTCGGCCTGCAGGAACCGCGCCGCCTCGTGCGGCTGGTCAGCCACGAGCGTGATTCCGTCGCGCGCCAGCATCTGCTGCATGGCCGGCGTCATCAGGGCCTTGCGGGCCGCCTCGTTGAGCAGGCCGACCACCTGCGCGGGCGTGCCGGCCGGCGCGGCCAGCACGAACCAGTTGCGCGCCTCGAAGCCGGGCAGCGTCTCGGCCACGGTGGGCACGTCGGGCAGGATGGCCATGCGCTGCGCGCCGGTGGTGGCCAGCACGCGCAGCTTGCCCGAGCGCACGTGCACCAGCGACGAGGCGGGATTGTCGATCATGAGGTCCACCTCGCCGCTGATCAGGTCCATGAACGCCGCGCCCGCGCCCTTGTACGGGATTTTTGTGAACGACACGCCCGCCTGCCCGGCCAGCATGGCCGTGGCCAGCGCCTGGATGCCCGTGCTGGCGCTCAGGGCGAAGTTGATGCGGTCCGACTGCCGGGCCTGTGCCAGCACGTCCTGCAGCGAGCCGGCCTCGAACGTATTGCTGGCCACCAGCACCTGCGGCGCCGCCGCCATGATCATGACCGGCGCGAAATCCTTGACCGGATCGTAGGGGACCTCAGGATAGAAGGCCGGCGTCGTCGCAAAGGCCGCCGAACTGAGCAGCAAGGTATAGCCGTCGGGCTTGGCGCGCGCCACGTCGGTCGCGCCGATCTGCCCGGTATTGCTCGGCTTGTTCTCGACGACGATGCTCTGTCCCAGCACCTGGCCGAGCTCCCTGGCAAAGGGCCGGGCCAGGGCATCCACGCCGCCGCCCGCCGCGAAGGGCACCACGATGCGCACCGCCTTGTCCGGATACTGCGCCAGCGCCGGGCCCGCCAGCACGGCCAGCGCCGCCAGCGCGCCCAGAAGATATTTCTTGTTCACTGCCTGCCTCCTTGCTTGTTGCCATCAGGGGATACGCCCGCGGCCAGGCGCACGACCGCGCCCGCGTCGCCGGCCGCGTCCAGCGACCAGACCGCCTCGATCAGGCGATCTGCGTCCACGTTCGCGCCGCCGTGGCGGTTCAGCTCGCGCAGCTTTTGCTCCAGTTCGCCGTCCTGCAGCGGACGGGCCAGCGAGCCGCGGGCGGCCTGCACCTGGCCGTGCAGCACCGCGCCGTCCGAAAACTCGATACGCAGGCTGGCCGCATCGACCGGCAGGGCCGGGTCGTCGCGAAACGCCAGCCGCGCGCCCAGGGACCGCAAGCCGGCATCGGCCACGGCCTGGTCGGAAAACTCCGGCAAGCCGGCGCGGCCCCGCACCAGCGCCACCGCCACGGCATGCTGCGCGCACACCTGCGACTGGCGCCCCGTGGTCACGCCCGGACGGTCGGTGCGCTGGCGCAACAGCGGATGACCCGTCAACTCGATGCGCACGATGTTGCGCCAGCCGCCGTCCACGATGCGCGGGTCGCCGGCCAGCGCCAGGCAGGCATCGATCACCGGGTTGAGCACGACCCCGCAGGGGTAGGGCTTGTAGGCGTTGTTCAGCAGCTCCCAGCGCTCGCCCAGCCCGCGCCAGACCGCATCGAACGCGGGCGCGTCGGCCACCACGCGCAGATAGCCGCGCTCGCCGTCCAGCGGCCGTTGCGGACCGTCGAAGCCCTCGGCGGCCAGCAAGGCGCTCAGCAGCCCGTTGCGCGCGGCATTGCCGACACTGATGCTCTTGGCCGAGGTGCCCAGGGCCTCGACCAGCCCGCCCGACTGCACGGCGGCCGCGCCCAGCGCATCCACGTTCTGGCGCGGCGTCAGGCCCAGGCAGCGGGCCGCCGCCATGGCCGAGCCGAACACGCCGCAGGTCGAGGTGATATGCCAGCCGCGCGCGTAGTGCTGCGGCGAGATCGCGTTGCCGATCCGGCAAGCCGCTTCCACGCCCAGGATGAAGGCATGCAGCAGCTGCGCGCCCGTCACGGGGCGGCTTTCGGCCAGCGCGAACAGCGCCGGGGCGATGGGCGAGCTGGGATGGATGATGGTGGGATGGTGGGTATCGTCGAAGTCGTAGACGTTGGCCATCATGGCGTTCAAGGCCGCCGCGTTCAGCATGTCCGCGCGCTGCGGCCTGCCCACCAGCGTGGCCGGCGGCCCGCCGCCATGGCGGCCATAGACGCGGCAGGCGATGTCCAGCGCGGGGTCCCGGGCGGCGGCCAGCGCCACGGCGAAGAAGTTGAGCAAGGCGCGGCGCGCCTGGTGGCGCACCGCCTCGGGCACGTCCTCCCAGCGGCTGGCGGCGACGAACTCCGCCAGCGCGGCGCTGGCCGCGGGCGCGTCGGCCGGCGATGCAACGGTTCGGTTCATGGTCATTTCACTTGTTGGGGCAGCCACATCACGATCTGCGGGAAGGCGTAGATCAGGCCCAGGAACAGCAGGATGATCAGCACGAACGGCAGCGCGCCGCGCATGATGTCGGCAAAGCGGGCCTGGCTGCTCATGCTGCGCAGCACGAACAGCACCATCCCCACCGGCGGCGTAATCAGCCCGACCTCGATCATCAGCACCAGGAACACCCCGAACCAGATCGGGTCCAGGCCCAGCGCCATGGCGATGGGATAGGTCACGGGCAGGGTCATCAGCATCATGGCGATGGACTCGACGAACATGCCCAGCACCAGGTAGATCAGCACCATCGCCGCCATCACCCACAGCGCCGGGATGTCCGCGCCCTGGATCAGGTTCACGACCTCGCGCGGCAGCCGCAGGTAATCGAACACCCAGCTGAAAATGCTTGCGCCGACCACGATCAGCAGCAGCAGCGCCGTCACCTTGGCCGAATCGTGCGCGATCTCGACCAGCGCCTTCCAGCTCAGCTGGCGCCGCAGCAGGCAAAGCACGAAGGCGCTGGCCGCGCCGATGGCCGCCGCTTCGGTGGGGGTGGCCACGCCGGCGTACATCGATCCCAGCACCGCGCCGATGATGGCCACGAAGGGAACCATGCTGCGCGACGCGGCAAGCTTTTCCCGCAGGGCGTACCGCCTTGCCGGCGGCGCGGCGCCCGGGACCGCCAGCGCCCAGACCAGCACGCCCAGCATGAAGCAGGCCATCAGCAGCAGGCCCGGGACGATGCCGGCCAGGAACAGGTGCGTGACCGAGGCGCCCACCGTGGTGCCGTAGATGATCATGGGGATGCTCGGCGGAATCAGGATGCCCAGCGTGGCGCCCGCGGCGGCCACGCCATAGGTCAGCCTGGGGCTGTAGCCGCGCGCGATCATGTCCGGGCAGGCGGCCTTGCCCAGCGTCGCGGCCGTGGCCAGGCTCGATCCCGAGACGGCGGCAAAAACCGTCGCCGCGCCGGCCGAGGCGTGCGCCAGCCCGCCGGGCGCGCGGCCGAACCAGCGCACCAGCGCATCGAACATGCCCGAGGTGATGCCGCTGCGCAGCAGCAGGCCTCCCATGAACACGAACATCGGCACGGCGGTCAGCGTGAACGTGTTGGTGCTGCTCCAGGCGCGCTCGGCCAGCAGCGACAGCTGCGGACGCGGCAACAGGAAGTACACGCCGAACAGCCCCACCAGGCCCAGCGCCACGCCGATGCGCACGCCCAGGAAAAGCAGCAGCAGCATGCTGGCCACCAGCAAGGCGGCGATCCAGCCCAGCGGCTGGCCGCGCGCCAGCGCATACAGGACCGCGCAGCCGCCGGCCACCGCCAGCACGTGCAGCAAGGTGCGCGTGCCGCTCCAGGCCCAGACGCTGACGGCCACGGCCGCGGCGATCGCCGCCATGCCCCAGTCCAGCCGCCCGCCGGCCAGCGGTACGGTATGGGCGCCCAGGCCCAGCAGCGCCAGGACCATCAGCCCCAGCGCCACGGGGGCCAGCCACCGGCGCCAGGCTTGCGCCGGCGGCCTCAGGCGATAGAGATCGACCAGGATGGACATGCAGAAGGTCAGCATGCCCAGCGAAACCGCCAGCTCGGGCAGCCATTGCGGGGTGGAAAGCAGGCCCCAGTCGCGGGTGTCGTTGACGTATTCGCGCACGTTGAAGCTTGCCGCCTGCCATGCCAGCACCACGCAGAACAGCAAGGCCAGCCACTGGCCCAGCAGCTCGACCTGCAGCCGCGCCGGGGCCGCCAGCCGGTCCACCCAGAGCTCCACCTGGACGTGCGAGTTCGAAGCCTGCGCGCCGGCCAGGCCGAAGAACACGGCGGCCACCAGCAGGTAGCCGGAAATCTCGGTGGCCCAGGCGGTCGGCGAATTGAAGACGTAGCGGGAAAAGATCTCGTAGCACATCGACAGCGCCATCAGCAGCAACGCCGCCGTGGCCAAGGCGCCGGACGCGCGCGAGATGGCCGCCATCGCGCGGATCAGGCCGAAATCGTGCGTCGCCGCCAGGGGATAGGGCGATGCAGCGGGCGCCCCCTGCGCCGGGGCCGGCGCCAGGGGCGCGGGCATCTGGATGCTGCTCATCGAAGTCTCCTGAACGCAACGCGCCGCGCCGCGCGGGCGATGGTGGTTTTCCCTGATCAGGCGCCAGGCCTCATCATCATGTTATGACGATATTATAGGCATATTGTATGATTGAATGCTCAAAATCAACACAGCGCACCGCGCACCCTTACCAGGAGGAGCACCATGACCCGAGCCATCCGGCAATCCGCCGGCCTTCGTGCCGCTCTCGCAGCGGCGGCGCTTTGCGCCGCCGGCTGGAACGGCACGGCGGCCGCCCAGGCCCATGACCTGACCATGGCCGTCATCACCGCCCCGGGAGACGGCTATTCCATCCTGACCGCCTCCGTGCCCGAACGGGTGGCCCAGGCCACCGGCGGCAAGGTCAAGGTCACCGTCAGCGACTCGCTGGTGCCGCCGGCGCAAATGGCCACGGCCGTGCGCGAGGGCCGGGTCGACATGAGCGCCGCGCTGCACACCTACCTGGCCGCCGACGAGCCGCGCATGGGCATCTTCAACCTGCCTGGCCTGATCAACGACATCGAGGAATACAAGCAGGTCTGCGATGCCTTCTGGTGCGAGGACACGCGCAACATCTGGAAGGAAAAGTGGAACGCCATCGTGCTGGCCGAGGGCGCCTGGTGCACCCAGCAGCTGTTCTCCAAGGACCCGATCCACACGGTCGAGGATTTCAAGGGCAAGCGCCTGCGGGTGCACAACCCGCAGACCGCCGAAGTGGTCAATGCCCTGGGCGGCAAGCCGGTGGCCATGCCCACCACCGAGATCTTCCCCGCGCTCGAACGCGGCGTGATCGACGGCCTGTTCATCTCGACCTGCGTGGGCGGCGCGCTGGAATTCTGGCGCATCGCCAAGCACGTGCAGAACTGGAGCCTGGGCCCGATCAACGGGTGGGCCATCCTGGTCAACCCGGACAGCTGGGCCAAGCTGCCGCCGGGGGTGCAACAGCAGGTGCAGGGCGCGATGGACGCGCTGCAGCAAGAGGCATTCGGCAACTACGAAACCTTCGTGGCCGACGCCAGGCGGGCCATGGAAGAAAAAGGCGTGACCTTCTGGGTGGCGCCCGAGCAGGAGCGGGCCAGGCTGATGCAGGCGCAATACATCGGCCCGTCCTACGAAGCCTGGAACCGGCGCGCCAAGCAGGTGGGCTTCGACGGCCCGGCCTACCTGGAGCGCGTGCGCAAGGCGCTGGGCAAGACCGCCGCGCAGGGCACGCCTTGAGCCGCCCGTCCCCTGGCGCGGCGGCCGGCGGCGCGCTCGCCGGCCGGCATGCCCTGGTCACGGGCGCCGAGGCCGGCCTGGGCTTTGCCATTGCCCAGGCCCTGGCGGCCTCGGGCGCCTCGGTCGCCATGCACTGCCTGCATACCGGCCAAGCCGCGCGCGACGCCCAGGCGGCATTGGCCGGCGCCCACGGCGCCACGGTCCTGCTGCTGCAGGCGGACCTGCGCGATGCCGGGCAGGTCGAGGCCATGATGCGCCAGGCGCTCGATGCGTTTCCCCGCATCGACATCCTGGTCAACAACGCCGTCATCCGCCATTTCGAGCCGGCGCACGAGCTGCCCCGCGCGCATTGGGACGAGTCGCTGGCGGTCAATCTCTCGGCGCCTTTTCACCTGGCGCGCCTGGCCCTGCCCGGCATGCTGGCCCAGCAATGGGGCCGCATCATCAACTTGTCCTCCGTATATGGCTCGGGCGCGGCCGCCAACCGGATCGGCTACGTCACCACCAAGACGGCGCTGCTGGGCATGACGCGGGCGCTGGCCGTCGAGACGGCCGCCCAGGGCATCACCTGCAACGCCGTGGCGCCGGGCACGGCGCCCACGCCGGCCATCCTGGAGCGCATCGCCGAGATCGCCCGGCGCACGGGCGTTTCGCCGCAGCAGGCCGAACGCGAATACCTGGCCGCGCGCCAGCCCACGGGCAGGTTCGTCGCCATGGAAAACGTGGCGGCCCTGGTCGCCTTTCTTTGCAGCGAGGCCGCACGCGACATCACCGGCGCGACGCTGCCCATCGACGGCGGATGGACGGCCGCCTAGCCCGCCTGCGGATCCCCAGACCCTCACCACAGCGAGACCCCTCAATGACGACGGAACAACATCTAGGCTTCGTGGGCATCGGCCGCATGGGCGCGCCCATGGCCGAACGCCTGCTGGACGCCGGCCATGCCCTGACGATCTACGACACGCAGCCCGGCGCGCTCCAGGCGCTGGCGGCCAAGGGGGCCCGGATCGCCGGCTCGCCCAAGGCCGTGGCCGACGCCGCCGCCACCGTGCTGGTGTCCCTGCCCACGCCCGAGGTCGTGCTCAAGGTGGCGCTGGGCCAGAACGGCCTGGCGCAAGGCAGCGCCGTGCGCACCGTGGTGGACCTGTCCACCAGCGGCTCGCAGGCCGCGCGCGCCTTGGCCGAGGGCCTGGCGGCCCGCCGGGTGGACAGCATCGATTGCCCGGTCAGCGGCGGCGTGACCGGGGCCCGGCGCGGCACGCTGGCCTTGATGGTTTCCGGCCCCCGAGCCCGCTATGACGCCCTGCAGGCGGTGCTGGCCGTGCTGGGCAAGCCGGTGTACGTGGGCGAGCAGGCCGGCCTGGCGCAGACCATGAAGGTCATCAACAACCTGATCTCGGTGACGGCGCTGAGCATCACCTCCGAGCTGATGGTCATGGGCGTGAAAGCGGGCCTGGACCCGGACATCATGCTGCAGGTCATCAACGCCGGCTCGGGCCGCACCAACGCGTCGGAAGACAAGATCCCGCGCTTCGTGCTGACGCGCAGCTTCGACTTCGGCTTTGCCATCGGCCTGTCGGCCAAGGACGTGCGCCTGTGCCTGGAAGAGAGCGAACGGCTGGGCGTGCCGCTGCGCGTGGGCGATGCGGCGCGCCGCCTGGTCGACGACGTGCGCGGCAAGTTCGGCGACAGCGCCGACCTGACCGAGATCATCCGCTACGTCGAGGCCGCCGCGGGCGTGCAAGTGCGCGGCGGCGGCCGCAGCGATGCCGGCGGCGCCCCGCAACCGGCCCGATCCTGACTACGTATCAACGGACAACGACTGGAGAGCTTTTCATGCTGGATTTCAACGAGACGGCCAGGCGCCTTTTCCCGCGGCTGCTGGCATGCGCGGCGCTGCTGGGCGCGGCAAGCGCCCAGGCGGCCTATCCCGAACGCCCGGTGCGGGTGATCGTGCCGTTCGCGGCCGGCGGCGGCGCCGACATCGTGGCGCGCCTGGTCTTCAAGGGCGTCGGCGAGCAGCTGGGCCAACCCTTCATCATCGAGAACCGCGGCGGCGCGGGCGGCATCATCGGCACGGACGCCGTGGCCAAGGCGGCGCCGGACGGCTACACCCTGCTGCTGGGCCAAAGCGGCCCGAACGCCATCAATCCCGCGGTCTATAGCAAGCTGCCCTATGACGCGCGCAAGGACTTCGCCCCCATCACCCAGCTGACCAGCTATCCCTACGTGGTGGCGGTAAAGAACCAGCTGCCGGTCGGCAGCCTGCGCGAACTGATCGACCTGGCCAAGCGCCAGCCCGGCACGCTCACGCTGTCCACGGCCGGCCAGGGCAGCTCCTCGCACCTGGCGGTGGAGCTTTTCATGCGGCAGGCTGGCATCTCGGTCATTCCCGTGCCGTACAAGGGCGCCGGGCCGGCCTTGATGGACGTGGTCGGCGGCGTGGTCGACATGACCTTCGGCGATGCGGCCTCGGCCTCCAAGCAGGCCGAGGCCGGCAGCGTCAAGGCGCTGGCCGTGACCGGCGCGCGCCGCTCTCCCCTGCTGCCCGAAGTGCCCACCGTGCAGCAAGCCGGGCTGCCCGGCTTCGAGGCATCGGCCTGGCACGCCGTGCTCGCGCCGGCCGGCACCCCCGAGCCGGTCATCCAGACCCTGCACGCCGCGATCGCCAAGGTGCTCTCGGACCCCGCGCTGCAGGCGCGCCTGGCGCAGGACGGCATCGACACCGTCGGCAGCCGGCCCGCGGATTTCCAGCGTGCGCTGGAAGCGGAGATCGGGAAATGGCAAAAGGTCGTGGACGAGGCGGGCATCAAGCTGGAGTAGACGGCAGGCCCGCCCGGGGCGTTGTCAGTCGATGGTCACGCCCGTCATGTCCACCAGCTGGCGCCAGTTGCGCACCTCGGCGCGCTGGTAGGCCTGCAGGTCGGCGGGCGGCCCGCCCGCCGGCGCCATGCCGATCTGCGCGGCCAGCGCGCGCAGCGCCTCGCCTTGCAGCAGTTCGTTGGCGGCGCGGTTGATCCGCGCTACGACCTCGGCGGGCGTGCCCTTGGGCGCGAACAGGGCGATCCATACCACCAGCTCGTGCTCGGAAAAGCCGCTTTCGGCCACGGTGGGAACCCCGGGGGCAAAGGCCGCGCGCTGCGGCGAGGTTACCGCCAGCGCCCGCACCTTGCCCGCGGAGATCTGCGGCAGCGACGGCCCGACGTTCTCGAAGGCATAGGAAATGCGCCCGCTCAGCAGGTCGGTCATCATCGCGCCGACGTTGCTGTAGAGCACGGTCGTCACGTCGATGCCGGCCATCTTCTTGAGCAGCTCCACCCATACCCGGGCGGTGGTGTTGCTGGCGCCGAAATTGATGGCGCCCGGATTGGCCTTGGCCGCGGCGATCAGTTCCTGCAAGGAGGCGGCCGGCGCATCGTCGTTGGCGATCAGGATCATGGGCAGCCGGCCCATCAGCACGATGGGCGCGAAATCCTCGACCGGATCGTAGGGCAGCTGCCGGTACAGGCTGGCATTGGCCGCCATCGGGCCGTTGGTGCTCAGCAGCAGCGTATAGCCGTCGGCATTGCTGCGGGCGACATAGGACGTGCCGATGCCCCCGCCCGCCCCGGCCTTGTTCTCGACGGCCACGGGCTGGCCGAGCTTCTCGCCCAGGCCCTTGGCCAGTCCGCGCGCCAGCGTATCGGTGCCCGAGCCGGCGCCGAACGGCACGACGATGTGTATGGGTTTGTCGGGATAGGCCGCCGTCGCGCAGACCGGCATGGCCGCCACCGCGCAAGCGAGCGCCATGCGCTGCAAGCTCTTGAACATGGGAAATCTCCTCCTTCTATCCTGGAATGCGATGCTTCAGTCGGCCACGGTCGGCCCGGCGTCCTGCACGGTGGCGCGGCGCATCGAGCGGCGGTACTTCTCGTCGAAACCGGCGCCGCGATGCATGGTGCAGCGGTTGTCCCACAGCACCAGGTCATCCGTGCGCCAGCGATGGCGATAGACGAACCGAGGCTGGGTGGCAAAGTCCATCAGCTCGTCGACCAGCGCGCTGCATTGCGCACTGCTCATGCCGTCGATCGCGCAGATGTGGGAAGCCAGGTACAACGAGCGCCGGCCGGTCTTCTCGTTCGTGCGCACCAGCACCTGGCGCGCCGGCGGCTGGCGTTCGCGCCAGGCCGGCGGCACCGCCCCCACGTCAAAGCCCGTCAGCCCGCGCGAATGGAAGTAATCGTGCGTGGCGATCAAGGGCTCCAGGCGCGCCTGCATGCGCGCGTCCAGTGCGTCCCAGGCGGCGCGCATGTCGGCGAACTCCGTCGCCCCGCCCACCGGCGGGATCTCCTGCGCCGATAGCAGCGACACGCTGGCCGGCGTGCGCTTGAACGAGCTATCCGTATGCCACAGCTGGTTGCTCAGGTTGATCAGCCGACGGATGTCCGTGGCGCCAAGAATGCCGCCCGCCTCGTCCAGGTTCGAAATATCCGACAGCTCGGCATGGCCCAGGCGCCGGGGCCGTTCGGCGTTGTACACCGACGCCCCGACGGAGGTCTCCAGCGGGCCGAACAGCCTGGCCACCGCCAGTTGCTGGTCCTCGGTCAAAGGCTGGCCGGGCAGCACGAGTACGGCATACTGCTCCAGCGCGTCGCGCAAGGCCTGGGCATCCTCGCCGGACAAGGGTTGGCGCAGGTCCAGGCCGGCAACCTCCGCAACAAAGCCCGGATTGACGGGCGTGACTTCGATCATGGCAATGCTCCTTCACGGGTTCGGCGTGGCCTTGGCCCTTGCCATGCCCCGATGCCTTCGCTTATATTTCGACTATCGAAAGTATTTTCTATGCTCGAAAACATGATGAGGGAGCGCAGCCATGCCTACCACTAGGGATTTCCCCAAAGGCAGCGACCAGTTCGTCGAGGCATTCGCGCGAGGCCTGACGGTCATCCGCGCCTTCGGCCCCGGCCACCAATCGCTGACGCTCAGCGCAGTCGCCGAACGCACCGGCCTGACGCCGGCCGGCGCGCGGCGCTTGCTGCATACCCTGGTCACGCTGGGCTATGCGCGCAACGACGGGCGCCATTTCAGCCTCACGCCCGCCGTGCTGGAACTGGGCTACGCCTACCTGGCCTCGCTGCCGCTGCGCGACCTGGCCCTTCCCATCCTGGAGCGCTTCGTGCGGGACACCGGCGAGATCTGCACGGTATCCGTGCTGGACGGGCGCGACATCGTCTACATCGCCCGCGCGGAAATGCCCAGCCCGCTGACGCGCCGGCTGGGCGTGGGAGAACGGCTGCCCGCCCATGCGACATCCAGCGGCCACGTGCTGCTGGCCGGCGCCGGCCCGACGGTGCGGGACGCGTTTCTTGCGCACGCCCCTTTCGAGCGGCTGACCGCCCATACGCTGGTCGATGCCGACTCGCTAAGGCAGGCCATCGGCGATGCGGCGGCGCAAGGCTATGCGCTGGCCAGCGAGCAACTGGAACTGGGCATTTGCGGGCTGGCCGTGCCGATCCGCGACGAGCGCGGCCAGGTGGTGGCCGCGCTCACGACCAGCCTGAACCTGGCGCGTCATGAGCTGGATGCGGTGGTGGAGAAGTTCCTGGAGAGCATGCGGCAGGCGGCCGGGGAGATCAGCCGGGGGTTGGGAGGGGGGTGACGAGGCGGACAGCCGGTATCACTTCGTACCGTCCGGGCTGCTCGACCGCGAGCGCGCAGCCTCGGACCAGCAGACCCCCGCCGAGGACGCAAGGATGTACCGCATTTTGGACCGGTCTGGCGGCCGCTGTCCGCGCTGCGCAGGCTCCCTCACGAAATCATTATATTTCTCTATTATGGACAAATTAGTCTGATATAGACCATAATAGCGAACATGCCACGCAAGCCGCCTATCGTCTTCCCTCAAGAACAGCGTCTCCTTTCCGCACTGGGAGAGCGGCTGCGTCTTGCCCGCAAGCGACGCAAACTAAGCAATGCCGTCGTGGCGCAACGCGCGGGGATTTCAAGGACGACCTTGTATAAGGTCGAGGACGGAGACGCTGGGGCGACGCTGGGATCCTATGTTCGGGTCCTGGCCGTGCTGGGTCTTGAGGGCGATCTCGATCAGCTAGCTGCCGACGACAGAGTTGGGCGGAAACTACAAGATCTGGCGCTGGAGCCAGCGCCCCATCGCCGCACCGCTTCCCGCGCCAAGACGGCCAAGTCCTCACCCGCCTCAAACGATGGGGAGCCAACATGAGCACGCAGGACAACACCCTGGAGGTGTGGCTTGACGACGACCAGGGCCCTGCCCGCCAAGTCGGCACGCTCGCCCATGATCGCGGCCAGATCCGCTTCCATTACGAACGTGATTGGCTGAAGGATCCTCGCGCCTTCGCGCTGGACCCCGACCTCTCTCTCGACGAACACCCCTTCTTTCCCAAGCCTGAGCTAGGCAACTTCGGCATCTTCCTGGATTCGTCACCAGACCGATGGGGACAAACACTGATGAAGCGGCGCGAGGCCCTACAGGCAAAGGATGAGCAACGCTCTCCCCGTACGCTGTACGCGTGGGACTTCCTGATCGGCGTGCAAGACCTCACCCGCCAAGGCGCCCTGCGCTTTCGCCGGCCAGGTACGGAAGCGTTTCTTGGCGACGAGAAAATGGCGGCTCCGCCGGTGACGACGCTACGAGAGCTGGAAGCCGTGGCCTACCAGCTCAGCAACCGGCGTATCGATGATCTAGATGCGCTACGAAAATGGCTTGCCGTGCTCGTCGCACCTGGTGCGTCGTTGGGCGGAGCAAGGCCAAAGGCCAACTTTACCGAAACCGACGGCTCACTCTGGATCGGCAAGTTCCCAGCCAGGGATGACGATCGAGACGTCGGAGCCTGGGAGTATGTCGTTCACCAACTCGCGCAAAAAGCGGGCATAGACGTACCGCCTGCGAAGCTCATCAAGCTAAACAACGACTTCCATACCTTCTGCGTCCAAAGGTTCGATCGCGCCAACAGTTCGCGACGCTTCTATGCCTCGGCGATGACATTGCTTCGCAAGACGCAAAGTGAAGGGACGAGCTATCTGGAATTAGCGCAGTTCATTCGAGCTCAGGGGGATGCCGAGCATGCGGATGCAGACTTGGAACAACTATTTCGGCGCGTGGCGTTCAACGTCGCGGTTGGCAACCGCGACGACCACCTTCGCAATCACGGATTCGTGCTTGGCAAAACAGGATGGAGACTTGCACCCGCGTTTGACGTCAATCCGAACATCGACAAGGCAGAACATGTCTTGAATATTGACGACGTCGACAATCGACCTAGCCTGGAGACTGTCCTCAGTACGGCCGCATTTTATGGACTGAACGATGTGCAAGCTCGGCAGACCATGAACGAGGTGGTCATGGTCGTCGGTCATTGGCAGGACGTTGCTCGTCGAATGCGCATTAGCGGTGCGGATATTGATTTGACCGCAGGGGCGTTCTCGGCACACGAAGCATAGGGAAGAAGGTTACCGTGCGGATGTCTGCTTTGAGTCTTTCATGTAGCAGGACGCCTCGCAGCACCGGTTCCCACTGCTAGACCGCTATCGCGAGAGGCTTGAGCTCATCCCTGTCAACCTCTCCCTGGGCCAACACACGCCAGCGTTCGAGGTCAATCCGAACATCGACAACGGGGAACATGTCATGAACATCGACGATGTGGACAACCAGCCGAGCCTGGAGACAGTTCTCAGCACGGCGGCGCTCTACGGCTTGGTGGCGGTCCTGCTACGCAGATGGTGGAGGAAGCAGCAGCCAATGGTCAATGGGCGGCCGGACGCCAGGCTTCTCCGGCGCCGACATTGATCTCA
>NZ_JBANET010000017.1:0-106761 GCF_037026685.1 Orrella sp. JC864 | reverse complement strand
GCGCCACGGCGCGCCCGAAACGGCGCGCTCGGCCCGGGCCGCGGCCGCCGCCGCCCGCGAGGCGGCACCGGCGCCGGCCGAAGGCCTGCCGCCGCAGCCAGACCGTCTTCTTGCCGCGTCCGCCCAGCCCGCCTTGCCAGCCGGCGCGGCCCTGCACGGGGCCGGCGAAGCCGGCGAGGCGGCTGCGGCCGGCCCTGTTACCGGCCTGCCCACCGGCGCCTGGCCCACCGCCCAGCCAGGCGGCGCGCACGCCCTGCCGCAGGGCGCCACCATCGCCGCGCCGCTGTCCAGCCCCCAATGGGGGGCCGAAATGAGCCGCCAGGTCGTGCAGCTGAGCCAATCGGCCGACGGCAGGCAGCAGATCGCCGAACTGCGCCTGGATCCGCCCGAGCTGGGCCCGCTGCGCATTACGCTGAGCCTGCAGGACGGCGTGGCGCACGCCGTCTTCGCCTCCAGCCATGCGGCGGTGCGCCAGGCCGTCGAAGCCGCCTTGCCCACGCTGGAGCAGTCGCTGGCCCAGGCCGGGATATCGCTGGGCCAGGCCAACGTCAACGACCAGCAGCAACCCGGGCAGCAAGGCTTTGCGCAGGCGCAGTCCGCGCCGCGCACGGCCGGCGCCGCCAGCCAGGACCAGGAAGGCGCCACGCCCGTCCCGCGCACGGCGGCAGCCGATCCGCGCTCGCTGGTGGACACCTTCGCCTGAGCGCGCCACGGCCATGACGGCACGGGCGCGCAATAGAACGAGATGCGCGCCTAATGCCCCCTTTTTCCTCCCCATGCGTGGCGCCGCGCTACTGCACAATCACTGGGGATCCGAAGAACCCTCATTTTCTTGCTCGCGCAAGCACTGATCTACGATGGCGACTGTTAAAACCTCTCCCGCGCCCTCCCGAGGCACTCTGCCCTCCCGGGGCGGCAGCCGCATCCTGCGACCGCTGCTGGCCATCGGCGCGCTGCTGCTGGTCGCCGGCGCCAGCGTCGCCACGACCTGGATGCTGACCTCCCGCATGTACGAGACCCATGCGATGCAGGCGGCCGGCGCCGAGGCCGCGCCCAGCCCGCAGAACATCAGGTTCGTCGCGCCGCCGGCCGGGCCCGCGCAAGTGCCGGCTCCCATCTTCATGCCGCTCGAGCCGTTCACGGTGACGCTGCGCGACAGCGACGAGCTGGACCGCATCCTGCACGTGGGCCTGACCCTGCGGCTGGGCGACGAACAATCGCGCCAGCGCATCGAGAAATACCTGCCCGAGGTGCGCAGCCGCCTGCTGATGGTGCTGTCGGCGCAGTCGGCCCGCTCGATCCAGACCGCCGAAGGCAAGCAGGCCCTGGCGCGCGCGCTGGCCCAGGCAGTGGCCCGGCCCTTTGCCCCCATTCCCGACGGCCAGACGGTTTCCGATGTCCTGTTCACCGCGTTCGTGGTGCAGTAAGCATGGCCTACGAGGCGTTTCTTTCGCAGGACGAAGTCGATGCGCTGCTGGCCGGCGTCACCGGCGAAAACGACGCGCAATCCCAGGCGCCGGCCGAGCAGGCGGGCGTGCGCGCCTATGACCTGAGTTCTCCGGACCGGGTGGTGCGGCGCCGGATGCAGACGCTGGAGCTCATCAACGAGCGCTTCGCCCGCAATCTGCGCAACGTGCTGCTCAATTTCATGCGCCGCAACGCCGACATCACCGTCGGGGCGATCCGCGTACAGAAGTACTCGGACTTCGAGCGCAACCTGCCGGTGCCCAGCAACCTGAACATGGTGCAGATGAAGCCGCTGCGCGGCACCGCCCTGTTCACCTACGACCCGAACCTGGTTTTCCTGGTCATCGACAGCCTGTTCGGCGGCGACGGCCGCTACCACACGCGCGTCGAGGGCCGCGACTTCACCACCACCGAACTGCGCATCATCCGGCGCCTGCTCAATCTCACCCTGGACTGCTACGGCCGCTCCTGGGAGCCGGTCTACCCCATCGAGTTCGAGTACGTGCGCTCGGAAATGCACACGAAGTTTGCCAGCATCACCGGCACCAACGAGATCGTGGTCGTCACGCCGTTTCACATCGAGTTCGGCGCGACCGGCGGAGACCTGAACATCTGCCTGCCCTACTCCATGATCGAGCCCGTGCGCGACCTGCTCAGCCGGCCGCTGCAGGACACCACGCTCGAGGCGGTCGACCAGCGCTGGATGCGCCAGCTGGCGCGGCAGATCCGCAGCGCCGATGTCGAACTGGTGGCGCAGTTCGCCCAGATTTCCTCGACCATCGGCGAGCTGATGCGCCTGCGCGTGGGCGACGTGCTGCCGGTGGAAATCCCGCAGACGGTCGTCGGCTGCGTGGACAACGTGCCGGTCATGGACTGCACCTTCGGCACCCACAACGGACAATATGCGCTGCGCGTACAGCGGCTGCGCAACCCCAATATGGACGACTCTAACGAGGCCCCCGATCATGAGTGAGAACGACAAGACGCCCGAGTCCGCCCCGAGCGCCTCGGACGACTGGGCCGACGCGCTGGCCGAACAGACCCGCGGCAGCGCGGCCACGCAGGCCGAAGGGCTCAAAAACGCCCAGGACGACTGGGCCGAGGCCATGGCCGAGCAAGCCGCCGCCCCCAGCCAGGCCGCGGCGCCGGCGGGCGGCCCCGCCGCGGCCGGCGCGCCGGCCGCCACGCCCGCCGCCACCTCGGTATTCCAGCCGCTGTCGCAAGCCATCGGCGGGCCGGGCAACGACATCGACATGATCATGGACGTGCCGGTGCAGCTCACCGTCGAGCTGGGCCGCACCCGCCTGACCATCAAGAACCTGCTGCAGCTGGGCCAGGGCTCGGTCGTGGAACTCGACGGCCTGGCCGGCGAGCCCATGGACATCTTCGTGAACGGCTATCTCATCGCCCAAGGCGAGGTGGTGGTGGTCGAGGACCGCTACGGCATCCGCCTGACCGACATCATCACGCCGTCCGAGCGCATCAACCGGCTCAATGGCCGCCGCTGAACCCGCCCCATGAACGACGCCTCCCTGCTTCGCGTCGTCCTCAGCCTGCTGCTGGTCATCGCGGCCATCCTGTGCAGCGCCTGGCTGGCGCGCCGCTCCGGCCTGCTTACCCGCAGCGCCGGCGGCGCGCTCAAGAACGTCGGCACGCTGGCGCTGGGGCCCCGCAACCACGTCGCCATCGTGCAGGTCGAACAGACGTGGCTGGTGCTGGGCGTATCCAGCAGCCAGGTAACGCTGCTGCATACCCTGCCCGCCCCTGCGCACGCGCCGGCCTCTGGCGCCCCCGAGGCGCAAGCCGGGCCCTTCGCCGAAAAACTGGCGCGCGTGCTCAAGCGCGACCGCTAGGCTGACGCGCCGTTGTTTTCCCGTTGTCCCCGCCGGCCATGACCGCTCTATCGCGATTCCTCGCTGCCGCCCTGCGCCGCCCCGGCCCAGGACTGACCCTGCTGGTCCTGGCAGCCCTGTGGCTGCCGTGCGAGACCCTGGCGCAGGCCACGCTGCCCGCCATCACCGCCACGCCCGGCCCCGACGGCAGCTCGACCTATTCGCTCAGCGTGCAGACCCTGCTGCTGCTGACCATGCTGTCGTTCCTGCCGGCGGCCTTGCTGATGATGACCGGCTTTACCCGCATCATCATCGTGCTTGGCCTGCTGCGCAACGCCCTGGGCACCGGCGCCTCGCCGCCGAACCACGTACTGGTCGGGCTGGCGCTGTTCCTGACGTTCTTTACCATGTCGCCGGTGTTCGACCGGGTCTACACCGAGGCCTACCAGCCGCTGGCCGAAGGCTCGATCGGCTTCGAAACCGCGCTCGAGCGCGCCGCGGTGCCCATGAAGACCTTCATGCTGAACCAGACCCGCGAGACCGACCTGACCTTGTTCGCCGAGATGGCCGGGCTGCCGGAGATCCAAGGCCCCGAGGAAGTGCCCCTGCGCGTGCTGGTGCCGGCCTTCGTCACCAGCGAGCTCAAGACCGCGTTCCAGATCGGCTTTTCGATCTTCATCCCCTTTCTGATCATCGACCTGGTCGTGGCCAGCGTCTTGATGGCGCTGGGGATGATGATGGTGCCGCCCGTGACGATCGCGCTGCCTTTCAAGCTGATGCTCTTCGTGCTTGCCGACGGCTGGCACCTGCTGCTGGGCTCGCTGTCGCGCAGCTTCTACCTGTAAACGCCCGCCGCCGGAGCCGCCTGCCATGAATTCGGAATTCGTCATGTCGATGGTCTACCAGGCCATGAAAGTCACCCTGGCCCTGGCCGCGCCGCTGCTGCTGGTCACCCTGGTGGTGGGCCTGGTCATCAGCATTTTCCAGGCCGCCACCCAGATCAACGAAATGACGCTTTCGTTCATTCCCAAGCTGCTGGCCATGTGCGCCATGCTGGTGCTGCTGGGCCCGTGGCTGATCGGCATCATGACGGACTACATCCACCAGTTGCTGACCCAGATTCCCTCGCTGGTTTCCTGAGCCCGCGGCCCCGGCCATGGTGTCCGTCACTCTCGAGCAGCTGTACGGCTGGATGGCCCAGTTCCTGTGGCCGTTCGTGCGCATGCTGGCCCTGATGGGCAGCGCCCCCGTCTTCGGCGAATCGTCGGTGCCGGCCCGCGCCAAGGTCGGCCTGGCGGCGGTGCTGACCGTGGCGGTGGCGCCCGCGGTCGGGCCGCTGCCCGATGTCTCGCCCGGCTCGCTGGACGGCTTGTGGATCGTGGCGCAGCAGGTACTCATCGGCGTGGCCATGGGCCTGGCCATGCGCATGGCATTCGCCGCCGCGCAAAGCGCCGGCGAACTGGTGGGCCTGCAGATGGGACTGTCGTTCGCGTCCTTCTTCGACCCGGCCACGGGCGCCAATACCGCCGTGCTGGCCCGGCTCATGAACATCCTGGCCGTGCTGGTTTTCCTGGCGGTGGACGGCCATCTGCTGATGCTGGCCGCGCTGGTCCATTCCTTCCAGGCCTTGCCCATCTCGGCCGAGCCGCTGGCCGTGGGCGGCTGGGGCGTGCTGGTCGAATGGGCCTCGCAGGTGCTGGCCGCCGGCTTGATGCTGGCCCTGCCGCTGATCACGGTGCTGCTGACCATCAATCTTTCCATGGCCATCCTGAACCGCACCGCGCCGCAGCTTTCGGTTTTCGCGGTGGGGTTCCCGATCAGCCTGACGGTGGGCCTGGTGCTGCTGGCCATCGTGCTGCCGCAGACCACGCCCTACCTGGAACGGCTGTTCGAGCAGAGCTTCCAGGTCCTGGACCGGCTGCTCAATAGCCTGGCTGGCGGCTGACGCGGCGGCGCCTGGCGCCGCCCGGACTCAGGCTGCCTCGCGGCCGGTGCGGAACACCCGGATCGCCTCGCGCAGCCGCACGGCCTGGGCCGACAGCTCGGCCACCGTGCCGCTCAGGTGCTGCACCAGGGTGGCGTTCTGCTGCGTCACGCCGTCCATCTGCGCCACTGCCTGGTTCACTTGCTCGATGCCCGTGGACTGCTCTTGCGAGGCCGAGGCAATCTCGCTGATGATGTCGGTCACGTGGCGCACCGAGTCGACGATCTCCTGCATGGTGTCGCCGGCCTGGGCCGCCTGCGTCGAGCCGTCCGAGACCCGTGCGACCGAGTCCTCGATCAGGCCCTTGATCTCCTTGGCCGCCTGCGCGCTCTTTTGCGCCAGGCTGCGCACTTCCCCGGCCACCACGGCAAAGCCCTTGCCCAGCTCGCCGGCGCGCGCGGCTTCGACCGCCGCGTTCAAGGCCAGGATATTGGTCTGGAACGCGATGCCCTCGATGATCGTGACGATCTCGGAGATCTTCTGCGAGCTCTGCGAAATACCCTGCATGGTCTGGACCACCTGCCCCACCGCCTGTCCGCCGCGGCGCGCCACGTCCATGCTGGTTCCGGCCAGTTCATTGGCCTGTCGGGCGCTGTCGGCGTTCTGGCGCACGGTGGAGGTCAGCTGCTCCATGCTGGCGGCGGTCTGCTCCAGCGAAGCGGCCTGCTCCTCGGTGCGCCGCGACAGGTCGGTGTTGCCCTGCAAAATGCCCGCGGCCGCCTGCGTGGCGCCGCCGATGCTGCGGTTGACATCGGCCGCGATGCTCAGCAGGCTCTTGCGCATCAAGTCCAGATTGAACTGCAGCTGGCCGATCTCGTCCTGGCCGTCGGCCTCGATCTGCATCGTCAGGTTACCGGCGGCCACCTGGCGCGCGATGTCGGCCGCATCGCGCAGCGAACGCAGGATGGTTCCGCTGATGCGCCAGCCCTGGTAGAAGATCAGGCCGACGCCGGCGGCCACGCCCGCGACCAACAGGCCGGCTGTGGTGGGAGACAGCGCTTGCCAGACGGCCGACAGGCCCAGCGCCGAGGCGCCCACCAGCAAGCCTGAAGACAGCAGCGCCTGGCGCAGCATGCGGCTGCGCAACCCCGAGCGCAGGGGAAAGCTTGCCAGCTCCAGCCAGCGGCGCAGGCCGGTGGTGCGCACGCGCCCGCCCACGATGCGCAGGCCGCTTGCCTGGCCGTCCTGGAACCGCTGGTAGACCGCGCTCGCCTGCTCGACCTGCTCGGCCGAGGGCCTGACCCGCACCGAGGTATAGCCGACGATCTCGCCCTCCTCGATGATGGGCGTGACGTTGGCCAGCACCCAGTAGTAGCGGCCATCCTTGCAGCGGTTCTTGACCACGCCCAGCCACGAATCGCCGGCATGCAGGGTACGCCACAGGTCGGCATAGGCCTCGGACGGCATGTCCGGGTGGCGCACGATGTTATGCGGCGAGCCGATCAGCTCTTCACGGCTGAAACCGCTGATCTCGACAAAGGCCGGATTGGCGTAGGTGATGATGCCCTTGGTATCGGTCCGGGAGATCAGGTATTGGTCTTCCCTGACCAGCACTTCGTTGTCGTAGACAGGCAGATTCTTGCGCACGGAAACTCTCTTTCAGACGAGCGGGAGGAAAAGAAGGAGAAAAAGGCACGCGCTACCGGGGCGGTATCGCGTGCCTGCTTGGACCAGGGCCGGATGCCGGCGTCAGGCGCCTGCCAGCGCAGGATTGGCGCCTGCCTCGGGCAGGGCCTGCGTGGCCTGCTGGCCCGGAAGCTGGCGGGCGCGCACCTCGATGACTTCGCCGGCATTGAGCTTGAACACCGACACCGCCTCGGCCAGGCGCGCGGCCTGCTCCTGCAGCGAAGCCGCCGCCGCGGCCGCTTCCTCGACCAGCGCCGCGTTCTGCTGCGTCACCTCGTCCATCTGCGCCACCGCCCGGTTCACCTGCTCGATCCCCGTGGACTGCTCCTGCGAGGCCGCCGAGATCTCGCCCATGATGTCCGTCACACGCTTGACCGAGGACACGATCTCCTGCATCGTCGTGCCCGCTCGCTCGACCTGCTGCGAGCCCGCTCCGACCTTGTTCACCGAATCCTCGATCAGGCCCTTGATCTCCTTGGCCGCCTGCGCGCTGCGCTGCGCCAGCGAACGCACCTCGCCGGCCACCACCGCGAAACCCTTGCCCTGCTCGCCCGCCCGCGCGGCCTCGACCGCCGCGTTCAGCGCCAGGATATTCGTCTGGAACGCGATGCCGTCGATCACGCTGACGATCTCGGAAATCTTGCGCGAGCTGGCCGAAATCTCCTGCATGGTGTGCACCACCTCGGAGACCGCCGCCCCGCCGCGCTGGGCCACTTCCATGCTGCTGGCCGCCAGCTGGTTGGCCTGGCGCGCATTGTCCGCGTTCTGGCGCACCGTGCCGGCCAGCTCTTCCATGCTGGCCGCCGTCTCTTCCAGCGAGGCCGCCTGCTGCTCGGTGCGGCTGCTCAGGTCCGTGTTGCCCGCCGCGATCTCGCGCGAGCCCACGTTGATCTCGTCCACCCCGCGGCGCACCTGCGAGACCGTGCGCGTCAGGCTGTCCTGCATGCGCTTGAGCGCGGCGAACAGCTGGCCGATCTCGTTGCCCGAACGGTGGTCCACGCGCTGCGTCAGGTCGCCCGCGGCGATCCGGTCGAACAGCTGGCCGGCGCTGACCAGCGGCTTGACGATGACGCGCGAGAAAATGGCGCGCATCAGGATCATCAGCAGCACGGACAGCACGAAGGCGCCGCCCACCGCGGCGATGCCCAGCTGGAAGTTGCGCGCCGATTGCGCCTCGATGGCCGTCTGCTGCTCGTCGATGTAGCTGGAGAAGGCTTCCACCGACTGGATGAACGAGGCGCTGCGCGGCATGCCGTACTCGCTGTTGACCATGTAGAAGGTGGAATAGTCTTCGCTGCGCAGGGCCTCGACCATGGTGTCCACCCCGTCGTCGATGTAGGCGCGGTAGCGGCGCACCAGGTCCATCGACAGCTGGCGTCCGCGGTCATCCTGCAGCATGTGCTGCTGGAAATCCGAGAAGCTGTTGCGCACGCCATCGAGCTTGCGGATCGCGCTGTCCAGGGCGGTCTTGGCGTCCTGGGCCGCCGTGGCGCTGGAGCCCCAGCCGGCTTCCTGCAGGTAGCGCGCCGACACCAGCAGGCTGACCCGCGCATCGAGCATGTCGTTGGCAATGGTCTGCACTTGCCGGTAGCGGTCGTTCAGGCCCCGCAGGGTGTCGAGTTCCTGCGAGTTCTTGCTCAGGAAGAACACACCCAGGCCACCCACGCCCGCGATCATCAGCGTGAACAGGGCCAGCACGATCATCAGCAGCGAGCCGACCTTCATGTCGCGCAGCTTGCCGCGGCGCTCCTTGGGGCCTTTCCTGCTGTTCTTGGCCGCCTTCTTGCCGGCGGCAGCGGTGTTGCGCTCGGACTGAGTATCCATGGGAGGATTTCTCCTTGTTTTATGTACCGGTATGGGTGAAACCGTGGCGGCCCGCCTGATGCGCCGCCGTTCTTGTGAGTCAGTGGTAAGCGCCCGTGCCCAGCAGCCGTTCCCGTTGCCATGGCTCCAGGAGGATGTTGGTGGTGTCGACCAGGCGGATCAGCCGCCCGTCGGGGCCGAACAGCAGCACGGCTTCCTTGCGGTGATACAGGCCGTCATTGACAAAGCTGGCATGGTGCGACCAGCGCGCCAGGGTCGTGCCGTCGCCCTGCGCATAAAGCGCCACGGGCTGGGCGCGCAGCGCGACCTTGGTTTCGAAGAGGGTGCTCTGGCCGGGCACCAGGGTGCCCAGGCGGCTTTCGTCGAAGTTGTGGCCTGTCACCGAGCAGGCCGACACGCCCAGGGCCAGCAGCAGGGCCGCCAGCCGGCGCAGGCTAGGTCGCGGTAGCTGTGGCATCAGAAGGATTCCCAATCGTCTTCGGCCGGCTGCGTGCGCCGCGCCGGGCGGCGGACCGGCTCGGCAGGCGGGGCCTGCACGCCCGCGCGGGACTGCGTCTGGGCGGCGCGCTCGCGGCGCCGCTGCACGGCGGTCTGGGCGGCGGAGGTGGCCGTTTCTTGGGCAGGCGCGCCCACCGCTGCGGCCGCGCCTGCGCCGGCATGCGCCAGGCCGATGGGTGCGGCGCGGCTCTTTGCCGGCGCGGCGCTCTGCGCGGCTGCCTTCGGGCCGGCGGCCAGCGCGGGCGTGCCGGTTTCGGGCCTTGCGGCCGCGGGCGCGCCCAGGGCGCCGGCCGATGCCGCAGGCAGTTGCGCCGGCGCGGCAGGCTGGCTTGCCGCCAGCTGGCTGCGCACCTCGATGACTTCACCGGCATTGAGCTTGAACACCGACACCGCCTCGGCCAGGCGCGCGGCCTGCTCCTGCAGCGAAGCCGCCGCCGCGGCCGCTTCCTCGACCAGCGCCGCGTTCTGCTGCGTCACCTCGTCCATCTGCGCCACCGCCCGGTTCACCTGCTCGATCCCCGTGGACTGCTCCTGCGAGGCCGCCGAGATCTCGCCCATGATGTCCGTCACACGCTTGACCGAGGACACGATCTCCTGCATCGTCGTGCCCGCTCGCTCGACCTGCTGCGAGCCCGCTCCGACCTTGTTCACCGAATCCTCGATCAGGCCCTTGATCTCCTTGGCCGCCTGCGCGCTGCGCTGCGCCAGCGAACGCACCTCGCCGGCCACCACCGCGAAACCCTTGCCCTGCTCGCCCGCCCGCGCGGCCTCGACCGCCGCGTTCAGCGCCAGGATATTCGTCTGGAACGCGATGCCGTCGATCACGCTGACGATCTCGGAAATCTTGCGCGAGCTGGCCGAAATCTCCTGCATGGTGTGCACCACCTCGGAGACCGCCGCCCCGCCGCGCTGGGCCACTTCCATGCTGCTGGCCGCCAGCTGGTTGGCCTGGCGCGCATTGTCCGCGTTCTGGCGCACCGTGCCGGCCAGCTCTTCCATGCTGGCCGCCGTCTCTTCCAGCGAGGCCGCCTGCTGCTCGGTGCGGCTGCTCAGGTCCGTGTTGCCCGCCGCGATCTCGCGCGAGCCCACGTTGATCTCGTCCACCCCGCGGCGCACCTGCGAGACCGTGCGCGTCAGGCTGTCCTGCATGCGCTTGAGCGCGGCGAACAGCTGGCCGATCTCGTTGCCCGAACGGTGGTCCACGCGCTGCGTCAGGTCGCCCGCGGCGATCCGGTCAAACAGCTGGCCGGCCTGGTTCAAGGGCCTGACGACCTGCCGGGTCAGGAAAAGATAGCTGCCGGCCACCGCAGCCAGGACCAGCGCGCAAATGCCCAGCAGCACCAGCCCCATCAGGGCGGCGCGCTGGCGCGCGCTCTGTACCAGCCCGGCGCTGGTATCGGCGGTGAACGAGTCGAACTCGGACATCGTCTGCACCAGGCTCATGCTGGCCAGCGTGGCTTCGTTGGACTTGATCTGCAGGTAGCGCTGGCCGTCTCCGGCCGCCACGGCGCCAGCCATCTGCTCGACGGTGGCGATATAGGACTTGAAGCTGTCGGACAGCGTCTTGCGAAAGCGCTCGGCCTGCTCGCTGCTCGCAGGGGCCTGCATGTAGCGTTCAAAGGCCTCGTTGGCGTCGCGCAGGTGATTGCGCGCGACGGCGATCTGCTCCTGCTGGGCGCCACGGTCGATGATGGCCAGGGCCGAGTCGATATTGATGACGGCGCGCAAGCTGCCTATATAGGCGTTCTTGACATGGCGCACCTGCTGGGAGGCCAGGCCGTCCAGGCGGTCGAGATCGTGGCTGCTTTGCTGAATATTGAACCAGCCCAGCAAGGCGGTCCCCAGGGCGGTCAGGGATAGAAGGGCCAGTACCAGCAACAGGCCAGTGCGTACTTTCAGCTTGGACAGCATGATCGATGGATAAAGGAGCTTAGAGTGTTCGAACTCATGAAAAGCCAGGGCGGCCGGGGCGAGGCGTTCAGCCGCCGCCCTTCACCGCGAACAGGCTGGTGCTCTGGATGCGGCGAAACGCCAGGGTGGCGGCTTCCAGCGCCGCCTGGCGCAGCGACAGCGAAGCCGAGGCCGCGTAGTAGTCCACGTCCTGCAGGTTGGACAACTGCTTCTTGAAGTTCAGGCCGCGCTCGCTGCCGGCGTTGGAAATGGCCTCGAGCTCGGCCAGCCGTGCGCCCTGCGAGGCGCGCACGGTCAGCACGTTGTCGTAGTTGATCGCCACCCGCTGCAAGGCGCTGTTCAGCGTGTTGTTCAACGCGGCCTGCGCCACCGGGTCGCCGTCCGCGGGCGTCTCCAGCGCCTTGATGACCTGGTCCAGCGTGGCGAACAGGTCCAGGTCGGCCGACTGCGCCGGCAGGACTTCGAAACTGTCGCCCGGCGCGGGCGGGCCGTTGCCGATCGCCACGCTGACGCCGCCCAGGTCGATGGTGCCGGCGCCCGTATAGTCCTGCGGCGCGCTGACGCTGGAGACGGGCGGCACCACGGAATTGTCCACCGTGGTGACCGTGTATTGGAGCGGATCGCCGGCAAAGGCGATGGTGAACCGGGTGCCGGGCGCAACGCCGCCGGGATCGGTCAGCTGCGGCATGCCGATGGTGGCGGTGCCGGTATTGCCCGGCGCAGCCAGGCTCAGGTAGGCGTTGCTGCCGGGCGTGGCCCGGCTGAAGATGTCGCTGCCCACGTCGCCGGCGGCCATCTGGCGCGTCTGGTCGACCTGGATCAGGCGCTGGCCGGCATCGCCGTGGTAGGTCACCTGCCCCGTCGCCTGGTCGAACACGTAAGGCTGCACGTCGCCCCGGTAGCCCGAGAACAGGTATTGGCCGTTGCCGTCGGTCGCGTTGGCCTGCGCCACCAGGTTATCGCGCATCACGCGCAGCTCGTCGGCCAGCGAACGCCGGTCCGCGTCCGAGTAGGTGCCGTTGCCGGCCTCGACCAGCGTGGTGCGCAGGTCCTGCAGGCCCAGGGTGACCGTGTTCAGCACGGTCTCGGCAATGCTCAGGTTCTGCACGGCCACGTCCCGGTTGCGTCCATAGCGGGTGTTGACCGCATCGCTTTGCGCGAGGTTGACGGCCTGGGCGGCGGCCAGCGGGTCGTCGGCGGGCGTGACGATGCGCCGGCCCGTGCCGATCTGCTGGTACAGGTGCATCAGGTCGGACTGCTGCGCGTTGATGGTGTTGATGCCCGTGCGGAAAATCTGTGACGTGCTGATACGCATGATGGCTGGCCGGAATGGGTTGGCGTTGGCGCGGGAAGCAAAAAGGACGCGGCCTTCAGTTACGCAGGCCCAGCAGCGTGTCGAACATCTGGCTGCCGACGTCGATCAGGCGCGAAGCGGCCTGGTACTGCTGCAAATAGCGGTCGAGGTTGATGTACTCCTCGTCCAGGTTCACCCCCGAGACGGCCTGCTGGGCCGCGTAGTTCTGCTCGATGAGATTGGCCTGGGCCTTGGCGGCGGTGGCGTTCTGCTGGGTTTGCACGCCTACCTTGCTGACCAGTTGCGAGAAGGCCTCGTTCAGGCTCATGGTGCCGTTGCCCAGCACCTTGGAAGTCTGCAGCTTGGCCAGCGCCAAGGCATTGTTGCCGTTGGCCGAACCGCCTTGGGCATCGGCCGCCGCGACGGCGGCGGGATCGCTGATCACCAGGCTCAGGTCGCGGGCGGCGTTGCGCGTGGGCTGCAGGACCCAGCTGTCGCCGGCGCGCGGCGTGCCGGCGCCCAGGTTGATCTGCAGGCCGTCGATAAGGTGCGGCGGCGCAGCCGACAGTTCGCTGCCGTCGCCTTCGTAGACCACGGCGTTCTCGGGCAGGCGCGTGATGCGATAGAGCGAGCCGTCGAACTGGATCTGGTAATCCTTGCCGTTGAGCCGGTCGATGTCGGCATACTCGGCCGAGATCGCCTGGTTGCCGGTATTGCGTTGGTTGGCCAGCGCATTGACCTGGCCCAGGCCGAAGAAATCGCCGCCAGGCTGGCCGCTGGCGTCCAGGCCCTGGCGATGCTGCGCGTTGAAGGACTGGGCCAGCCCCACCGCCAGCCGGCCCAGGTCGTTCTGGATCGCGTCCAGCGAGTTGGAGCGGTAATCGAGCAGCCCGCCGAGCTTGCCGCCGCTGACCTGGTTGTCGGCCAGCTCGACCGTGGTGGTCTGGCCCGGGCCGGTGGGCACGGTCACCGCCACGACGGTGCGCGAGGGATCGGCCTGGGACGGCACCGCCTGCACCGGATACACCGAGGTGCCCGACAGCACGACCAGGCCGTTGCCGATGGTCAGGCCGAAGCTGTCGCCCTGTTCCACCACGCTGACCTTGACCAGCTGGTTCATCTCGCTGACCAGCTGGTCGCGCTGGTCGTACAGGTCGTTGGGCGGCTGGCCGTTGGCCGAGGCGCGCGCCGTGGTGATCTGCTGGTTCAGGTCGTTGATGCGCTCGATATAGCTGTTGATCTGCGAGACCGTGGTGGTGATCTGCGTGTTGATGTCCTGGCGCTGGTTCTGCAGGAAGGCGTTGGCCTCGTTGATCTGCGTCACCAGGTTGTTGGCCTGGCCGATCAGGTCCTGGCGTGCGGCCGGATCGGCCGGCGAGGAGGCGACGGCCTGCATGCCTTCGAAAAAGCGCTGCAATGCCGGGGCGATGCCCACGGTATTGTCCGCGAGCAGGTTGTTGACCTGCGAAATCTGGTTGCCATAGGCCAGGGTGGCCGCACCGTTGGACTGCGCGAAGGTCAGCTGCTTGTAGAGGAAACCGTCGTAGGCGCGGGTCACGCTATCGACCATGACGCCCCTTCCGATGAAACCCACGCCCGTCGAGGTCGCGCCGGCCGTGGAGACGACCACGCGCTGGCGGTTGTAGCCCTCGGTATCGGCATTGGCGATGTTGTGCCCGACGGTATTGAGGCGGGCCTGGGAAGCAGCCAGGCCGGACAGGCCGAGGTTGTAGAGGTTCATGGTTGCATACGCCTTGCGATGGTTGCCGGGGCCGACCCCAGGTATCGAACCTATAACGGCAATATTCGGAAATTATTTAGCTTGCGGTCTTTCATGGCGGCCTCAGACCCGGGGACCGAACTGGTCCATGATGCCGATGAGCTTGTCCGCATAGCGCGGGTCGGTGGCGTAGCCGGCCTCCTGGATGCGCCGCGCCGCCTCGATCTCGTCGCGCGCCTGGCCCACCCGCTGGTAGCGCGGGCTCTCGCCCACCAGGCGGGCATAATCGGCGAAGGCCTCGGCATACGAGCCATAGGCGCGGAAGGCCTGGACCATCTTCTGCGGGCGGCCGTCCACGTATTCGGTGGTCACCACGTCCACGGCCTTGCCGCGCCAGCCGGGCGTGGCCTTGATGCCGAAGACGTTGTAGCTGGGGCTGCCGTCGGGATGACGGATCTCGCGCCGCCCCCAGCCCGACTCGAGCGCGGCCTGCCCCAGGATCAGCCGCGCCGGGATGCCGCTTTGCGCCTCGGCGCGCCGGGCCGCCGGCCCCATCTTCTCGACAAAGGCGATCACGTGGGCGGGCGCGCCTTCGCGGGCCGCAATGGCCTTCTGCGCTTGGCCGCCGCTGGCCAGCAGGTCCAGCAAGGCCGATACCGCCGGCGTGACGGCCGGCCCGTCCTGCAGATCCTGGCCCAGCCGCGAGCGCAAGCCCGGCAGGCGCGAATTGCCGATCTCGGGCGGCTGGCGCCCGGCCTGCGGCCAGCCGGCGCCCGCCTCTTCCCGGCCCGGTCCTTGCAGGGCCTGGATCTGCTGCAAGATGGCGCGCGCCAGCCCCATGCCCGGCGTGGCCAGCTGCAAGGCAAGCTGCTCGTCGGCCATGGCCTGCGCCATGCGGGTCTGGTCGCTTTCGAACAGCCCGTCGCGCGGCGTGGCCTCGCGCATGCGCTTGATCATCATCTGCAGGAACAGCGCCTCGAACTGGCGGGCCACTTCCTTCTGCTGGCCCGAATTGGCCGGCGGCTGCTCGCGCACCTGGCGGCGCAGCCCGTCCAGGTTGCGCACGTCAAAGGCCAGCGCCTGGGCGGATGGCGGAAAACTTGCGTCGGGAAGCGACATGGCCCGGTTCCTTGCCCTGCGGGCGTCAGATGATTTCCAGGTCGGCGCGCAAGGCGCCGGCGCTCTTCATGGCCTGCAGGATGGTCAGCAGGTCCTGCGGCGTGGCGCCCAGCGCATTGAGCGCACGCACCACGTCCGCGAGATTGGCGCTGGTTTGCACCCGCTGCAGGCCGCCGCCTTCCTGGCGCAGCTCGATCTGCGTATTGGGCACGACCACGGTCTGGCCGCCGGCAAAAGGCGTATCGGGCTGCACCACGTCGTTCTGCCGGTTGATGATGACCGACAGGTTGCCGTGCGAGACGGCCGCCTCCTCGATCATCACCGTGCGGTTCATGACCACCGAGCCGGTGCGCGCATTGATGATCACCTTGGCCGCGGCCGGCGCGCGCGCCACCTGCATGTTCTCGATCTGCGAGATGAAGGCCGGCTGCTGGGCCGGATCCAGCGGTCCGCGCACCTGCACCACCCTGGCATCGAGCGCCACCGCCGTGCCGGGGCCGAACTTGCCGTTCAGCGCGTTGGCCACGTTCTGGGCCGTGCCGAAATCGTTGTCGTTCATCTCCAGGTGGATGATGCCGTCGTGCGCGTAGGTGGTCGGCACCGCGCGCTCGATGATGGCCCCGTTGCTAATGCGCCCGCCGTTCAGGGTGTTGACCTGCACGCTCGAGCCGCCGGCCTCGGCCCCGGCGCCGCCCACCAGCAGGTTGCCCTGGGCGATGGCGTAGACCTGCCCGTCCGCGCCCTTGAGCGGCGTCATCAGCAAGGTGCCCCCGCGCAGGCTCTTGGCGTTGCCCATCGACGAGACCACCACGTCCACGGTCTGGCCCGGGCGCGCGAAGGCCGGCAGCGTGGCCGTGACCATCACGGCGGCCACGTTGCGCAGCTGCATGTTCGAGCCCTGGGGCACGGTAATGCCCAACTGCGACAGCATGTTGGTCAGGCTCTGCTGCGTGAACGGGGTCTGGCGCACCTGGTCGCCGCTGCCGTCCAGCCCCACCACCAGCCCGTAGCCGATCAGCTGGTTGCCGCGCACCCCTTGGATGCTGGCCAGGTCCTTGAGCCGCTCGGCCTGGACCGCGCCGGGAAACAGGCAGGCGGCGGCCAGCAGCCACGGGGCCCAGCCGGAAAAAGAAGGAAGACGGCGCAAGAAATTCATGTCAGAACGGCGAGATATTCAGGAAGAAGCGCTGCAGCCATCCCATGGTCTGGACCTCGTCCAGCGTGCCCTTGGCGCGATACTCGATGCGGGCATCGGCCACCTGCGTGGAAGAAACCGTGCCTGCGCCGGTGATCGAACGGGGATCGACCACGCCCGAGAAGCGCACGTATTCGCTGCCCCGGTTGATGGCGATCTGCTTTTCGCCGGCGACCTGCAGGTTGCCGTTGGGCAGCACGCCGATGACGGTGGTGGTGATGGTGCCCGAGAAGGCGTTGTTGGCGCTGGTATTGCCCGTGCCGTTCATGGTGTTGCTGCCCGACAGGTCGGCGTTGTTGCGCCCGCCCAGCCAGCTGGGCAGCACCGACGGCACGACGTCCATGCCCAGCGTGGCCGAACCGCTGCGGTTGGTCGCGGTGGCCACGCCGCGGTTGGCGTTGGTGCGCTCGTTCAGCACGATGGTGACGATATCGCCGGCATTGCGCGGACGCCTGTCCTCGAACAGCGGATAGCTGCCGTAGACGGTAGGCTGGTAGATCGAGCCGTTGGGCACGCCGACCGGCATGGGCGGGGGCGGCGGCGGCGCCGACAGCGGGCCGGTCACGATGGGCTCGGGCGGCACCATGGCGCAGCCGGCCGCCACCGCCAAAGGCAGCGCGGCCAGGAGCGAACGAACCGGAATACGGACGCTCATAGCTGGGTCAGGCGCGCCAGCATCTGGTCGGAGGTCTGCACGGCCTTGCTGTTGATCTCGTAGGCGCGCTGCGTGGTGATCATGTTGACCAGCTCTTCGGCCACGTTCACGTTCGAGGTCTCGACGTATTCGTGCATGACCACGCCCGCTCCGTCCAGGCCCGGCTGCAGCAGGTTGGCCGGCCCCGAGGAATCGGTTTCCAGGTAAAGGTTCTCGCCCATGCTCTGCAGGCCGGTGGGGTTGATGAAGGTGGCCAGCTGCAACTGGCCGACCTGCACGTTCACGCCCGCGGCGCCCGGCTGGGTTACCGACACGGTGCCGTCGCGCGCGATCGTCAGCGCCAGCGCGTTGTCCGGAATGTTGATGGGAGGCTGGATCACGTAGCCGCCGGCGGTCACCAGCTGGCCGTTCTGGTCGATCTGCAGCGCGCCGTCGCGCGTATAGGCCAGCGTGCCGTCGGGCATCTCCACCTGGAAGAAGCCCTTGCCCTGGATCGCCACGTCCATGTTGCCGCCGGTATTGTTCATGTTGCCCTGGCTGTGGATGCGCTCGGTGGCCACCGTGCGCACGCCCGTGCCCACCTGCAGGCCCGAAGGCAGCTGGTGGGCCGCGCCCACTTGCGCGCCGGGCTGGCGCAGCGTCTGGTACATCAGGTCCTCGAACACGGCGCGGCTGCGCTTGAAGCCGTTGGTGCTGACGTTGGCCAGGTTGTTCGAGATGACGTCCATGTTGGTCTGCTGCGATTCCAGACCGGTCTTGGAAATCCAGAGCGAACGGATCATGCTTGTACTCCTGTGCCGCCCTGCTCATGCAAGGCAGCGGTTAGACGTTTCAATTGCCCGGACCCAGCAGCGCGTTGGCGCGCTGCGCATTGGAGTCGGCGTGCTGGATGACCTTCATCTGCATCTCGAAGCGCCGGGCGTTGTCGATCATGCCGACCATCGCCTCGACCGGACTGACGTTGCTGCCTTCGATGGCGCCGGAGGTGATGCGCACGAGCGGGTCGGCCGGCAGCGGCGCGGCCGCCTCGCCGTCCTCGCCCGCCGGCATGCGGAACAGGCCGTCCGCGCCCAGCAGCAGCTGGTCCTCGGGCGGATTGACCAGCTTGAGCTGGCCCAGCACCATGACGTTGTTGGGCGGGTCGCCCGCGCCCAGCGCCGTGATGGTGCCGTCCGAGGCAAAAGTCAGCGAGGCGCCCTCGGGCACCTCGATCACCGCGTTGTCGGCCGAGAGCACCGGCTGGCCGCGATAGTTCTGCAGCACGCCGTCGGCGCCGACCTGCAGGCCGCCGTTGCGCGTATAGGCCTCGCCGTCCGCGGCCTGGACCGCCAGCCAGCCGGGGCCGGCCACCGCCACGTCCAGCTCGCGGCCGGTGCTCTGTATGTTGCCCAGCGCAAAATTGTTGCGCGGCGTCAGGCTGACCACGCCGATGCGGCTGTCCATCGTGTTGTCCCCGACGATGGGCACGGCGCGATGGATGGCCAGCTGCTCGCGAAAGCCCGGCGTATTGGCGTTGGCCATGTTGTTGCTGATCACGGCCTGCTTCTCGAGGGTGCGGGAAGCGCCGTTCATGGCGGTGTAGACGTAGCGGTCCATGCGCTTAGCGGATCTGCATCAGGGTTTGCAGGACCTGGTCCTGGGTCCTGATGGTCTGCGCGTTGGCCTGGTAGGCGCGCTGCGCGATGATCATGTTCACCAGTTCCTGGCTCATGTCCACGTTGGACTCTTCCAGGGCCTGGCCCCTGAGCTGCGCCAGGCCGTTGGTGCCGGGCTGGCCCAGGATGGCCTGGCCCGAGGCCGAGGTCTCGATCCAGGCGTTGCTGCCCACCGGCTGCAGGCCCTGCAGGTTGTTGAAGTTGGCCAGCACGACGGTGCCAAAAGCCATCTGCTCGCCGTTGGTGTAGTTGGCCATCAGCGTGCCGTCGGCATCGATGGAGACGCTGGCGAACTCGCCGGTGGGATAGCCGTCGGGCGTGACGTTCTGGGTCAGCGCCCCGCCGTACTGGGTGGTGCCCGTGTAGTCCAGGGCGATCACCAGCGGCTCGGCCGGCGAGGCCAGCCCGCCGGGCTGGGTGTAGGTCAGGGTGACGCCGGGCTGGCTGCTCAGCACGCCCTCGGGCGTGAAGGTCATGGCCACGGGGCCGCCGCCGGCCGGCACGTCCATGGGCTGGCCATCCAGGTAATAGTAGGCATCCCACTGGCTGGCTTCGCCCGCCAGGCCTTCGCGCTTGACCAGGTACTGCACCAGCTGGTGGGCATTGCCCAGCGAGTCGTACACCGAGGTCGGCACCAGGTGCGTATAGCTGGCCGGATTGGTGGGGCTGAAGGGCACCGCCGGCACGGCCGCCTGGTAGGCGACATAACCGTCGAAGCCGCTGACCGGATCCTGGGGCTGGCCGCCGTCGAAGGTGACGGTGCCGGCGCCGCCCGCCTCGGTGTACAGCTCGCCGTCGGTGGGCGCGGCGCCCACCCAGGTATAGCCGCCGGTGGAATTGAGCCGGAACGTGTAGGTCTGCGTGGCGCCGGTCGAGTCGATCAGCGCCAGCGAGCCCAGTTGCTCGGCCGCGCCGGTTTCGCTGATGACCGGCGCATTGGCGTTGACGTTGAGCACCACGCCGGCCTGCGAGGTGGCCTGCGGCGCGATGTTGCCGCGCGGCACGGTCAGCGGGACCGGGTCCAGGCCCACGCCGCCGATCGGATAGCCGGTCAGGCGGTGGCCCTGCAGATTGGTGATGTAGTTGTCCTTGTCCGCGAAGAATTCGCCATTGCGCGAATACAGCACCTGCCCGCTGGTGTCGACCAGCCGGAACATGCCCTTGGCGCCGTCGATGGCGATATGGAACTGGCCGCCCGTGACCGAGACATTGCCCACGGTGAAACGCTGGTTGATGCCGGCCACCTGCACGCCCAGGCCGACCCGGGAACTGGCGTACACATCGGCAAAGCTGGCCGAGCCCGCCTTGAACCCGACCGTGCCCGCGTTGGCAATGTTGTTGCCGATGACGTCCAGGTTCTGCGAGGCGGCGTTCAAGCCGCTAAGTCCTTGTCCGAAACCCATGTTGATACCTCGTTCTTGAGCAGTTTTGTCCGGGTCGCCGCCGGTGCGCGCGCACCGGGCAGGCGCGTTACATGATCTTGCGTACGTCCATCAGGCTGTAGCGCCCAGCCAGGCCCATGTCCAGGCGCAGCCCTTCGGCGGTATAGGCCACGCTGCCCACCTTGCCGTAGGTCAGGGCCTCGACCGTCACGGGCTCGCCCTCGCCGTCGGCGGCGGCAACCTGGATGGAATACTTGCCATCGGGCAGCGCCAGGCCCGTATCGTCCTTGCCGTCCCAGTCGACCGAGACGATGCCCACCGGCTGCGGGCCCAGGTCGATCTTGCGCACGGCCTTGCCGCTGGCGTCCAGGATGGAAACCGTGGTCGAGGTCGTGGGCGCGACGATATCCACGCCAAAGGGCGTGGCTTCGCGGGTTTCGCCGTCCGGGGCGGTGCCCAGCGCCACCTTGTCGCCGGGCACCAGCACGCCCTTGCCGATCAGGGCGGCCGCCTGCATGGATTGCGACACGTCGATCTGGCCCGACAGCGCCAGCAGGGTGTTGTTCAGCTGGGTGATGCCGTTGACCGTGGACAGCTGCGCGATCTGCGAGGTGACCTGCGCGTTGTCCATGGGGTTGAGCGGATCCTGGTTCTGCATCTGCGCCACCAGCAGCGTCAGGAAACGGTCCTGCGTATCGTTGATGAGGTTCTGCGTGGAAGCGCCGGCGGTATTGAAGGCGGCGTCGGTCGCGTTGCGGGTCGAGGTGCTGTCAAGGACGGTCATGACGGGATTCCTGGGACTGGGCCGGCTTACTGGCCGATGGACAGCGTGCGCTGCATCAGCGTCTTGGCCGTGTTGAGCACTTCGATATTGGCCTGGTAGGAGCGCGAGGCCGAGATCATGTTCACCGTTTCGGCCACCACGTCTACGTTGGGCATGGCCACGTAGCCGCTTTCGTTGGCCAGCGGATGCCTGGGGTCGTAGACCATGCGCGGCGGCGAGGTATCGCGTACCACGCCGGCCACGGCCACGCCGCCGATTTCCGAGCCGGCCTGCTGGCCGGCGACCGGCGCCAGCTGGAAGAACACCTGCCGGGCCTGGTAGGGCTGGCCATCGGGGCCGGCCGCGCTTTCGGCGTTGGCCATGTTGCTGGCCGAGACGTTCATGCGCTGGCTCTGGGCCGTCATGGCCGAGCCGGCGATCTGGAAGATATTGAGCAGCGACATGCTGTGGTGGCTCCTGTGTGTCGGCTTACTGCTGCTGCATGGCGGCCATCAGCCCGCGGATCCGGCCGGACAGCACCGCCAGGCTGGTCTGGTACTTGAGCGTGTTGTCGGCGAAGTTGACCCGCTCGACGTCCATGTCCACGGTATTGCCGTCCAGGCTGGGCTGCACCGGCACCCGGTACATCAGGCCCTGCGGATCGGGCGAGAGCGCCTTGGCCGGGATGTGCCGCGCCGAGGTCAGCGCGAGCCGGGTATCGGGCAGGCGCATGCTGCCTTCCATCGCGCCGCGCAGCGCCTGGGCGAAGTCGAAGTCGCGCGCCTTGTAGTTCGGCGTATCGGCATTGGCGATATTGGAAGCCAGCACTTCCTGGCGCTGGGCGCGCAGGCTGATGGCCTGCTGGAAGAAATTGAGATCCTGGCTGATGCGGTCGGTCATCGTGGCGTTGTCGGCAAAACCTGCAAGGAATGATCGGGCCGGCCATTCCGGCTTTTGATACGCCATGAATATTAGGATCGTCGCAGATTCGACAATGACCCAAACAAGCCGGCGTTTTTTGGTCAATTCCCTTGTTGGCGGGCCGTGCTCCCTTCCTACAATGGCTACCCATGAAAGGTCCCGCCCTCCTTCGGATCGCGCAGTTCGCGCTGGCCGCCCTGGCGCTGCAGGCCGTGCCGGCCCAGGCCGGCGCGCGGGCGCAGGCTCCCGCCGGGCAGGCGGCCCAGGCCATCGAGGCGCTGGCCGAGTCGTTCCTGATGCAGCAGCTGGCGCACCTGCCCGGACAGCCGGAAATCGCCGTCGAACCGGTGCGCGCACGGCAGCTGGCCGGCTGCGACAGCCTGGACGCCTTCCTGCCCGCCGGCGTGCGCCCCCGGCCGCGCATGAGCGTGGGCGTGCGCTGCATGGGCCCGGAAAACTGGACGCTGTACGTACAGGCCAGCGTGACGGTGCCCGGCACCTATTACGTGGCCGCCGCGCCGGTGGCCATGGGCCAGACCCTGGCCGCCGAGCACCTGGCCCCGCGCTCGGGCGATCTGCTGCGCCTGCCGCCGGGCGCCGTCACCGACCCCGGCATGGCCATCGGCCATACGGCCAGCCAGCGCATCGCGGCCGGCCAACCCTTGCGCCAAAGCGTCCTGCGCGACCCGCGCTCCGTGCTGCGCGGCAACACGGTCAAGGTGCTGGCCAGGGGGCCCGGCTTCATGGTCGCCAGCGAGGGCCAGGCGCTGGACAACGCCACCCCGGGCAGCACCGTCATGGTGCGCACGCCCAGCGGCCAGATCGTCAGCGGCGTGGTGCAGGATGCCGCCACCGTCGAGATCCAGCTATGAGCCGACTCGCGGCCACGCCCGCGTCACGCCGGGTTAAAGTTGTCGCCCGACCGACCGTTATCGATGAAAGGCGCCGGGGTGAAACCCGCCCAGCGCCTTTCGGAGAAAAACCTTGAAGATCCAGCCTCCTCCCGTTTCAACGGCGACCGGCGCCTCGGCCAGCGCGATGCGCGGCGAGAACGGCGCGCCGGCGCAATCCGGCGCGCGCCAGGCCAGCAGCGCCCAGGTCGAGCTCAGCGCCGCCTCGCGCACGCTGCTGGCCATGCAAAACGGCGATGCCGACATCGGCTTCGCCAAAGTGGCCGCCATCCGGGACGCCATCGCGCGGGGCGATATCGCCATCGACGCCGGCAAGATCGCCGACGGCCTGCTGGCCAGCGCCCGCGAACTGCTCAAATAAACCCTTTTCCCGCCCCCTGCCCCATGAACCAGCCGACCCCCAGCTCCCTGCTCGCCTGCCTGCAAGCCGAAATCGATGCGGTACGGCGCTTCACGCAGTTGCTGCAGGAGGAAGCGCAAAGCCTGACCGAGCCGGCCGCGTTCGAGGCGCTGAACGAAATCACCGAGCGCAAGAACCAGCTGGCCGAGGAGCTGGCCGGGCTGGGCGGGCAGCGCAACACGCTGCTTGGCCGGATGGGCCTGGACAGCGACCATGCCGGCGGCCAGGCTGCGGCCGCCGCCGACCCGGCGCTGGCGCCGGTGTGGCAGGCGCTGCTGCAGGCCGTGGCCCAGGCGCGCGAACTGAACCAGCGCAACGGCATCCTGCTGGAAACCCACCTGCGCCATGTGCAGCATTCGCTGGACGCGCTGCGCGCGCTGACGGGCCAGGCCAGCCTCTATGACGCGCAAGGCCGCGCGCGGCGCGTCAGCCCGGGCAAGGCCATCGCCGCCGGCTAGGATCCTTCGCCAAGCCCCGTCCCTCGCCAGGTTCCTGCCTGGCTCAGGCGGCCTGCCGTACCGGCGGGTTCATTTCCATCAGCGCATACAGCCGCAACAGGCCGGCCAGCAGCTTGCGGTCGCTGGCCAGCGCCTGCGCTCCCCCCAGCATATGGGCCAGCACCTGCCGCACCGGTTCGGCCTGCGGCGCGCTGCGCACCTGCCAGGCCGCCAGCGCGAGCTGCGTGGCGGCCGCCGAGCAAGCCAGCCATTGGCTGGCCGGGCGTTGCGCGGCACCCAGCGCCGTCCAGGCCTGGGCGGTCAGCCGCTGGCACGCCCTGGCCGATTCGCTCAGCGCCAGCCACTGTGCCAGGCAGGCGGTATCGGCCTCGTCCGGCTCCAGATTGGTCAGTCCATAGTATTGCGCCAGCGTACGGCCCGACAGGTCATCGACCTCGCGCACCGAAACCAGCCGGAACAGGCGTTGCGGCAGGCGGCGCACGCCCAGCGCCACGCCGGTTTCGGCAGCCCAGAGCGTAGCCGCCTGGCATGCCTGCGCACCCGGGCCGGGCGCGGCCTGCAAGGGCGCATGGACCAGCGGGCCGGCGATGGCCTGCGCCGCGGTGGGCGCGGCTTCATGCACCAGCCGCCTGGCCGGCGTGCAGCGAGCCAGCCAGGCGGTCCGCGCATCACCGGCCAGCCCGGCGCCCAGCAGGGCATCGCTCTCGAAGCAATGCACCATCGGAACCTGCGGCATCCGTTCGCAGAACCAGCCTACCCGCTGCTGGGCTGTGTCCTGGCCGGCCAGCGGCCAGTTGGCCAGGCTCGCTTGCGCCAGCGCAAGATGCTGCAAGGTGCCGACCAGCGCCGTGCCGGTATCGCCCCAGGCCAGGGTGCCGGCCAGGACAGCCTTGCCTTCGCGCAGGGCCAGGCGGGTGCTCCCGTGCATGAGCAGCAGCTGGCGCCGGCAATGGCTGGCGTACCCCTGCTCGATCACGCCGGCCTGGGCTTGGAGCCAATGCTGCGGGGCGGCGTGCTCCTGGCCCTGCAAGCGCCAGCTTTCGCGCGCCCGCGCGCAGGCCACGTCGCTGGCCATCCATGCCAGCGCCGCATCCAGGCCGGCCGGCGTCAGGCCCGGCCGACCGGCGGCGGGCACGCCCAGCGCCGCCAGCATCAGCTGGCGGGTGCGCACCTGGTGGCCGGCCTCCTGCAGGCTGCCGCCGCTGCCGGGGCGGGTGCCCGACCACAAGGCGGCCAGGTCGGCCTCGTTGGGCGCATAGAGCGCCCGGCGCGTATCGATGCAGGCCAGCGCCTGGTCGACCAGTTCGCTGGCGCTGGGCAGGGCCAGGTGTTCGGGCACCTTCTGGCCATGCGAGACATAATGCACCGGCAGGCGATGGCGGATGGCGGTATCGAGCGCCGCGCCGAGCTGGGTGGCCTCGTCGAGCTTGGTGACGATGCACCCGGCCAGCTCGTCGTGCTCGCTCCGGTAGGCATGGGCGACCTCGTCCAGCGTATCGCCATGGCTGGCCGCGTTCAGCACCAGCAGCTTGCGCACCGGACGCCCCGCGCCGCACAGCATGGCCGCCTGCACGCCGACCTGGCGGTCCCGCTGGCTGATGCCCACGTTGTCCACCAGCACGATATGGCGCCCGCCCGCCTCGAGCAGGGCCTGGCGCAAACCCTGGCCGTCCTGCACGGCGATCACCGGCACGCCCATCAGCCGGCCGTAGATCTGCAGCTGCTCGTGCGCGCCGATACGATAGCTGTCGGTCGTGATCATGAGCACGCGGCCGGCGCCCTCGCGCTTGACGCAGCGCGCCGCCAGCTTGGCCAGCGTGGTGGTCTTGCCCACGCCGGTGGGGCCGACCAGGGCGAACACCCCGCCCTGCGCCCATAGATCGTGCTCCTGCCGCATCATCGGCAAATGGGTGACGAGCTCGTTGCGGGCCCAGGCCAGGGCCTGCGCATGCGCCAGCCCTTCGGGCATGCGCTGCAGCATGGCCTTGACCAGCGCGCTGCTGAAGCCGGCCGACAGCAGCTGCCGGTACAGCGTGGCGGCAAGGGGAAGACGGCGCAGCTGTTCGCCCCAGGCCAGGCCGTCCATGCGGGTTTCGAGCATGCCGCGCAGGTCGGTAATGGCGCCCAGCAGGTCGTCCTGTGCGGGCCGGTCGGGGGCCGGCGCGTCCGAGGGCGCCACGGCCGGCGAGGGATGGCCGGCGGGCTGGGCCGCGGGCTGCCCGGCCGCGCCGGCCGTCTCGGGCAAGGCCGTGCCGTCGGTCGCCATGACCTCCACCCCGCCATTGACGCGCCGGTTGGAGATGATCAGGGCGTCGGGCCCGAGCGCCAGGCGTACCTGGCGCATGACTTCGCGGCTGGTGGCGCCCACGAACCGGCTGATGTTCATCGGGCGCCCCCGCCCACTACGTTGGTGATGCGCACGATACGTTCGTCAGGCAATTCGGCGTTGGAAAGCACCCCCATCTGCGGCAGGTGGTGGCGCAGGAACCGGGATAGCGAGGCCCGCAGCGGCGGCGATACCAGCAGCACCGGCGGATCGCCTGCCGCCTCCTGGCGCTCGACCGCGGCGGCGGTCTCGCGCAGCAGGGTCTCGGCCAGCCCGGGCTCGAGCGCGCCGCTGGTGGCAAGCGCCTGGTTCAGCACCCGCTCGAGTTTGGCGTCCAAGCCGATGGCGCGCAATTCGCCTTCGCCGGGAAACCACTGCTGCGTGATGGCCCGCCCCAGCGCCCTGCGCGTGATGGCCAGCAATTCCTGGGTGTCGGGCAGCGCGCCGGCGGCGCTGCCCGCCGCCAACCGGGGGGCATGCTCGGCCACGGCATCCAGGATGGTGCGCATGTCGCGGATGGGCACCTCCTCTTCGAGCAGCCCCTGCAGCAGCTTTTGCAGGGCGGTCAGCGATACCGTCTTGGGCACCAGGTCTTCCACCAGCTTGGGCGCTTCGCGGCCGATGCGGTCGATCAAGGCCTGTACTTCCTGGCGGCCCAGCAAGGCCGCGCCATGCCGGTGCATCAGGTGGTTCAGGTGCGTGGCCACCACAGTGCCGGCGTCCACGACCGTATAGCCCGCGACCTGCGCATGCTCGCGCTGGGAGGCGTCGATCCAGACCGCCGGCAGGCCGAAGGCCGGGTCCGTGGTGTAGTTGCCGGGCAGTTTCATGGTGACGCCGCCCGGATCGATGGCCAGCCACTGCCCTGGCACGGCGCTGCCCTGGCCGATTTCCACCCCCGACAGCAGGATGCGGTAGTCGCCCGGCTTGAGTTCGAGATTGTCGCGGATGTGCACCACAGGCGGCAGGAAGCCGACCTCCTGGGCAAATTTCTTGCGCAGGCTGCGGATGCGATGCAGCAGTTCCCCGCCCTGGCCGTGGTCCACCAGCGGAATCAGGCGGTAGCCCACCTCCAGCCCCAGCGGGTCGACCAGCGACACGTCGTCCCAGCTGGCCTCGGCGGCAGCCGCCTCGGCCGCCGCCTGCGCCTGGGCGGGCGGCTGGACCTGCGCCGCGGCCGCGGCCATCTGCCGCTTGCGCAGCGTCCATCCGGCCCAGGCGAGCACGGCGGCCAGCGTCAGGAAAGCCAGGTGCGGCATATTGGGAATCAGGCCCATGATGCCGACGATGGCCGCCGTGATGAACATCACGTTGGGATTGCTGAAAAGTTGGCCGACCATCTGCTGGCCGACGTCCTGGTCGGTGGCCACGCGCGAGACGACGACGCCCGCCGCGGTGGAGATGATCAGGGCCGGGATCTGCGCCACCAGCCCGTCGCCGATGGTCAGCAGCGTATAGACCCGGCCCGCCTCGCCAAAGCTCAGGCCGTGCTGGGCCACGCCGATGATCAGCCCGCCGATGATGTTGATGATAAGGATGAGCAGGCCGGCCACCGCATCGCCGCGCACGAACTTGCTGGCGCCGTCCATGGAACCGTAGAACTCGGCTTCCTGCCCCACTTCCTGGCGGCGGCGGCGGGCCTCGTCCTCGCCGATCAGGCCGGCGTTCAGGTCGGCGTCGATGGCCATCTGCTTGCCCGGCATCGCATCCAGGGTAAAGCGCGCGCCCACCTCGGCGATGCGCCCTGCGCCCTTGGTGATCACCATGAAATTGATGATGACCAGGATGATGAACACCACCACGCCCACCGCGAAGTTGCCGCCCACCAGGAAATGCCCGAAGGCTTCGATCACCTGCCCGGCCGCGTCCGGGCCCTCGTGGCCGTGCATCAGCACCACGCGCGTGGAGGCAATGTTCAGCGCCAGGCGCAGCAGGGTGGCAAACAGCAGCACCGCCGGAAACGCGGCGAAATCCAGCGGCTTCTTGGTGAACATGGCCACCAGCAGGATCATGATGGCCAGCGAGATGTTGAAGGTGAACAGCAGGTCCAGGATGAACGGCGGCAGCGGCAGGATCATCATGGCCAGGACCATGACGATGAGCACCGGGCCGGCCAGCAGCCGGGCATTGGCCGCGCCTTGGTTCTTGAACAGGGACAGCAGGGCACTCATGAAACGTCAAGCTCCTTGGCTAGCGCGCGCGGCCAGCGGGTCGAGCTCGCGCGGCACCGGCAGCCCGGCCGGCCGGGACGGCGCGGCGGCCTGCCCGGCGCGCCAGGCACGCAGTTGGAACACCCAGGCCAGCACCTCGGCCACGGCAGAATACAAGGCGGCCGGAATCTCGCGATCCAGCTCCACGTGATGGTGCAGCGCGCGCGCCAGCGCCGGCGCCTCCAGCAGGGGCACCCGGTGCTGCTCGGCCAGCTCGCGGATGCGTGCGGCGATCAGGTTGGTGCCCTTGGCCACCACCACGGGCGCGGCATGCGTGCCGTCCTGGTACTTCAGCGCGACGGCGTAGTGGGTGGGGTTGGTCACCACCACGTCGGCGCCCGGCACCTGGCTCATCATGCGGCGCCTGGCCATCGCGCGCTGCTGCTGGCGGATGCGCGCCTTGACGTGCGGATCGCCCTCGCTTTCCTTGTGCTCCTGGCGCAGGTCCTCCTTGGACATGCGCAGTTTTTTCAGGTGGCTGAAAATCTGCCAGGGGGCATCGATGGCCACCACCAGGATCAGCGAAGCGATGATCAGGGCCGCGCACAGGGCCACCAGCTGCATCGAGCGGGCCAGGCCCTCGATCGGCGCGGCATGCATGAGCGAGAGCATCTCGTCGCGATGGCTCCACAACACCCATACCGCCACCCCGCCCACCAGCAGGGCCTTGGCGATGGTCTTGAACAGCTCGACCAGCGTCTGCGCGGAAAAAAGCCGGGCAAAGCCCTTGATGGGGTTCAGGCGGCCGAACTGCGGCTGCAGCGCCTTGTTGGACAGCAGGAAGCCGCCCAGCATGGCCGTGGCCAGCACGGCAGTCACGGCAAGCAGGCCGAACAGGGGCAGGATCGCCAGCAGGGCATGCATGGCGCCGTTGACCGTCACCGCCAGGGTGGCGCCCGGATCGCGCACCAGCGCCGCATCGAAGGTCATGCCGTTGCGCACCACGCCGCGCAGCCGCTCGTACAGGGCCCCGCCGCCTATCCACAGGCCGGCGGCGCCCATCGTCAGCAGCGCGAACGTCACCAGCTCGCGCGAACGCGCGACCTGTCCCTCCTCGCGCGCCTTTTCCAGGCGCCGGGGCGAGGCGGGTTCGGTTTTTTCGAGATCGCTGTCTTCGGCCATTCAGGCAAGGGCGGCACGGGGTGGCTGGCGGCCCGCGCGGCGGCGCGGCCGGGGCCGCGCACGCGCAGCCAAGCGCTTGCCGACGGCCTGCCGGCATTCTAGAAGCCGCCCTGCCCCGGCGAATGGCGAAGAAACCGGGTATAGAGGGCGCTATTCGGCACACCGCGCACGCCCGCGGCCGGCTTGCCCGGGGCGGCAGGCGCCCGGCCCGGCCGGCGGCCTGCCCTGCAGGTCCTGGGCGCTCAGAAGCCCAGGCTGTCGAGCAGGTCGTCCACCTGCGCCTGGCTGGTCACCACGTCCGCCTTGCCTTCGGGATTGACCTGGGGGCCGTTGAGCAGCGAGTTGGCCTCCTCGCGCCGTTCGATGGGCACGTTGTCGATCAGCACCTGCAGCAGTTCGCGCTCGATCGTGCCGATCACGCCCATCATGCGCATGATCACCTGGCCGGTGAGGTCCTGGAAATCCTGCGCCATGATGATTTCCATCAGATGGCCCTGGGTGGCCTGCGAGCCCTGGCCCACCTCCTTGAGAAAGCCGCGCGTCTCGTCGACCAGCGCGCGCGCCTCGGGCAGCTCCTTGGGCGCATCGAACCATTCCTGCCATTGGCCGTCCAGCGCCTGGGCGCGCCGCTGCATCGCCTCCTGCAGCGGCTGGGCGCTCTCGCAGGCATTCAGGACACGATGGGCGGCCTGCTCGGTCATCTTGGCAACGTAATCCAGGCGGTCCCGCGCATCGGGAATGGCCTGGGCGGCATCCTTGATGGCCTGGTCCAGCCCCAGCTCGCGCATGCTGTCGCGCAGCAGGCGCGTAAGCGCGCCGATCCGGGCGATGAGGTCCTCGGCGGGCTGCACGGCATTCGTATTGGCGGCACTCATCACATCCCCAGCTTCTCGAAGATCTTGTTGAGCTTTTCCTCCAGCGTCGCCGCGGTAAACGGCTTGACCACGTAGCCGCTGGCGCCGGCCTGGGCAGCCGCCACGATGTTCTCCTTCTTGGCCTCGGCCGTGACCATCAGCACCGGCAGCGACGCCAGGGCCGGGTCGGCGCGGATCTGCTTGAGCATCTCCAGCCCGTCCAGGTTGGGCATGTTCCAGTCGGACACCACGAACTGAAAGCCGCCGGTACGCAGCTTGTCCAGCGCCATCGCGCCGTCCTCGGCCTCGTCCACGTTCTCGAAGCCCAATTCCTTGAGCAAATTGCGCACGATGCGGCGCATGGTGGGGAAATCGTCCACCACCAGTATCTTCATGTTCTTGTCTGCCATTACAGCTCCATAGACGCCATAGGGTATGAAAAGCGGCGCGCGGTCTTCAGACCCGGTGTGCGCGCTCGCCCAGGTTGCTCAAGCGGGCCAGGATGCGCTCGCTCATTTCGTAAAGGGACACCACCTCGTCGGCCGCGCCCAGCGCGATGGCTTCGCGCGGCATGCCGAAGACCACGCAGCTGGCCTCGTCCTGCGCCAGGGTCTGCGCGCCGGCCTGCTTCAGGGCCAGCAGGCCGGCCGCGCCATCCTTGCCCATGCCCGTCAGGATCACGCCGATAGCGTTCTTGCCCGCGCTTTGCGCGGCGGACCGGAACAGCACGTCCACCGAGGGCCGGTGCCGGTTGACAGGCTCGCCGGGCTCGAGCGCAATCACGTAGTTGGCGCCGCTGCGCGCCAGCTTCATGTGCGCATCGCCGCCGGGCGCCAGGTAGACGTGCCCCGGCAGCACGCGCTGGCCATCGCTGGCCTCGGTGACCGTCATCGCGCTGAGCGTATCCAGGCGCTGCGCGAACGAGCGGGTAAAGCCGGCCGGCATGTGCTGCGTGATGAGGATGGCCGGGCTGTCGGCCGGCAGGGGCTGCAGCACCTCCTTGATGGCCTCGGTGCCGCCGGTGGACGAGCCGATGAGAATGATCTTCTCCGTGCTGGCCAGCGGCCCGCGCGAAAGCAGCGCCGGCTTGCCCGCGTTGGGGCTCGGCACGCGTGCGCGCACCCGCGCGCGCGCCGTGGCGCGGATCTTCTCGGCGATACGCTCGGAATACTCCATCAGGCCGTCGCGTATGCCCAGCCGCGGCTTGGTGACAAAATCGACAGCGCCCAGCTCCAGCGCGCGCAGGGTGATCTCCGAGCCGCGCTCGGTCAGCGAGGACACCATCAGGACCGGCATCGGCCGCAGGCGCATCAGCCGCTCCAGGAAATCGAGCCCGTCCATCCTCGGCATCTCGACGTCCAGGGTCAGCACGTCCGGATTGTGCTGCTTGATGAGCTCGCGGGCCACCAGCGGGTCGGGGGCCGTGGCCACCACTTCCATGTCGGGCTGGCTGTTGATGATCTCGCTCATCAAGCCGCGCACCAGCGCCGAATCGTCTACGCAAAGAACCCTGATCTTGGACATGTCTGTATCGCTTCCCGCCTGCCGCGGTGCCCAGGTTGCAGTCGCGCCGAGCCGTCAAGCCGGCCGGGACAGCTCGTATACCGTCTGTCCCCGCAGCTTGAAGCTCTGGCTGATATAGGTAAAGTTTTCGGAATGCCCCGCGAACAGCAGTCCCCCGGGCTTGACCAGGGGCACGAAGCGCTTGAGGATGCCGGCCTGGGTGGATTTGTCGAAATAGATCATCACGTTGCGGCAGAAGATCGCATCGAACGGGCCGGCCACGTCCCAGCGCGGCGACAGCAGGTTCAGGGGAGCGAACTCCACGATCTCGGCCACTTCGGGACGCACCCGCACCATGCCTTCGTTGGCGCCCTTGCCGCGCAGGAAAAAACGGCGCAGCCGCTCGGGCTCCATGCGTTCGACGCGGTCCAGGCCATAGATGCCGCGCTGGGCCTTCTCCAGCACCTGGGTATCGATGTCGGTGGCCAGCACGCGCGCATCGCGGGCCTGCGGACCCAGGGCCTCGAACAGCGTCATGGCGATGGAGTACGGCTCCTCGCCCGTGGAGGCCGCGCAGCACCAGACCGATATCGGCCGCGGGCGGTGCCTGACCAGCTCGGCCAGGACCGGGAAATGATGCCCCTCGCGAAAGAACGCCGTCAGGTTCGTGGTCAGCGCATTGACGAACTCTTCCCACTCGGCCGACGCCGTATCGGCCTCCAGCCCGTCCAGGTAGGCGGTAAAGCTGTTGCGGCCCAGGCTGCGCAGCCGCCGGGCCAGCCGGCTGTAGACCATCTCGCGCTTGTGCGCGCCCAGCGAAATGCCGGCGCGCTGATAGATCAGGCGCCGCACGCGGTCGAAGTCGTCGTCGCGGAACTCGAACTGCTTGTCCGCGGCCGGACCGGGCATCAGCGCCGTTTTTTCCATGGTGCAGCTGCGGCGCCCCGCTAGACGGCCGCCTTCTCGACCAGGGCCAGCTCGTCGCTGGTCATCAGCCGCTCGATATCCACCAGGATCAGCATGCGCTCGTCGACCGTTCCCAGGCCGGTCAGGTACTCGGTGGACAGCGTGGCGCCGAACTCCGGCGCCGGCCGGATCTGCGCCGACGAAAGCATCAGCACGTCCGATACGCCGTCCACCACGATGCCGACCACGCGGTGGTTCAGGTTCAGGATGATGACCACGGTCTGCTCGTTGTACTCGACCTTGCCGAGGTTGAACTTGATCCGCAGGTCGACGATGGGCACGATGATGCCGCGCAGGTTGGTCACGCCCTTGATGAAGGGCGGCGAATTGGCGATGCGCGTGACCGCGCCGGCGTCATAGCCGCGGATCTCCTGCACCTTCAGGATGTCGATGCCGTACTCCTCGTCGCCCAGCGTAAAGACGAGGAATTCGCTGCCTATGTCCTCGCTGCGGTCGGTCGCAGACGCAAGGGGGTTGTTCATGGTGATCTCCGTCAATTCAACAGGGCTTCCGGTTGGGCCCATTTTTCACGGTTGGCGCGCGCCAGGGAAAACACGTCCACGATCAGCGCGACGCTGCCGTCGCCCAGGATGGTGGCCGCCGATATGCCGGGTACCTTGCGGTAGTTCGATTCCAGGTTCTTGACCACCACCTGGTGCTGGCCCACGAGATGATCGACCAGCAGGGCGAAACGGCGGTCCTCGGCCTGCATGATGACGGCGATGGCCTGGGTCGGATCGGTCTGCGCGCCCTCGACAGAAAACACCCGGTGCAGCTCGACCAGCGAAAGGTATTCCCCGCGCACGTGGATGACGCGCTCGTTGCCCGCCACCGAATGGATCTGGTCGGCCGCCGGCTGCAGCGACTCGGTCACGTGGCTTAGCGGCAGGATGAACGTTTCCTCGCCCACGCGCACGGACATGCCGTCCAGGATGGCCAGGGTCAGCGGCAGCACGATGCGCGTGGTGGTGCCCTGCCCCGCCCGCGAACTGAGCTGCACATGACCGCCCATGGCCTGGATGTTGCGCCGCACCACGTCCATGCCGACCCCGCGGCCGGAAATGTCGGTGATCTGCTCGGCCGTGGAGAACCCGGGGGCGAAGATCAGCTGCCACACTTCGTCGTCGGTGGCGTTCTCGCTGACCGGGATGCCCTGTTGCTGCGCCTTGCGCAGGATGCGCTCGCGGTTCAGGCCCGCGCCGTCGTCGCGCACCTCGATCACGATGTTGCCGCCGTTGTGCTGGGCCGACAACACCAGCTTGCCGGTGGGCGACTTGCCGGCGGCGCGGCGCACCTCGGGCGTCTCGATGCCGTGGTCCAGGCTGTTGCGCACCAGGTGCGTGAGCGGATCGATGATGCGCTCGATCAGGCTCTTGTCCAGTTCGGTGGCCCGGCCCAGGGTCTGCAGCTCGATCTGCTTGCCGGTCTTGGCGGCGATGTCGCGCACCACGCGCGGAAAGCGGCTGAACACGTAGTCCATCGGCATCATGCGGATGGACATCACGGCCTCCTGCAGGTCGCGCGCGTTGCGCTCGAGCTGCTCCATGCCGTTGAGCAGGCGGTCGTGCACCACGGGATCCAGGTGCGAGGCGGTCTGCGCCAGCATGGCCTGCGTAATGACCAGCTCGCCGACCAGGTTGATGATCTGGTCGACCTTCTCGACCCCGACGCGGATGGAAGTGGATTCCTTGTCGGCTGCCGCGGCGGCGGCGCGCGCGGCGGCGGCAGGCTTGGCCGCAGCGGCCGGGGCCGAACCCGCGGGGGGAGCCGCTGGGGGAGCCGTCGAAGGGACGGCCGCAGGGGCCGCCGCGGGCGCTGGCGCGGCGGCGGCGGGCGGCTGCGGCGCGCTGGCCGGCTGCGGGGCCTGGGCCTGACGGGCGAACTGCTGCGCGGCCTGCGCGAAATCGTCCAGGGCCGCGGCTGCCGCGGCCGGCGGCGCCTCGGGGGCAACCTCGATCTGGTCGGCGTCGATGATGAAGCAGCACACCGCCTCGATATCGTCCACCGAGCAGGTGGTCTCCACCCACACCGTCAGCAGCCCGGGTTCGTTCGTGCTGTGCAGGACGCGGCCCAGGTTGCCGATTTCTTCCAGCAAGGCCAGCGCGTCCTTCTCGGAGGCGCGGCTGATGCGCACCCGCAGGCACGGCGTGGCCTGGCTGCCGGCGGCCTGCGCGGCAGGCGCCTGCGCGGCGGGCGCCGCAGCCGCGGACGGGACCGCCGCAGCCGGCTGCGGCGGCTCGGCGGCCGGGGCCTGGGCCGGCTCGGCAGGCGCCGCGGCCGTGCCGGCCGGGCCATGCTGCTCCAGGGCCAGCTGGCGCAATACCGCGCAGATGCGTTCGTAGGCCGCCATATCGGGCGTCTCGCCCGCGCGGTAGGCATCGAGCTGGTCTTTCAGGACGTCCTTGGTTTCCAGGAAGGTATCGATCATGTCGGTGCGCAATGCCATTTCGTCGCGCCGGATCGCGTCCAGCAGGTTCTCGAGCAAATGCGTGGTGTCCGCCAGCTGCGCGAAGCAGCCGAAGGTGGCCGCGCCGCCCTTGATGGAATGGGCGGCGCGAAAGATGGCGTTGAGCTGCTCGATGTCCGGCGTATCGGCATCGAGCATCAATAGCAGCTGCTCCATCTCGGCCAACAGCTCGTCGGCCTCGTCGAAGAAGGTTTCGTAGAACTGGCTGAGATCGACTCCGGTACTCATGGCCGGGTTGCCTCGTCTTCAGGAGGGTTGGAAGAATGCAGCGCCGTGCGCACCGTCTGCACCAGGAGTTCGGGATCGAGCGGCTTGCGCAGCCAATATGACAAGGACAGCTCCTGCGCCAGCTCTGCCCACACCGACGGCGACTCGGTGCTCAGCACCACGATGGGCAGCAAGGCCGTCGCCGGGCGCGCACGCAGCGCCCAGGCCAGGTCCTGGCCCGAAAGCGGCGACATGTGCCAATCCGTCACGACCAGGTCGACCGGGCAGCTGCCCAGCACGTCCAGCGCCTCGCCGCCATCGGACGCGGTCACTACCTGCCAGCCCGCCGCACGCAGCGTGCTTTCCACTATCAACCGCATGGTCGCCGAATCGTCGGCCACCAGTATCGTTGCGCCCATCGAGTCCCTTTACGTCTCGCCGCCCTCTATCACGAGGACAACCCCGCCCGCCGGGCCGCCGGACGACGCGCCCTGCGCACCGGCGCCCGGCCCGGCGGGAACCGTCCCGGTGCCGGCCTGCTCCCCGGATACGGCGCCCTCGCCGGGTACGGCGCCTTGCCCGGACACCGGGTCTTGCCCGGATGCCGCCTCCTGTCCGGACTCGGCGCCTTGTCCGGCGTAGGCGCCCTGCGCCTGGCGCTCTTCGTCATGCAGGCGCTTGATGGCATCCACGGTTTCGCTGGCGCCCTGCGCGGTGACGTCGGCGGCGGCGGCGTTCTCGTGCTCTATCTGCTGCTGAGTCCGCTGGTTCAGGACAACCAGGCTGATTCGACGGTTAACGGCAGCATAGGGATCATCTTTAATCAGGCTCATGCTGGAGGACAGCCCCATCACCCGCATCACCTTGGTCTCGTTCATGCCGCCGGCCACCAGCTCCTGACGCGAGGCATTGGCCCGGTCGGCAGAAAGCTCCCAATTGCTGTAGGCGCGCTCGCCGCGCGCGTACTGCACCGCATCGGTATGGCCCGAGATGCTGACCCGGTTGGGCAGTTCGTTGAGCACCGGCCCCAGCTCGCGCAGGATGTCGCGCATATAAGGCTGCACGATGGCGCTGCCGGTGGCGAACATGGGCCGGTTCTGGTTGTCCACGATCTGTATGCGCAAGCCTTCGGTGGTCATGTCGATGAGCAGCTGCGGCCGGAAATTCTTGAGCACCGGATTGGTCTCGATCATTTGCTCCAGCTTGCGCTGCAGCCCCTCGAGCCGCTGGCGGTCGCGCCGCTCGCCCTGGCTTTGCGCCTCGAGCCGGGTGCCGTCGGCACGGCGCACCTGGCCCAGGTCGCGCAGCGGATCGGCCCCGCCGCCGGGCAGGACATGGCTGTTGACACTGGAGTCGGGCCCGCCCGTGATCGCCACCTTCAGCGGCATGCGGAAATAATCGGCGATGCCGCGCAAGTCTTCGCGCGGGATGATGCTGATCAGCCACAGCACCAGGAAGAACGCCATCATCGCCGTGATGAAATCGGCGTAGGCGATCTTCCAGCTGCCGCCGTGGTGGGCATGCCCATGCCCATTGACCTTCTTGCGGCGGATGACGACGCGGTTGCTGGCGTTCGGGTTGTTCATGCGCGGACCTGTCAGCCCTTGGCGGCCGCGCTCTTGGCTTGCTTGACGTGCTCTTCGAGCTCGGCGAAGCTGGGCCGCAAGGACGTGAACAGCACCTTGCGGCCGAATTCCACGGCCAGCTGGGGCGGATAGCCGTTCATGCTGGCCAGCAGCGTGGTCTTGACGCAGTTCAGGATCTTCAGGGTCTCGTCATTGCGGCGCTCGACCCTGGAGGCCAGCGGCGCGACAAAGCCGTAGGCCAGCAGGATGCCCAGGAAGGTGCCCACCATGGCCTTGGAGATCAGGTCGCCCAGGATCGCCGGCGGCTGGTCCACCGCCCCCAGCGCCTTGATGACGCCCAGCACGGCCGCCACGATGCCGAAGGCCGGCAGCCCGTCGGCCACCGCCCGCAGGGCCTGCGTGGGCACGTCAAGCTCGTGGCGGAAGGTTTCGATGTCTTCGTCCATGAGCGTCTCGATCTCGAACGGGCTCATGTTGCCGCTGATCATGATGCGCATGTAGTCCGTGATGAACTCCATGAGCTTGGCGTCCTTCAGGATGCGCGGGTAATCCGAGAAGATCGGGCTGGAACCAGGATCCTCGATATGCGATTCGATGGCCATCAGGCCTTCGCGCCGGGCCTTGTTCAGCAGCACGTACATCAGGCCCATGAGTTCCATGTAGACGGCCTTGCTGTAGGGCGCGCCCTTGAAGCTCTGGGGCAGGGCCTTGCCCACCAGCGACAGCGACTTGCGGCTGTTGGCCGCCAGGAACGCGCCGAAGGCGCCGCCCGCGATCAAGGTCAATTCCAGCGGTTGGTACAGGGCGCCCAGGTGCCCCCCCAGGCCGACATAGCTGCCAAACACGGCAAGCAGCACGATCACATAGCCGATGACGATTAACACTCGATTCCTCTGCCAGGTAGGGACGGACGCAAACGCACAGAATCATCCCCCCTAAAGCCCGTCCGGAAAGCCGGGTTTAGGGGGGCTTTTTCATGGCTTTTTGGCTTATCGCGCCGAGCCGGCGGCCGCGGCGCGCGGGGATGGAACCGCCTGGGCCGGCCAGGACCGGCGCGGGCGGCGGCGCGGATCAGGCCCGCGATACCGCGGCGGCGGCCTGCGAAGCCGCCGCGCGGGTCTTGCCGGCGCGCGGCGGCGGCCGGCAGATGGCGCAGACAAAATCGCCTTGCGGATCGTGCGCGTGCGCCACGAAATCGCCCCCGCACTGCCGGCAGGACGACAGCTGCAGCATCCCGCCGTCGTAGAACCGCACCAGCATCCAGGCTCGCGTAAAGCTCAGCACGGGCTCTTCCTTGCGCTCGACCGAAGCATGCTCGAGATAGAGCCGGTAGGCGTCGATGATGGCGCGTATCCCCTTGCTGGGGGTATGCGTCACCATGAAGCGGTAGACATTAAAGAACAGCGAAGAATGGATGTTCGGCAGCCAGGTCATGAACCAGTCGACCGAAAAGGGCAGCATGCCCTTGGGCGGCGAGCAGCCCCGGATCTCGCGGTACAGGCGCGCCAGCCGGTCGTGGCTGAGGCTGGTTTCCGCCTCCAGCACCTGCAGCCGCGCGCCCAGTTCGATCATTGCGCTGGCGAGCTGGATCTCGGCAGCTTCCTTGGAAACGCTTTTGGTGGCCATGGCGATCTGCTCGGCGTGCGCGTCAGCCGAGCGTCTCGACCGGCTGCTTGGCCAGCAGGATGGTGGCATGCGCCTGCTGCAAGGCCCCGCCCAGCACGTCGTGCGTCAGGGCCGACAGCAGGCCGTAGTCGTCGAAGCGGAACCGGCACAGCAAGGAACTGGAGCTGGCCAGCTTGACCAGCTGCGCAGGAGAGAGCCGCATGATGATATCTGCGACCTCGTTGCTGAACCCCAGGCGGAACACCCCTGCCGAGTAATCGTCGCGCAGCATGCGCTGCGCCAGCAAGAGGTAGGAAAGATTTACTTCGCGGATGTCGCTCAGCAATGCATTTTCGGCCATTTCGATTCTCAACGCGGTTGTGGAGAGCTGTCTCTTATGTAATGGTCAAGCGCCGACTCCCCCGGAGCCCAGATGCGGCACATCGCGAACATTTGTACACAATTGTGTCAATTCGTCGCATGTTTGATGCAATGTACCACATAAGGTTGCATTTTTGCGCCTAAATATGACAAAACATGTGCGGAACACGACAATTCACAATTTATCGTTAATTCTTGACACCTAAAAACCACACCGCCGGCAGGGCAGCGGCCCGCCACCGCAACGATGCCGCCGGACGGCCCCTCGCAATCCACCGAATAAGGCCGCAAAAATGCACATGCTTGGCGCATGGCGGCGGACACGGCTGTCACACAATCCAGCCGATCCCAACCCCTGCCGCCAGCATGCTTCCTGCGCAAGACAGCCTCGTAGTCCAGCACACCCCGCTGGTGCGCCGCCTGGCCCTGCAGCTGCTGGCGCGCCTGCCGGCCAGCGTCGAGCTGGACGATCTGGTGCAGGCCGGCATGATCGGCCTGCTCGACGCCGCGCGACGCTACCGTTTGCTGCCGCAGGCGCAGTTCGAGACCTACGCCACCGCCCGCATTCGCGGCGCCATGCTGGACGAGCTGCGCGCCCAGGACTGGCTGCCGCGCAGCGTGCGCAGCAAGGCCAGGAGAATCGAGCAGACCATACAGAAGCTGGAGCAGGAACTGGGGCGCCCGCCCCAGGAGGCCGAGATCGCGCAGGACCTGAACCTGCCCCTGCCCCAATACCACGAGCTGCTCAACGATGCGCAAGGGGTGCAGATCGTGCACTACGAGGATTTCGGCCGCGACGACGAGGCCCAGGCCGACTGGCACGAACGCGCCGCCCCGGCCGAGCCGGGCAGCGACCCGCTGTCCAGGCTGCTGGCCAGCGACCTGCGCGCGGTGCTGGTCAGCGCCATCGAGGCGCTGCCCGAACGCGAGAAGCTGCTGCTCTCGCTCTATTACGAACAGGGCCTGAACCTGAAGGAAATCGGCGCGGTGCTGGGCGTGACCGAGGGCCGCGTGTGCCAGCTGCGCACCCAGGCCACCGCCCGCATCCGCGCGCGGCTCAAAGAAGAAGCCTGGCATGAGCTGCCGCAGGACTTGGCGGGGGCGCAGTTGATTTAGCCATCAGCCGATGCATCGGTCCGTCGCGCCTAGCCTTCCCTGCGTAGCGGACCGAAGCCCAGCCCTGCTCCGGCCGGCAAGCCTCTTGGCAAAAAATTGGCAAGACGGCCTAAAGGCTGCATGACACCAACCGTAAACCCGGAAGTACAGGAAACACGGGCCTGCCCGGCACCGCAAGGTGCAGGCCAGGGTTCCACCCCGCAAGGGGTTTTCCTGGCCAAGCGGCAGCAGCGCTGCTGCCTTTTCCCCTACAGGAGTCTTTCATGTCCGTCATCAATACCAACTACCTGGCTCTGGTTTCGCAAACCAACCTGAGCAAGTCCCAAAACTCCCTGGGTACGGCCATCGAGCGCCTGTCCTCGGGCCTGCGCATCAACAGCGCCAAGGATGATGCCGCCGGCCAGGCCATCGCCAACCGCTTCACCGCCAACATCAAGGGCCTGACGCAAGCCGCCCGCAACGCCAACGACGGCATCTCGATCGCCCAAACGGCGGAAGGCGCCCTGAACGAGATCAACAACAACCTGCAGCGCATCCGCGAACTGGCGGTGCAAGCCCAGAACGGCACGAACTCGGCGTCCGACATCGACTCCATCCAGTCGGAAGTCAACCAGCGCCTGGAAGAAATCAACCGCGTTGCCGAGCAGACCCAATTCAACGGCATCAACATCCTGGCCTCCAGCGGCAGCACCACCATTTCCATCCAGGTCGGCGCCAAGGATGGCGAAAAGATCGACATCAACATCGCCGGCAACACTGGCTGGAACGTGTACACCAGCGGCGGCGTCTCTGGCATCGCCGGTGACCTGACGGAGGCCCGCACTGTCAACACCCATGGCATCGACGTCCTGGCGACCGACGTGCTGGCTGACGTCGATGCCGCCCTGAAGGCTGTCGACACGCAGCGCAGCGACCTGGGTGCCATCCAGAACCGCTTCCAGTCGACCATCACCAACCTGAACAACACGGTCAACAACCTGTCCGCGGCCCGTTCGCGCATCGAAGATGCGGATTACGCCACCGAAGTGTCCAACATGACCCGCGCGCAGATCCTGCAGCAGGCCGGCACCTCGGTGTTGGCGCAAGCCAACCAGGTTCCGCAGACCGTGCTGTCGCTGCTGCGTTAATCCGCCAAACGGTGGTGCTGCTCCAGGCCTTTTAAAAAACAAGCTGCTAGCCGCAGCGACTGGAGCGGCAAACTTCTATGTGAAGTCCATGACTTCGCCACTGGCTTGACCGCACAGCCCCTATGGCCATATCGCCACTGGGGCGTTTTTTTTGCTGTGCCCAGGAGCAACAAATCGGCGCAACCCGATGATTAAAATCTCCAATTCCAAGCCCGCCTAGAAGCCCATCCGGGGCCGTATCGCAAGCCTGCCATAACCAATACCCACGCACAGGAACCGACGTGTCGACCATTCTGCTCTGCAACAATACACTCCTCAATTTCGCCGGATCAGAACTGTTGACACTGGAACTTGCACAGCATCTAAGAACTCAGAACCATGACGTTACGGTTGCCTCCTTCGCATATCAAGGGAGGCTGACGGAAGCATTCGAGGCTGCGGGGGTCAGGTGGCTGGACCTTTCGGACAATTCAGTGCGAAAGCACCCCGATTTCGACCTGCTATGGGGACACCATTGGTCCTGCTTCGACGCCCTCTTGCTTAACAAAGGCATCAACGCTTCACGAATCATTTATTCGTCCCTGTCTCCCTACGAGCCGCTAGAGTGCCCGCCACTGTACACAGGCCGTTTTTCTTTGCATTTAGCCAACTCATACGAAACCAGGGATAAGCTAAAAGAATACGACATTTCCTCGGATTCCATCGTGGTAATGCCCAATTGCGTTACCAGTGAATGGGCCGACCACCCACCCGCCAAAGTAAGGGAACAAATAAAATCCGTTGCCATAGTATCGAACCATATACCAGCGGAAATCTCGACTCTTGCCGCTGCGCTGGCGCGTCGCGGCATTCAGGTGAATATCTATGGGATTTCCCATGCGCACCAGAAGGTGACGCCAGCCCTTCTGGCTCAAAACGATGTCGTCATTACCATCGGCAGGACGGTGCAGATGGCGCTATCGATTTCCGTCCCCGTTTATTGCTATGACCGTTTCGGCGGACCAGGATACATAACCCTGGAAAATTTCGACCAGGCCGCCTATTTCAATTTTTCGGGGCGCTGCTGCAACCGCAAAGCGAGCGCCTCCGAAATTGCCTCCGAGCTTCTAGCTAATTATGATCTGGCGCGCCACCAGGTTCCTGAGCTCGCCTTGCGGATCCGAAAGGATTTTTTCCTTCCTGCGTGGGTCAGTGCCATTCTCCAGAAAGTAGAAGCCACCCCGAAGCTCTCCACGTCGGCGATAGGCAAGCTCAAGCAAGCCAAGCGGCTGCAATCGACGGCAACCCGATCAGACAAGAGCCCGATTTCTGATTGGCTCCATGCACGAAAACCGACCTCCCGACAGAATCGCCTGATCCAGGAAACCCTGGGCACAAAAAACGGTAGCCCACTGATAAGCGTCATCGTCGTCGACCGGCGCAACCGGCCGGAAGCGGTAGAGAAAACCCTGAAAAGCCTACTTCCGGTCAATTGCGGTTACAGCAACGTCCAGCCGCACGTGGTAAGTCAAATGCCCAGCAATCCAAGCATGCTGAGCATTAGTCCGGCCAAAACTTGCTGGCATTCCGCTACGCCGGACGCAATAGCCGGCACCATCAACCGGATTGCCGCCCAATCGAACAGCGACTGGATCTTGTCCATCGATGCCGGCGATGAGTTCACCCCGTTTGGCTTGGTTGCTCTGGCTCAGGAACTGGCGAATGCTGACGGGATACGCGCGGCGTATGCCGATGAAATGATGCGCCTGCCATCCGGCGATCTGTCAGCGCTGCTGCGCCCGGATTTCAACCTGGACCTACTGCTGTCCATGCCCGCCGGCATGGCTCGGCGCTGGCTGTTCCGGCGTGATGTATTCATCGAAGCGGGCGGCTTTGACCCGGCTTTCGCCGATGCGCCCGAATTCGACCTGTTGCTGCGCCTGATCGATGCCGGTGGCGTCGCCGGCCTCGGTCACGTCGACGAACCGCTGTTGATCATAGATACCCCGACAATCACCACCACCCAGGCTGAACAGATCGCGCTATTGCGCCATCTGCGCAATCGCGGCTACGAACAGGCCAAAGTCGCCGCGCACCTGCCAGGCTGCTATCGCATCAATTACGGACACCCGGCGACACCGGCCGTGTCCATCATTATTCCTACCCGCAACCAGTTCCAACTGCTGCTGCGGTGCGTGGAAACCTTGCTGGAAAAGACTGCCTACAAGAACTATGAAGTGCTGATCGTGGACAACGGGAGCACCGATGCCGATGCTTGCGCCTGGCTAGATGGTATCGAGTCGATGAACAGCCCGCAGTTGCGCGTGTTGCGCTATCCCCAACCGTTCAACTACTCGGCGATGAACAACCTGGCCGCACGCCACGCGCGTGGCGAATATCTCGTGCTGCTCAACAACGATACGGCAATGCTGCGAGAAGACTGGTTGGATGCCATGCTAAACCATGCGCAACGTCCGGAAGTGGGCATCGTGGGGGCGAAGCTGCTATATCCCGACGGCCGCGTCCAGCATGCCGGTGTGGTGCTGGGCTTGCGCGGCCCGGCAGACCATCCTTTCATCGGCGAGAGCGCGGATGCCCCCGGCTATATGTACCGCTTGCAAGTCGACCAAAACTACAGTGCCGTCACGGCCGCCTGCCTGATGATCCGCGCGTCGGTCTATGCTGAGATTGGCGGGCTGGACGAAGATGCCTTCAAGGTTTCCTATAACGACGTTGACCTGTGCCTGAAAGCGCGTCAAGCCGGTTACCTGGTGGTATGGACGCCACATGCCGTAGTGATGCATGTCGGCAGTGTCAGCCAAGCCAAGGTGGACACTACTGACGGACAGGCCAAGATGAAGCGGTTCCAGGCAGAACAGGATGCGCTTTATGAAAAATGGCTCCCGGTTATTGCGCGAGACCCCGCCTATAACCAGAACCTTACGCTTGAAGGTGCTGGATTTCAGGTCGACATACATAATGAGAACAATTGGCGCCCATTGCGCTGGCGCCCCCTTCCTGTCATTTTGGCGCAGCCGGCCGACCGTCAGGGTTGCGGGCATTACAGGATAATGCAGCCGTCCCGGACGATAAACGATTTCGGACTGGCTGACTCCAGGACCAGCGATCGGTATTACTCTCCGGTGGAAATGGAGCGCCTAGCTCCCGATACTCTGGTATTGCAGCGTCAGTTGGTCAAGGAGCAGATCGAGTTGCAAAAGCGGCTGGCACGCTTTAACCGGTGTTTCAAGGTCGCCGAGCTGGACGATTACTTGCCCAACTTGCCGCTCAAGAGCGCACATCAAGGGCAATTGCCCAAGGACATCCTCAAGACGATGCGGGAAGCTTTGAAACTGGTGGACCGGTTCATCGTCTCGACACCAGCGTTGGCCGAAGCGCTGGATGGCCTGCATCCGGATACACGGGTCGTCGAAAACCATCTGCCGCTGCATTGGTGGTCGAATGTACAAGGCCAGCGCCGCCAAGGTCTGCGGCCACGCGTGGGCTGGGCTGGAGGAAGCAGCCATCGTGGTGATCTGGAACTGATCGCCGAAGTGGTGAAGGCGCTGTCTGACGAGGTCGAATGGGTGTTCTTTGGTATGTGTCCGGACAGCATCCGCCCATACATTCACGAGTTTCATCCGGGTGTGCCCATCGAGGAGTATCCGGCAAAATTGGCCGGCCTGAACCTGGATCTGGCGCTGGCCCCCTTGGAAGATAATTTGTTCAACCGGTGCAAGAGCAACTTGCGCCTGCTGGAATATGGAGCCTGCGGTTTTCCTGTCGTTTGCAGCGATATCATGCCTTATCGAGGACCGCTGCCGGTGACGCGTGTCAAGCCGCGCTTCAAGGATTGGGTGGAAGCGATTCGAATGCATACCCATGATCTCGATGCAACAGCCAAGGCCGGCGATGCACTACGCCAAGCGGTGCTACAGAACTGGATGCTGGATCAAAAGCACGCCGCGTACTGGCTATCGCAGTGGCTGGCTTGATCCACGGGAGAGCCGAGCACCTTTCCCACGCAGCGGGTGGCGGATCGTATTCTGATGCAGACCTGCGTGACCACGGCTATGACCATCCGCTTTTAGTCAGCGCAAGCTCGCGTGCTCCGATGCCAGCCTTGGACTGCCTGCCCGGCATCTTGCTGTCGGCAAGGAGGCCAAGCTAGCATGAAAGCCGACACAATGGGATACGGGCTCCTTCCTGCGGCGCTCACCTGCCGCTCCACGAGGATTGGTGGAATCCATGCAGCATCAATCTGACGCTCCTTCCGTTTTACCCGCGAGCCTCGTGGTCAGCCTGACCTCATACAGAAAGCGGTTCGGCACGCTCGACCTGACCCTGCGCTGCCTGCTGAACCAATCGCTACAACCAGATTACACCATCCTGTGGATCTCGCACGAGGACCGCCAGTACGTACCTGAAGCGGTTCTCGAGCTTCAATCGCATGGCCTGCGAATCCGCTACTGCCAAGATATTAAGTCGTACAAAAAAATCATACCTACATTGCAGGCCTTCCCTGCGGCCTTCATCGCCACTGCCGACGACGACGTGCGTTACCCCGCGCACTGGCTGGCGGGCCTGGTCCGGGCCTGGCGGAACGAGCAGGCCGGGCCATCCGAGGCGCGCCCCGCCACGGCGGTGGCTTGGCGCGCGCATCGCATCGTGCTCGATCCCGCCAGCCGGCGCCCCCTGCCCTACCGCAAGTGGCAGTGGAATTGCTGGGAAATCGACCGGCCGTCCTCGCTGGTCTTTCCGACCGGCGTGGGCGGCGTCCTGTATCCGCCCGGCATCTTCCATCCCGACGTGGCCGACCGCCAGCGGTTCGAGGCGCTTTGCCCTGGCGCCGACGACGTCTGGCTGTATTGGATGTGCCGGCGCAATGGCGGACGCTTCAAGGCCACCGGCCAGCCGCTGACCCTGCGCCACTGGCCCGGCACGCAGCTCGACAGCCTCTGGCACAAGAACCTGGTGCTGGGCAACAACGACCGGTGCATCCGGAACATGATCGAGCACTACGGGCTGTTCGAGGATGCGCAGGCATGGCAGATAGGCATGGAGACTGCGGGGCAAGCCGGCGCGGCGGTCTGAGGCGCTTTGCTGAACGCCAGACGAATTGACCGAATCGAACGATTCGACTAGAATCAGATCAAATCGCTCCCTTCTGCGAGGCAGTTATGCTGACCTTTACCGCCAACGACGCCAAGACACGCTTTGGCGAAATGCTGGATCGCGTTCAGCGGGAACCCGTACAAGTCACCCGCCACAACCGGGTAGTAGGCATCATGGTGTCGCCCCAAGACTACGAAGCGATGCGCCGCTTTTACGCCAACCGGCTGCGAGACACCTTGGCCAGCACGGCAAAGTCCGCAGCCCAGGCTGGACTGACAGAACAGGAGCTGGAGCGCCTGCTGGCTGATGAAAGCTGATCGCATCGTCATTGACACAAACGTCCTCATCAGCGCAGCCTTGCTTTCCACATCCGCCCCGGCGCAACTCGTGCAGTGGGCGTTGGAAAACACCGTCCTGCTGTTTTCGCCCGCCACCTTTGACGAGTTGCAAACGCGCCTGTGGCGACCGAAATTCGACCGCTACCTCAGTCTCGAACAGCGACAGTCCCTCTTGCATGACATGGGTGCCGCGGCACTTTGGATGACGCCGGCACCCTCCCCGATGCGCGCATTCAGTCGCGACCCGGACGACGACAAGTTCATCCACCTGGCCTTGGCAGGACAAGCGGCCTGGCTCGTCACAGGCGATCAGGACCTGCTTGTCTTGGGAAGCATCGAAGGGGTCGAAATCCTGACGCCGGGTCAGGCGATGGAAAAGATCGAGAGAGACTGAGCCCTTGCTGGGGGCCGTGACAAAACAGCGCACGCCTAGCCCCATGACGGCACCGATCCCTATAGAGTCCGGGCTTCGTCCCGCCTCGATGGAATCTCCGGCATGCCTCGCCACGACCACGCCTATCGCAACCTGTTCGGCCACCCTTCGATGGTGGCCGATCTGCTGCGCGGCGTCATCCGGCAGGACTGGATCGCCCAGCTCGATCTATCCACCTTGGAACGGGTCAACGGCGAACACGTCGCCGGCCTGCACCAGCGCCGCTCCAGCGACATGGTGTGGCGCGTGAAGGAATGCGATAAACACGGCTACGCCTATCTGCTGCTGGAGTTCCAATCGCGCAGCGATACGCACATGGCCCTGCGGGTATTGACTTACTTGGCCCTGCTCTACGAGGACATCAAGCGCCAGGGCAAGCTGCTGCCCCGCGGCCGTCTGCCGGCGGCGCTGCCCATCGTCCTTTACAACGGCGTGCCACGCTGGCGGGCGGCACGCCAGGTGGCCGATCTGGTCGAGCCCGTGCAGGGACTGCAAGGTTACACACCCTCGCTGCGCTATCTGCTGATCGACCAGGGCCAGTTCCTGGCCGAAGGAGGATTGCCGCCCGACAACCTGGCCACGCTGTTGTTCCGGCTGGAACATGCGCGTAGCGAGGATGAGCTGCGCGAAGCCCTGCAGCGGCTGATCGGCCGTCTACACGAGCCGGCGCTGGAGGATTTGCAGCGCGCCTTCGTGGCTTGGCTAAGGGATGTTTTGCTGCCCGAGCGTGCCCCTGACGTTAGCATTCCAACCGTCACCACCTTGCAAGAGCTTGAAGCCATGATCGTCCAAGACAGGATCGACTGGAGTTTGCGCTGGAAGCAGCAGGGCCTGGAAAAAGGCCTTCAGGAAGGCCGGAAGGAAGGCGAATCCCTGATGCTGCGGCAACTGCTCGTCCGGCGTTTTGGCGCACTGCCCGAGCAGATCGACCAGCGCCTGGCCCAGGCCAGCACCGACGAATTGGAAGCCTGGGCCTTGAATGTACTGGACGCCCGGACATTGGACGAGGTCTTTCAGCATGGACAGCTGACTTCTTAGCGGTAAACGCACCCGCTGAAGCACCAGTTCGGCCAGATCACGGTTGGCCGTTCTTCGACCAGCGTGGCGCCTCCACGCTGCTGCGGCACTTTTTATCCCAGCGTACCGAAGGTGTGTCCCGTCGTGCCGGCGGTGCGTTTCGGGCGGCGTTACTTGCCTTTCAATTACCATTGTAGTAACGTTCCTACATTAAGTTGGTGCAAGAGGCGCCCCATGACCATCACGACCCTATCCAGCCGGGAACTGAACCAGGATGTGACGCGGGCAAAGAAAGCCACCAAAAGTGGCCCGGTGTTCATCACGGATCGCGGTAAGCCGGCGCACGTGCTGTTGAGCTTCGAGGACTATCAGCGGCTGACAAGACAGCGGCGCAACATCGCCGATGCACTCGCTATGCCGGGCATTGCGGACATCGAGTTCGAGCCGCCGCGCGTGACCATTGGAGCGCGGCCGGCGGATCTCTCATGATGTACGTTCTCGATACCAACGTGCTGTCGGAGTTGCGCAAGGTACGGCTTACCAAGGCCGATGCGAATGTCACGGCATGGACGGAAAGCGTTGATGCCGCCGACCTCTTTGTATCGGCCATCACCATCATGGAACTGGAGCTTGGCGTCCTGGCGATCGAGCGCAAGGACGCTACCCAGGGGGCCATGCTGCGCTCGTGGCTTGAGCAGCACGTATTACCCGAATTCTCCGGACGCACATTGCCTATCGATACTGCTGTGGCGCAACGTTGCGCTCGTCTTCATGTACCCGACAGGCGCGGCGAGCGCGACGCGCTCGTCGCGGCGACGGCACTGGTGCACGGCATGGCGGTAGTAACGCGCAACGTGGCTGATTTCGAGCCGACAGGTGTGATCATCGTTAATCCGTGGGAACCGTTGCCATGACCGCGTACGCGGCTCAGGGAAGGGGTCGAAATCCTGACGCCGGATCAGGCGATGGAAAAGATCGAGAGAGACTGAGCCCTTGCTGGGGCCGTGACAAAACCAGCGCACGCCTAGCCCCATGACGGCACCGATCCCTGACGCAGCATACGGGTCCCGTGTCTTGCGCCATTGATGCCTGCGGAGCTTTCGATATGGGTGCGGGACGCATGCTGCCCCGATGGCAACATGCCGTTCCTGCCCGCACCGAAGCCGGCCCACCCCCATGCCGGCCTTTTCGAGGCTAAGCAGGCCGGCGCGCAGCCGGCCAGTGCCGGCGCTATTTCTTCCTGGCCGGCGGCAGGTCGGTGCAGGTGCCTTCGGCCACTTCCGCGGCCATGCCCACCGATTCGCCCAGGGTCGGGTGCGGATGGATGGTCTTGGCGATGTCCACCTTGTCCGCGCCCATCTCGATGGCCAGGGCCACTTCGCTGATGAGGTCCCCGGCGTGCGTGCCGACGATGCCGCCACCCACCACGCGATGGGTCTGGGCGTCGAACAGCAGCTTGGTGAAACCTTCGTCGCGGCCATTGGCGATCGCCCGGCCCGAGGCCTGCCAGGGAAACACGCCCTTCTCGACCTTCACGCCCTGCTTCTTCGCTTCGTCCTCGGTCAGGCCGACCCAGGCGACTTCCGGATCGGTGTAGGCCACCGAAGGAATGACGCGCGCATCGAAGTAGGCCTTTTCGCCGGCGATGGCTTCGGCCGCCACATGGCCCTCGTGCACGGCCTTGTGGGCCAGCATGGGCTGGCCCACGATGTCGCCGATGGCGTAGATGTGCGGCACGTTGGTGCGCATCTGCTTGTCGACCTCGATGAAGCCGCGCTCGGTCACGGCCACGCCCGCCTTGTCGGCGCCGATCTTCTTGCCGTTGGGCGAGCGGCCCACCGCCTGCAGCACCAGGTCGTAGCGCTGCGGCTCCTTGGGCGCGCCTTCGCCCTCGAAGCTGACGTAGATGCCGTCCTTCCTGGCTTCGGCGCCCACGGTCTTGGTGTTGACCATGATGTTGTCAAAGCGCGGCGCGTTCATCTTCTGCCAGACCTTGACCAGGTCGCGGTCGGCGCCCTGCATGAGGCCGGGCAGCATTTCGACCACGTCCAGGCGCGCGCCCAGCGTGGAATACACCGTGCCCATCTCCAGGCCGATGATGCCGCCGCCGATGATCAGCATCTTCTTGGGAATGAAGGGCAGCTGGAGCGCGCCGGTGGAATCGACGATGCGTGCGTCCTCGGGCAGGAACGGCAGCTTCACCGGCTGGCTGCCGGCGGCGATGATGGCATGGGCGAACTTCAGCGTCTGGGTCTTGCCGTCGTCGCCCTTGACCGACAGGTGGTGCGGATCAAGGAACTCGCCCACGCCCTGCACCACGGTAACCTTGCGGGCTTTCGCCATGCCGGCCAGGCCGCCGGTGAGCTTGCCGATGACGCTGTCCTTGTAGGCGCGCAGCTTGTCCAGGTCGATCTTGGGCTCGCCGAAACTGATGCCGTGCTCGGCTTGGGCGCGCGCCTCGTCGATGACGGCGGCAGTGTGCAGCAGCGCCTTGGACGGGATGCAGCCCACGTTCAGGCAAACGCCGCCCAGTGTGGCATAGCGTTCGACCAGCACGACCGACAGGCCCAGGTCGGCCGCGCGGAAGGCGGCCGAGTAGCCGCCAGGGCCGGCGCCCAGCACCAGCACGTCGTACTGGCCGTCGGCGCCGCCAGTATGCTTGGCGGGCGTGGGCGCGGCCGCCTGGGAGGAAGCCTTGTCCTGCGGGGCCGGCTTGGCCTGGCCGTCGGCCGCTTCGTCCTTGGCTGGCGAGGACGCGGTCTTGCCTGCTGATGCCTTGCCAGCCTCTTGCGCGCTGGCAGCCTGGTCCTTGCCCGAAACGGCCAAGCCGCCTTCGGCAGCCTGGACCTCCACGATCACGCTGCCCTTGGCGACCTTGTCGCCCACCTTGACCTTGACCGCCTTGACCACACCGCCTTCGGACGCCGGGATCTCCATCGACGCCTTGTCCGACTCGACCGTGATCAGGCTTTGCTCGGCCTCGATCGTATCGCCTTCCTTGACCAGCACCTCGATGACTTCGACCTGGTCGAAGTCGCCGATGTCCGGCACCTTGATTTCGCTAGTCTGGCTCATGAGGACTCCGTTTACAGCGCGATGCGGCGGAAATCGGCCAGCAGCGAGCACAGGTAGGCGTTAAAGCGCGCGGCGGCCGCCCCGTCGATGACGCGGTGGTCGTAGGACAGCGACAGCGGCAGGGTCAGGCGCGGCTGGAATTGCTTGCCGTCCCAGACGGGCTTCTGATAGGAGCGCGAGACACCCAGGATGGCTACCTCGGGGGCATTGATGATGGGCGTGAAATGCGTGCCGCCAATGCCGCCCAGCGACGAGATCGAGAAGCAGCCGCCTTGCATTTCGGCGGGCGAGAGCTTGCCCTCGCGGGCTTTCTTGGCCAGCTCGCCGGTCAGTTGCGCCAGCTCGGCCACGCCTTTCTTGTCAGCGTCGCGGATGACTGGCACCACCAGGCCGTTGGGCGTGTCGGCCGCGAAACCGATGTGGTAGTACTGCTTGAGCACCAGGTTGTCGCCGTCCAGCGAGGCATTGAACTCGGGGAACTTCTTCAGGGCCGCGACCACGGCCTTGATGAGGAAGGCCAGCATGGTGACCTTCAGGCCCGACTTCTCGTTCTCCTTGTTGAGCGTGACGCGCAGCGCCTCCAGGTCGGTGATGTCCGCCTCGTCGTTGTTGGTGACGTGCGGGATCATGACCCAGTTGCGGTGCAGGTTGGCGCCCGAGATCTTCTTGATGCGCGACAGCGGCTTGGCCTCGATGGGGCCGAACTTGCCGAAATCGACCTTGGGCCAGGGCAACAGGCCCAGCGCCGCGCCGTCGGCCGAGCCGGCGGCACTGGCCGCGCCCTGCCCCACGCCGCCCAGCGCCTTCTTGACGTACTCGCGCACATCGTCCTGGGTGATGCGGCCCTTGGGGCCGGAGCCCTGGACGTTGGCCAGGTTCACGCCCAGCTCGCGGGCGAACTTGCGCACCGAGGGCGAGGCGTGCGCCAGGCGCGCGCCCTCGTCCTGGCCGGCTTCCTTGAGCGAGCGCGCCGGCTCTTGGCGGGCCGCCGCGCCGCCGCCCTCGTCAGCCGGCTTGGCCTGCCGGGACTGCGGCGCCTGGGCCTGCTGCTGCTCGGGCTGCTGCTCGGGCTGCTGGCTGGCGGCCGGCGCGGCCGCTTGCCCGGCCTGCTGCCCTGCGCCACCGGCCGCTTCGACCTGGGCGATGACGGTACCCTTGGCGACCTTGTCGCCCACCTTGACCTTGACCGACTTGACCACGCCGCCTTGCGAGGCGGGGATCTCCATCGAGGCCTTGTCCGACTCGACCGTGATCAGGCTTTGCTCGGCCTCGATCGTGTCGCCTTCCTTGACCAGCACCTCGATGACCTCGACCTGGTCGAAGTCGCCGATATCCGGCACGGCGATGTCGGCCACCCCGCCGCCGCCCTGGCCGGCCGGCTGGGACGAGGACTGGGCCTGGACCGCGGCCGCTTCCTTGACGGCCGGCTTGGCCTGTCCGGCGTCTTGCTTGCCGGCCTGGCCCGCGTCCTGGGCGGACGTGTCCGCCTCGGCCTTGCCCGACGCCGCCGAACCGCCCTCGGCAGCCTGGACCTCCACGATCACGCTGCCCTTGGCGACCTTGTCGCCCACCTTGACCTTGACCGCCTTGACCACGCCGCCCTCGGACGCCGGGATCTCCATCGACGCCTTGTCCGATTCGACCGTGATCAGGCTTTGCTCGGCCTCGATCGTATCGCCTTCCTTGACCAGCACCTCGATGACTTCAACCTGGTCGAAGTCGCCGATGTCCGGCACCTTGATTTGCGTATTGCTCATGTCTGGCACCCTCGGTCAGGCGTATTGCGGGTTGGCTTTGTTCGGATCGATGCCGTACTTCTTGATGGCTTCGGCCACCTTGGCATGCGGCAGGCTGCCCTCGTCGGCCAGGGCCTTGAGCGCGGCCACGACGACGAAACGGCGGTCCACCTCGAAGTGCTCGCGCAGCTTGGCGCGGAAGTCCGAGCGGCCGTAGCCGTCGGTGCCCAGCACCTTGTAGCTGCGGCCCTTGGGGATGAAGGGACGGATCTGGTCGGCGAACAGCTTCATGTAGTCGGTCGAGGCGATCACCGGGCCGTCGGTCTTTTCCAGCTGGGCCGTCACGTAGGGCACCGGCGCCTTCTTGTCGGTGGGGTTGAGCAGCGCATGGCGCTCGGCGTCCAGGCCGTCGCGGCGCAGCTCGGTGAAGCTGGTGACCGACCAGACGTCCGAGGCGATGCCCCAGTCGTCCTCGAGCAGTTCCTGCGCCGCCATGACTTCGCGCAGGATGGTGCCCGAGCCCAGCAGCTGCACGCGCTGCTTGCCCTTGCCGTGGCTCTTGAGCTTGTACATGCCGCGGATGATGCCTTCCTCGTCGCCGGCATGCAGGCCGGGATGGGGATAGTTCTCGTTCATCAGCGTCAGGTAGTAGTAGACGTCTTCCTGGTCCTCGACCATGCGCTTCAAGCCATGCTGGATGATGACGGCCACTTCGTGCGCGAAGGTCGGGTCGTAGGAGATGCAGTTCGGGATGGTCGAGGCCAGGATGTGGCTGTGGCCGTCCTCGTGCTGCAGGCCTTCGCCGTTGAGCGTGGTGCGCCCGGCGGTGCCGCCCAGCAGGAAGCCGCGCGCGCGCATGTCGCCGGCCGCCCAGGCCAGGTCACCGATGCGCTGGAAGCCGAACATCGAGTAATAGATGAAGAACGGGATCATGATGCGGTTGTTCGACGAGTAGGACGTCGCCGCCGCGATCCACGAGCTCATGGCGCCCGCTTCGTTGATGCCTTCCTGCAGGAGCTGGCCGTTGGCCGACTCCTTGTAGTACATGACCTGGTCCTTGTCCACCGGCACGTACTTCTGGCCTTCGGGCGCATAGATGCCGATCTGGCGGAACAGGCCTTCCATGCCGAAGGTGCGCGACTCGTCAGCCAGGATGGGCACCACGCGCGGGCCGATCTGCTTGTCGCGCAGGATCTGGTTGAGCGTGCGCACGAAAGCCTGGGTGGTGGAGATCTCGCGGCCCTCGGAGGTAGGCTCGAGCACCGGCTTGAAGGCTTCCAGCGTGGGCACCTTGAGCTGCTCGTCAGCCTTGGTGCGGCGCTTGGGCAGGTAGCCGCCCAGCGCCTTGCGCCGCTCGTGCATGTACTTCATTTCCGGCGCATCGTCGGCCGGCTTGTAGTACGGCAGCTTCTCGAGCTGGTCGTCCGGGATGGGGATGGCGAAGCGGTCGCGGAATTCGCGGATCGCATCGATGTCCAGCTTCTTCTGCTGGTGGGTGGGGTTCTTGGCCTGGCCGACGCGGCCCAGGCCGTAGCCCTTGATGGTCTTGGCCAGGATGACGGTGGGCTGGCCGGCGTGGCGGGTGGCCGCATCGAAGGCGGCATAGACCTTGTGCGGGTCGTGGCCGCCGCGGTTCAGGCGCCAGATGTCCTCGTCGCTCATGCGCGAGACCATTTCCAGCAGCTTCGGATGCTTGCCGAAGAAGTTTTCGCGCACGAACTTGCCGTCGTTGGCCTTGTAGGCCTGGTATTCGCCATCGACGGTCTCTTCCATGATCTGGCGCAGGATGCCTTCCTTGTCATGGGCCAGCAGCGGATCCCAGTAGCCGCCCCAGATCAGCTTGATGACGTTCCAGCCCGCGCCGCGGAAGTCGCCTTCCAACTCCTGGATGATCTTGCCGTTGCCGCGCACCGGGCCGTCCAGGCGCTGCAGGTTGCAGTTGACCACGAAGATCAGGTTGTCCAGCTTTTCGCGCGCGGCCAGCGAGATCGCGCCCAGCGATTCGGGCTCGTCCATCTCGCCGTCGCCGCAGAACACCCAGACCTTGCGGCGGCTGGTGTCGGCAATGCCGCGGGCGTGCAGGTACTTCAGGAAGCGCGCCTGGTAGATCGCCATGATGGGTCCCAGGCCCATGGAGACGGTGGGGAACTGCCAGAACTCGGGCATCAGCTTGGGATGCGGATACGAGGACAGGCCACGGCCGTCCACTTCCTGGCGGAACTTGTCCAGCTGCTCCTCGGTCAGGCGGCCTTCGAGATAGGCGCGGCCGTACATGCCCGGCGAGGTATGGCCCTGGAAATACACCAGGTCGCCGCCGTGCTCTTCGGTCTCGGCATGCCAGAAATGGTTCTGGCCGCAGCCGATCATGGTCGCCAGCGAGGCGAACGAGGCGATGTGCCCGCCCAGGCCGCCGCCGTCGGGCGTCTCGTGCTTGTTGGCCTTGACCACCATGGCCATGGCGTTCCAGCGCACATAGGAGCGGATGCGCGACTCGAGCTCCAGGTTGCCCGGGTGGGCGGGCTCGAGCGCGGGAGGAATGGTGTTGACGTAGGCGGTGTTGGGCGAGAACGGGATGTGCGCCCCGGACCGGCGGGCCTGGTCGATCAGGCGCTCGAGCAGGTAGTGCGCGCGCTGCGGGCCTTCGCGGTCCAGCACGGCGGAAAGGGCATCGAGCCATTCCTGGGTTTCCAGGGTGTCTTCGTCGTTGGCGGCGGACAAGGCGCCGCCGTTAAGGGCGAAAGAGGACATCAGCGTGTCTCCAATGGGGTTTCGCGACCGTGCCAGGCGCGGGGGCCGGGCAGACTCAAGTCCCCGGTTAGCCGGGCCGACCCGTTTGTCTGTATCAGTTTACGGCTGGGGGATGGGGAGGACTTATCCCGGCATTCTAGGGATGGAACGCGAAGCGGGGCAAGCGAAATTCCACTTTACGATATGTATTTTCATGATATGAAATTCAGCTATCATTCAGCCGGCGGGACATCCGCCGCAAGCGTCTAAAATAAGTCCGTCTTACTACAGGTCGTCCATGGCCGCCGCTCCCAAGTCCCTCATCGCCACGCAATTCCACGACCACGCCCGGCTGCGCCGGCGCGGCTGGTACTGGCTGACCCCCATGGTCGTGCTGGTGCTGTACCTGTGCGTGATGGGCGCCTTCTTCTGGCTGCAGCGCATCCACGACGACAGCGTCATGTTCGTCACCATCGACCAGGAGCTGCGCCAGCAGCGCCTGATCTGGGTCGTGCTGGCGCTGTCCTGCGTGATCGTGATCAGCCTGCTGGCGCTATGGCGCCATACCCGTTACCGCTCGGACGCCGAGGCGGCCCAGATCGCCGAGACAAGCTTTCGGCGCGCCATGGAGAACTCCATGTCCACCGGCATGCGCGTGCTGGACATGGAAGGCCGCATCGCCTACGTGAACCCGGCCTTCTGCCGCATGATAGGCTGGAACGAGGCCGACCTGATCGGGCGCAGCGCCCCCTTCCCTTATTGGGTGCCCGGCAGGTACGAGCAGCACCAGCACACCCTGGACCTGCTGATGTCGGGCAACGCGCCCAGCAGCGGCCTGGAGGTCGAGTCGCAGCGGCGCGACGGCTCGCGCTTTACCGCCCGCATGTACGTCTCGCCGCTGCTGGACCCCAATGGCGAGCAGATCGGCTGGATGACGTCCATGACCGACATCACCGAGCCCAAGCGCATCCGCGAGGCCCTGACCGCCGCGCACGAGCGCTTCATGACGGTGCTCGAAGGCCTGGACGACGCCATTTCCGTCACCGCCGACACCCAGGACGGCCTGGAGCTGCTGTTCGCCAACCGCACCTACCGCCGCGTCTTCGGCGCCCAGACCGACGGGCACGAGGAACTGCTGGCGGGCCGGCGCGGGCGTTTCACCGACGAGTCGGTGGAGGTGTTCGCCCCCTCGGTGCAGCGCTGGTTCGAGGTGCATCACCGCATGCTGGCCTGGACCGACGGGCGCCGGGTGCGGCTGCAGGTGGCGCGCGACATCACCGAGCGGCGCAACCACGAGGAAGCCTCGCGGGTGCAGCAGGAGAAGATCCAGCTCACCAGCCGCCTGACCACCATGGGCGAGATGGCTTCTTCGCTGGCGCACGAGCTGAACCAGCCGCTGACGGCCATCGCCAACTACAGCATGGGCGCGGTGGCCATGGTCCGCGCCGGCGTGGCCGATCCCGAGCGCCTGCTGCCGGCCCTGGAGAAGGCCGCGGCGCAGGCCGAGCGGGCCGGCAAGATCATCAGCCGCATCCGCGAGTTCGTCAAGCGCAGCGAGCCGCGCCGCCAGCCCGTCTCCATCGAGCGCATCCTGGACAACGCGGTGGGCTTTGCCGAGATCGACGCGCGCAAGCGCCGCATCGCCATCGAGCAGCGGGTGCCCGAGGGCTTGCCCGAGGTGCTGGCCGACCCCATCCTGATCGAGCAGGTGCTGCTGAACCTGCTCAAGAACGGCCTGGAGGCCATGGAAAACAGCGCCGTGGACACCCTGCAGGTGGTCGTGCAGCAGCACGAGAACCAGCTGGAGGTCGCGGTCATCGACGCCGGCCACGGCCTGGCCGATCCCGAACGCCTGTTCGAACCGTTCTTCAGCACCAAGTCCGAAGGACTGGGCATGGGGCTGAACATCTGCCGCACCATCATAGAATCCCACCATGGCCGGCTGTGGGCCCAACCCAATCCCGCAGGCGGTACCATTTTCCGGTTCACTCTGCCGTGCGCCACGCCACAAGCGTCCGCCCCACACGATAAGTCCGAGGAGTTGCCCGCATGAACATGCCTTTCCCGTCCAGCACCGTCTATATCGTGGATGACGATGAGGCCGTGCGCGATTCGCTGCGCTGGCTCCTGGAAGCCAACGGCTACCGGGTGCGGGCCTATGCCAGCGCCGAGACCTTCCTGGCCGAGTATGACGCGGACCAGGTCGGCGTGCTGATCGCCGACGTGCGCATGCCCGGCATGAGCGGGCTCGAGCTGCAGGAGCAGCTGCTCGCGCGCAAGGCGCCGCTGCCCATCGTGTTCATCACCGGCCACGGCGACGTGCCCATGGCGGTCTCGACCATGAAGAAAGGGGCGGTCGACTTCCTGGAGAAACCCTTCAACGAATCGGACCTGCGCGAGATCGTGGCGCGCATGCTCGAACAAGCCAACCTGCGCGTGAGCCAGGCCCAGGCCCGGCGCGTGCACGATGCCATGCTGGCCCGCCTGACCGCGCGCGAGCAGCAGGTGCTCGAGCGCATCGTCGCCGGCCGGCTGAACAAGCAGATCGCCGACGATCTGGGCATCAGCATCAAGACGGTGGAGGCGCATCGCGCCAATATCATGGAAAAACTGGAGGTCACCACGGTGGCGGATTTGATGAAGGTCGCATTGACCAAGCCGGAGGCGCACGCATGAGCCGCAGTACCCATCACGGAGCAGGCCTGTGACCGCTCGCATCATCGACGGCGCAAAGCTGTCCCAGACCATTCGCGCCCAGGTGGCCGAGCGTGCCGCGCAGCTGGCCGGCCAGGGCGTGCGCCCGGGCCTGGCCGTGGTGCTGGTGGGCCAGGACCCTGCCTCGCAGGTCTACGTGCGCAACAAGGTGCGCGCCTGCGAGCAGGCCGGGCTGCATTCGGTCATGGAGCAGTATCCGGCCAGCCTGAGCGAGGACGAGCTGCTCGAGCGGGTGCGCGCGCTCAACGCCGACCCGGCCATCCACGGCATCCTGGTGCAGCTGCCGCTGCCCGGCCACATGAACGCCCATCGGGTCATCGAGACCATCGCGCCCGAGAAGGACGTGGACGGCTTTCACGTAAGCAACGCCGGCCTGCTGATGACCGGCCAGCCCTTGTTCCGCCCCTGCACGCCGTATGGCGTGATGAAGATGCTGGAGGCCGAGCAGGTGCCGCTGCGCGGCGCCGAGGCGGTCATCGTGGGCGCCAGCAACATCGTCGGCAAGCCCATGGCCATGCTGCTGCTGGCGGCCGGCGCCACGGTCACGCTGTGCAATTCCAAGACCCGCGACCTGGCGGCCCAGACCCGCCGCGCCGACGTGCTGGTGGTGGCCACCGGCAGGCCCGGCATCGTCGACGGCGGCATGATCAAGCCCGGCGCCGTGGTGATCGACGTGGGCATCAACCGCGGCGCCGACGGCAAGCTTTGCGGCGACGTGGATTTCGCCTCGGCGCAGCAGGTCGCCGGCGCCATCACGCCCGTGCCGGGCGGCGTGGGCCCCATGACCATCGCCATGCTGCTGGTCAATACGCTGGAGGCGGCCGAACGCGCGGCCGCCCGCGCGCCGGCCCTGAGCCCATGACCCCCCGAAGGCGGCTGGCCGGCACGGCTGGCCGCCATGCCTCACGAAACATCGAAGCAGGCCTATCCGCATGACCCAGCAAGACAACCCGCTCCTGGCCCCGGTGGCCGACCTCATCGACTATGCCCAGGTCCAGCCCGGGCACATCCAGCCGGCCATCGAGGCCTTGCTGCAGACCGCGCGCCAGGCCGTCGAGGCGGCGGCCGACCCGGGCCTGCCGGCCAGCTGGGAAGCGATCGTCCAGCCGCTGGATACGGCCACCGAGAAGCTCTGGCGCGCCTGGTCGGTGGCCGGCCACCTCAATTCCGTGGTCAACACCCCTGCCCTGCGCGAGGCCTACAACGCCATGCTGCCCAAGGTCAGCGAGTTCTCGACCTGGGTGGGGCTGCACGAAGGGCTGTACCGCCAATACCGGCGCCTGGCCGCGGCGCCGGACTTCCCGGCCTGGCCGCACGTGCGCCGGCGCATCGTCGAGCTGGCGCTGCGCGACTTCCGGCTCAGCGGGGTCGAGCTGCAGGGCCAGGCGCGCGAGCGCTACGCGCAGCTGTCCGACCGGCAGGCGCAGGTGTCGCAGAAATTCTCCGAGAACGTGCTGGACAGCGTGGACGGCTGGTCGCTTTTGGTCGAGGACGAGGCCGAGCTGGACGGCCTGCCCCAGGACGTGAAGGACGCCGCCCGCGACGCCGCCGCCCAGGACGGCAAGCCGGGCTGGAAGCTCAGCCTGAAGATGCCCTGCTACCTGCCCGTGATGCAGTACGCGCGCAACCGCGCGCTGCGCGAGCGGATGTACCGGGCGCACGGCACCATCGCCTCCGAGCAGGGCGAGCCGCGCTGGGACAATTCGCCGCTGATCGAAGAGCTGCTGGCCCTGCGGGCCGAGGAGGCCCGGCTGCTGGGCTACGCCAGCTATGCCGAGCTGCGGCTGCAGACCCGCATGGCGCGCGATGCGCAGCAGGTCGCCGGCTTCCTGCGCGACCTGGCCCGCCGGGCCCGGCCTCACGCTGAAAAGGACCTGGCCGAACTGCGCGCCTTTGCGGCCGGGACGCTGGGCCTGGACCCGCTCATGCCCTGGGACATGGCCTTCGCCTCCGAACGGCTGCGTGAGGCCCGCTACGATTATTCCGACGACGAGGTCAAGCGCTATTTCACCGAGCCGCGCGTGCTGTCGGGCCTGTTCGAGGTGATCGAAGGCCTGTTCCAGGTGCGCCTGCGCGATCACGAGGTTTCGGCCTGGCATCCGGACGTGCGCGGCGTGCAGGTGCAAAGCCCGCAAGGCCAGGTGCTGGGCTATCTGTACCTGGACCTGTACGCGCGCGCCGGCAAGCAGGGCGGCGCCTGGGTGGACAGCGAGCGCAGCCGCCGCGTGCTGGGCGGCTCGGTGCAGACCCCGGTGGTCTACCTGACCTGCAACTTCGCCCGGCCGCAAGGCGGCAAGCCCGCCTTGCTGACCCACGACGACGTCATCACCCTCTTTCACGAAACCGGCCATGCGCTGCACGCGCTGCTCTCGGAGGTGGACGAGCCGGGCGCCTCGGCTTTCGCCAGCGTCGAATGGGACGCCATCGAGCTGCCCTCGCAGTTCATGGAGAACTTCTGCTGGGAATGGGACGTGGTGAACCGGCTCTCGCAGCATGTGGAGACGGGCCAGCCGCTGCCGCGCGCGCTCTACGAGAAGCTGCTGGCCGCGCGCAACTTCCAAAGCGGCATGCAGATGCTGCGCCAGGTCGAGTTCTCGCTGTTCGACATCCTGCTGCACGAGACGGCCGAGCCGCAGGCCATCGCCCAGGTGCTGGCCCTGCTCGATACGGTGCGCCAGGAGGTGGCGGTGGTATTCCCGCCGGACTGGCACCGCTTCCCGCACGCGTTCTCGCACCTGTTCGCCGGCGGCTACGGCGCCGGCTACTACAGCTACAAATGGGCCGAGGTGCTCTCGGCCGACGCCTACAGCGCTTTCGAGGAAGCCGCGCAAGGCGCGGGCGGCACGCTGGATGCCGACACCGGCCTGCGCTTTCGCCGCGAGATCCTGGCCGTGGGCGGCACGCGTCCGGCGGCCGATTCCTTCAAGGCCTTTCGCGGCCGCGAGCCCAGCATCGACGCGCTGCTGCGCCACAGCGGCCTGACAGAGCAGGCGGAGGCGGCATGAACCCGCCGGGCCGCCCCAAGGGCGAATACCGGAGTGCGCAGCACGAAGGTAGCCCAGTGAGCACGCTGCGCCGCCTGGCTGCGCTGGCGCTGGTCTGGGCGCTGGCCGCCTGCAATCCCAACTCGGGCGACTGGACGCTGTACGACGTCAGCGGACACGTGCCCGACCTGCGCTTCTCGCTCTCGGCCGCGGGCGGGCGCACCGTCACCCAGGCCGACGTGCAGGGCAAGACCGTGCTGATGTTCTTCGGCTACGCCAGCTGCCCGGACGTCTGCCCCACGACCATGGCCCAGTTGAACGAAGTCATGACGCGCCTGGGCCCGCAGGCCGAACAGGTGCGCATACTTTTCGTCAGCGTCGACCCCCACCGCGACGATCCCGACACCTTGCAGGCCTACGTCGATGCCTTCAGCCCCAACGCCCTGGGCGTGACGGGCACCGAGCGCCAGGTGGCCGACCTGGCGCGCCGCTACCGGGTGGCCTACCAGATCGAAAAGCCCCGGCCCGGCGACGATGCCGACGTATACGAGGTCACGCACAGCCGCGGCATCTATATCTTCGACCAGCGGGGCCGGGCGCGCCTGCTTGCCTCGGATTCCGAGTCGGTGGACGCGCTGACCCGCGACATCAAGCAGCTGCTGGCGCAGGCCTCGTAAAAGCCCCCACGCTGCGCCTGCGGCTTGCTGCCCCCCGAGGGGGCCTTTTTGCCTTGGGGCGGCCCGGCGGCAAAAAATGCCCCCACGCTGCGCCCGGCTGATGCCTGTATACAACACGGCCAGAATTGTTACAGGCAGGCGGGAGCGCCCTCGCTATCATCGACCGGGCACGCATCCCGTGCGATACCCAAATATCCGCCCCACGCCGCCTCCTGGGAGCGCCCCCTTTGGCCGGGGTCCTGCCTGGAGACGGCCGGCAGCCAACCAAGGAGCAGCAGCATGAACATTCTCATCATGATCATCGTGGGCTTTATCGTGGGCCTGATCGCCCGGGCCATCATGCCCGGCGAGCAGAAGATGGGCCTGGTCCTGACCACCGTGCTGGGTATCGTGGGTGCCCTGGTGGCGGGCTGGCTGGGCCAGCTGGCCGGCCTGTACGCGCCGGGCGAGCCGGTGGGCTGGATCGCCTCGGTCATCGGGGCCCTGATCGTGCTGTTCGTCGTGGGACTGGTGCGCCGCAAGGCATAAGCCCCCGCCCCGGCCATGCAAAGCGCCGCTGCCAAGGCAGCGGCGCTTTGCTTTCAGGCCTGCTCCTGCTGCGGCAGCTCCAGCTGGGCATAGGCATCGCGCAAGGCGGTGCGCAGGCCTTCCTCGACCACGGGATGGTAGAACGGCATGTCCAGCATCTGCGCCAGCGTCATCTGCTGCTGCGCCGCCCAGGCCAGCAGGTGGGCGATGTGCTCGGCGCGCGGGCCCACCATCTCGGCGCCCAGGAAGCGGCCCGTCGCCTTCTCGGCATAGACGTGCAGCAGCCCCCGGTTGCGCAGCATGACGCGCGAGCGGCCCTGGTTGCCGAAATCGACCTTGCCGGTGACGAAGGTGCCGGCCTGCAGCTGCTTGAGCGACTTGCCAGCCACCGCGATCTGCGGATCCGAGAACACCACCATCAAGGGCGCGCGGCGCAGGCCGGGCGTCACCTGCGGAAAGCCGGCGGCGTTCTCGCCGGCGATGCGGCCCTCGTCGGCGGCCTCGTGCAGCAGCGGGACGTCGTTGTTCACGTCGCCGGCGATGAAGATGGGCAGCTCGCCGCACTGCATGGTCAGGCGGTCATAGCGCGGAATGCCCTTGTCGTCCAGCGCCAGCGAGGTATTGGACAGGTCCAGCCCGGCAATGTTGGGCCGCCGGCCCGTGGCCACCAGCGCATAGTCGAAGCGCTCGGTGCGCTCGCTGTTGTCCAGCGCCACGTAGCGCACCTGCACCTCGTCGCCCACGCGCCGGGTGTCCAGCACCCGCGCATCCGGATCGAGATAGAACTCTTCCTGAAAGAGCTTCTTGGCGTGCTGGCGCACCACCGGGTCGGTGATGCCGCCCACGCTGCCGCTCACGCCGAAGACGCGCACGTCCACGCCCAGGCGCTTGAGCGCCTGCCCCAGCTCCAGGCCGATGACGCCGGGGCCGAAGACGGCCACCCGGCGCGGCAGGTCGTCCCAGTAGAACACGTCGTCGTTCACCACCAGGCGCTCGCCCAGGGCCTTGAAGGACTCGGGCACCAGGGGCACCGAGCCGGTGGCGATGACCACGCTGGCCGCGTGCACCTCGGTGTGGTCGTCCACCCGCAGCACGGTATCGGACACGAAGCGCGCATAGCCGCGCAGCTTGTCCTCGGCCGGGATATGCTCCACGCTTTCGAGCACGAAGCCCACGAAGCGGTCGCGTTCGCGCTTGACGCGGTCCATCACCTCGCGCCCGTTCACGGTCACGCCTTGCACATGCACCCCGAAGGGCGCCGCCGCCTGCGCCTCGTGGGCGGCCTCGGCCGCCGCGATCAGCAGCTTGGAGGGCATGCAGCCCACGCGGGCGCAGGTGGTGCCGTAGGGGCCGCCTTCGATCAGCAAGGCGCGCTTGCCCCGGGCCTTGGCCGCCCGGTAGGCGCCCAGCCCCGCGGTGCCTGCGCCGATGACGGCGACGTCGGTATGCAAGGTTTTCATTCGTCTATCCTGATTGCGTTGATCTCGTCGATGGCTGTGGGCTGGCGGGCCGTCAGGCCTGCAGCCGCCGCTTGAGGTCTTCCAGGCCGCCGACCAGTTCGCCATTGATGAACACCTGCGGCGCGGTGGACTTGCCCGAGACCGCGCCGATAACCCGCCCGCGGACCTTGTTCTCCAGCGGCACTTCGACCGGGTCGTAGCCCCGGTCCTGCAGCAGTTGCTTGGCCTGCACGCAGAAGGGGCAGCCCGGCTTGGAAAACACCACCACCTGGTCCGGCCGCTTGGCCGCCGGCGCGATGTAGTCGAGCATGGTATCGGCATCCGACACCTCGAAGGGATCGCCCTCCTTTTCCGGCTCGATGAACATCTTCTGGACCACGCCGTCCTTGACCAGCATGGAATAGCGCCAGCTGCGCTTGCCAAAGCCCAGCGCGCTCTTGTCCACCAGCATGCCCATGCCTTCGGTGAACAGGCCGTTGCCGTCCGGCAGCAGGGTGATGTGCTGCGCTTCCTGGTCCTTGGCCCATTCGTTCATCACGAAGGTGTCGTTGACCGATACGCAGACGATGCTGTCCACGCCGTTGGCGAAGAAGGCCGGCGCCAGTTCGTTGTAGCGCGGCAGGTGGGTGGACGAGCAGGTGGGCGTGAAAGCCCCCGGCAGCGAGAAGACCACGACGGTCTTGCCGGCGAACAGCTCGTCGGTGCTGAGCTGCGTCCAGGCATTGTCCTTGCGGACGGGGAAGGAAACTTGAGGGACGCGCTGGCCTTCCTTGGCTTGCAACATGGGGACTCCTGATCCGTTGACGGGTTGCGTGAATAACGTATGGATCAGATGATAGACCCCATCTATCAATAAATCGAATTTAATTATTCAACTAAATCGATAGGCTTACGCCATCGCCCGATGCTGCCCGGCTGCGCGCCTTATCCGGCGATTTCGGTGGGACTGTAGCCGGCGTCCTGGATGGCCGCCAGCACCCGGTCGCCTTCGGTGGCGCCCAGCACGGTGACGGTATGGGTGGGAAGGTCCACATCGACCTGGCTGCCCGGCACCGCGGCCTGCACGGCCTGGGTAATGGCGTTCACGCAGTGGCCACAGCTCATGTCGGGGACGTGGTAGCGAATGTTCATTATCGATCTCCTTGGTCCAGTCGGGGGCGTCCGGGCTGCCGGCGCCACCCCCATCATGGGGGTTCCCAGCGTGGCAAGGTCAAGCGCGTGGCGGGCTTGACCTTGCCATCATGGTAAGGATGATACTGCGGGTATCGCAGCCATTTTCCGCCCGGGAGCCTCCCGATGTCCGCCCCCTCTTCCGACGAAGTCCGCCTGTCCATCTCGGGCATGACCTGCGCAGCCTGCGCCCGGCGCGTGGAGCGCGCCCTGGGCGCGGTGCCCGGCGTGACGCTGGCCCACGTCAACCTGGCCACCGAACGGGCGCAGGTGCGGCGCCAGCCCGGCCAGGACGCCGCGGCGCTGGTGCAGGCGGTCGAGCGCGCCGGCTACCGGGCGGCGGTGCTGGGGCGCGACGAAAGCGCGGCCCGGCGCCGCCAGGACCAGGAACGCGCCCAAGCCTTGCGGCGCCAGAAAGCGGCCTTTGCGGCAGCCGCCCTGCTGACGCTGCCCGTGTTCGTGCTGGAAATGGGCTCGCACGCCAGCGCGGCGCTGCATCACTGGATCGCGCAGGCGCTGGGCGCGCGCAACAGCCATGCGCTCCAGGCCGTGCTGACCACGCTGGTGCTGGCCGGCCCCGGCCGGCATTTCTTCGGGCTGGGATTGAACGCGCTGTGGCGGCGCCAGCCCGACATGAACACCCTGGTGGCGCTGGGCGCCGGCGCCGCGTGGGGCTATTCGATGGTTTCGCTGCTGGCCCCCGGCTGGCTGCCCGCCGGTGCCGCCCATGTGTACTTCGAGGCGGCCGCGGTCATCGTGACCCTGATCCTGCTTGGCCGGCTGCTCGAAGCCCGCGCGCGGGGCCGCACGAGCGCGGCCATCACCCGGCTGGCGGGCATGCAGGCCCGCAGCGCGCTGGTCCTGCGCGACGGGCGGCAAGCCGAAATCCCGATCGCCGGCATCCGCGTCGGCGACCGGGTGCGGGTGCGGCCCGGCGAGCGGGTGCCGGTGGACGGCGCAGTCGAAAGCGGCCAGTCCTACGTCAACGAGGCGATGATCACCGGCGAGGCCGCGCCGGTGCGCAAGCAGGCCGGCGACAGCGTGACCGGCGGCACGCAAAACGGCAGCGGCAGCCTGACGCTGCGGGTCGCGCGGACCGGCGAGGACACGGTGCTGGCCGGGATCATCCGCATGGTGCAGGCCGCCCAGGAAGCGCGCTTGCCCATCCAGGCGCTGGTCGATCGCGTCACGGCCTGGTTCGTGCCCGCGGTCATCGGCCTGGCGGCGTTGACGTTCGCCGCCTGGCTGACCTGGGGGCCGGCGCCCGCGCTGGGCAATGCGCTCGTGCATGCGGTGACGGTGCTCATCATCGCCTGCCCCTGCGCCATGGGGCTGGCCACGCCCACTTCCATCATGGTGGGCACGGGACGCGCGGCGGAGCTGGGCATCCTGTTTCGCCAGGGGGACGCCTTGCAGGCGCTGCGCGACATCGACGTGGTGGCCTTCGACAAGACCGGCACCCTGACGGCCGGCCGGCCGGCGCTGACCGATTGGATCGCCATGCCAGGCTTTGCCCGCGATACCGTGCTGCGCAGGTTGGCCGCCGTGCAGGCGCATTCGGAGCACCCCATCGCCCACGCCATTTGCGCGGCGGCGCGCGAACAGGGCCTGCACTGGCCCGCCGCCGAGCATTTCGAGGCGCTGGTCGGCGCGGGTGTGCGCGCCCAGGTGCAGGGCGAGCCGGTCGTGGCCGGCGGGGCGCGGCTCATGCACCAGATGGGGCTGGACATCTCGGCCTGGCAGGCGCAGGCCGGCGCCTGGGGCGATGCCGGCGGCACCCCTGTGTTCGTGGCCGTGGGCGGGCGCCTGGCCGCCCTGCTGTGCGTGACCGACCCGCTGCAGCCGCAGGCGCGCCAGGCGCTGGCCGCCCTGCACGCGCAGGGCGTGCGCACGGTCATGATGACGGGCGACAACGCCCATACGGCCCAGGCCGTGGCCCGCCAGCTCGGCATGGACCAGGTTCATGCCGAGCTGCTGCCCGAAGGCAAGACCGCCGCACTGGCCGGCTTGCGCGGGCAAGGCCTGCGCGTGGCGTTCGTGGGCGACGGCATCAACGATGCGCCGGCCCTGGCGGCCTCGGATGTGGGCATCGCGCTGGGCACCGGCACCGACATCGCGATGGAGTCGGCCTCGGTGGTGCTGATGTCGGCCGACCTGCGGCGCGTGCCGCTGGCCATCTCGCTCTCGCGCGCCACCCTGGCCAATATCCGGCAAAACCTGTTCTGGGCGTTCTTCTATAACGTGGCGCTCATCCCGCTGGCTGCCGGTCTGCTGGCCCCGCGCTGGGGCATAAGCCTGACGCCGGCCTTTGCCGCCGGCGCCATGGCACTGTCCAGCGTGTTCGTGGTGGGCAACGCGCTGCGGCTCAAGCGTTTTGCGCCGCCCGTGGCAGGGCTGCGCCAGGAGACGGCATGAACATCGGCAAGGCCGCCGCCCTGTCGGGCGTTTCGGCAAAGATGATCCGCTACTACGAAAAAATCGGCCTGATCGAGCCGCCCGAGCGCAACGCCGCCGGCTACCGGATCTATGCCGACCGGCACGTGCATACCTTGCGCTTCGTGCAGCGCGCGCGCGAACTGGGCTTCTCGGTGGCCCAGATGCAGGCCCTGCTGGCCTTGTGGCAGGACCGCGGCCGCGCCAGCGCCGACGTCAAGCGCCTGGCCCTGGCGCACGTGCAGGCCCTGGAGGCCAAGGCCCGGGCCCTGACCCAGATGGCCGGCACGCTGCGGCACCTGGCCGAACACTGCCACGGCAACCAGCGGCCCGAATGCCCCATCATCGAGGCGCTGGAGCAAGGCGGCCCTGCCGGGCAAGCGCCGGGCAATCGCGCCGGCGCGGCCCCGCGCTAGCTAGCGCGCCGCGGCCTGCGCCCGCGGGCCGGCCAGGTCGGCGCCGGTCAACAGCAATCCCTTGTCCAGGGTGGTTCCGGCGCGCTGGCGGGCAGCCCGGTGGATGGCTTCGGAATTGGCGCGATAGCTGGCGATCAGGCCGGCCTCGCTCATTTCGGCGCCGAAGCACTCCACCAGCGCCTTGGAGCTGATCGCGGCGGGATAGCTGCGCTTGGCATCGCGCAGGGTAAAACGCACGCAGGTCTTCTCGGCGACGGCATTGGGGTCGTAGTCCATGATCCGGCTCCTTTGTCGTTTAGCGGCATGCAAACGAATCGACAGCCAGATGCTAGCGCCGGGCAGCCGTCCCGGATGCAACAGTGTCTGTAAAGCCGTAAACGCCTCGCGCGCCGCAAGGCGCGCGAGCAGGCAAGGATGCGGACCGGCGGCCCTCAAAAGGGACGCAACCGCGCGCCAGGGGTCTTCCTGGGGCGCGGGCCGCGTCGGGCCGGGATCAGTAGCGCGACTCGATGGCCCGGTTGATGCGCAGGGCGAGCAGCGTGCATGCAGTGCCCGACAACAGATAGATGCTGACGGATACGAGCCCGAAGCGCGAGGACAGGCCCAGCGCGACCAGCGGCGCGAAGGCCGCGCCGAACAGCCAGGCCAGGTCGGAGGTCAGGGCCGCGCCGGTGTAGCGGAAGCGGCGCGAGAAGTTGGCCGTGACCGTGCCCGAGGCCTGGCCGTAGGACAGGCCCAGCAGGGCAAAGCCCACCAGGATGAAGGCATCCTGCCCGGCCGGGCCGCGATCGAGCATCCAGGGCATGACCACGGCGAAGATGCCGATCAGCACCGCCAGGGTGCCCAGGGTGTTGCGCCGGCCGATGCGGTCGGCCAGCTTGCCCGAGGCGATGGTCGCGGCAATGCCCACGAAGGCGCCCCACACCTGCATCCACAGCACGCCCTCGATGGCCTGCCCGTCGTTCAGGGCGATCCAGGACAGCGGGAAAACGGTGACGATGTGGAACAGCGCATAGCTGGCCAGCGCGGCGAAGGCGCCCAGGAACAGGTTGTAGCCCTGGCCGCGCAGCATCTCGATCGTGCCGATGGGCTCGAGCTGGCCTTCCTCGAGCAGGCGGGTGTATTCGTGCGTGACGACCAGGCGCAGGCGGGCGAACAGCGCCACCACGTTGATCGCGAAGGCCACGAAGAAGGGATAGCGCCAGCCCCACTGCAGGAAGTCCTGCTGCGACAGGCTGGCGTGCAGGTACAGGAACAGCGCGCTGGCCACCAGAAAGCCGATGGGCGCGCCCAGCTGGCCCAGCATGGCGTACCAGCCGCGCCGGTGGCGCGGGGCGTTGAGCGAGAGCAGCGAGGGCAGGCCGTCCCAGGAGCCGCCGAAGGCCACGCCCTGCAGGATGCGGAAGACGGCCAGCAGGAAGATCGCATAGTTGCCCAGCGTGCCGTAGCCGGGCAGGAAGGCCATGCCGGCCGTGGCGGTGCCCAGCAGGAACAGCGCGGCGGTCAGCTTGAAGCCGCGGCCGAAGCGGCGCTGGATGGCCATGAACAGCGAAGTGCCGAAGGGCCGGGCAATGAAGGCCAGCGCAAAGATGGTGAAGGCGTACAGCGTGCCTTGCAGGGGCTCGGCGAAGGGGAAGAACACCGACGGGAACACCAGCACGCAGGCGATGCCGAAGACGAAGAAGTCGAAATACTCGGAGGCCCGTCCGATGACCACGCCGATGGCGATCTCGCCCGGCGCGACCTTGGAGTGCCCGTCGGCCGAAATGCGCCGCAGGTCGCGCTCCATCGCGCGGGAGGAAGGTTCGGAGGAAGTATGCGTCGTGCTGGACATCTTGCTGGGCTCGTGAATCGCTACTGACGGTTTTTTACGCGGACCCGAAGAATCTCATTACTCGCCGCGCCGCGCCATAGGACAAAATGTCCAATTCCCCCGGGGCTGCGCTCTATCGTACAGTCAGCGTCGCATTTTCCTGCCCACGCTCCTCCAGATACATTTGGCAATGTCCCTCCAGAAGCCTCTACGCGCGCTGGCCGCGCTCGCCGCCTTGTCCCTGCTGTCCGGGTGCAGCTGGGTGGTGATGTCCCCCTCCGGCGATGTTGCGATCCAGCAACGCGATCTCATCCTGTACTCCACCTACCTGATGCTGATCGTCATCGTCCCGGTCATCATCCTGACGCTGCTGTTCGCCTGGCGCTACCGCGCCAACAGCGCCCGCGCGCAAAAGGAATACGCCCCCGACTGGGACCACTCCACGCTGCTCGAGCTGGTCATCTGGGCCATCCCCCTGCTGATCATCATCGCCCTGGGCGCGCTCACCTGGACCAGCACCCACCTGCTCGATCCCTACCGGCCGCTGGACCGCATCGACGCCCAGCGCCCGGTGCAGGAAGGCACCGAGCCGCTGGTGGTCGAGGTGGTCGCCCTGGACTGGAAGTGGCTGTTCCTGTATCCGGAACAAGGCATCGCCGTGGTCAACGAGATGGCCGCGCCGGTCGACCGCCCCATCCAGTTCAAGATCACCTCGTCCTCGGTGATGAACTCCTTCTTCATCCCCGCGCTGGCCGGGCAGATCTACGCCATGGCCGGCATGCAGACCACCCTGCACGGCGTGATCAACCGCCCCGGCGAATATGTCGGCTTCTCCGGCAACTACAGCGGCGCGGGCTTCTCGGACATGCGCTTCAAGTTCCTGGGCCTGGCCGAGGCGGACTTCGACAAATGGGTGGCGGAGAACCGCCAGAGCGAGAACACCCTGGACCGCGCGGCCTACCTGCAGCTCGAGCAGCCCAGCGAGCGCGAGCCCGTGCGCCGCTACGGCACCGTCGCGCCCGATCTCTACCATGCCATCCTGAACCGCTGCGTGGAGCCGAACCGCATGTGCATGGACGAAATGATGGCCATCGACGCGCGCGGCGGCCTGGGCATCACCGGCACCTATGCGATCACCTCGCTGGACGACGCCACGCGCCAGGCCCTGGGCCTGACCCGGCGCCCGGCCCGCAGCTACGTCGCGGCCATCTGCACCACCGACGACCCCTCCTTCGTGGTTCCCGAAGCCCAGGCTTCGCTGTAGTCATGCCCGCAAGCCCCTTCTCGACCAAGTGCCTCCGGTACCGGTAAAACAAGATGTCTGACCAATTCGATCTCAAATCATTGCTGCTCGGGCGGCTCAGCTGGGATGTCATTCCCATGACCCACGAGCCCATCCTGGCCGTCACCTTCGCGGCGGTCGTGCTGGGCGGCCTGGCGCTGCTGGGCGCCATCACCTACTTCAAGCTCTGGGGCTACCTCTGGCGCGAATGGTTCACCACGATCGACCACAAGAAGATCGGGATCATGTACATCATCCTGGCGCTCATCATGCTGCTGCGCGGCTTTGCCGACGCCATCATGATGCGTATCCAGCAGGCCATCGCCTTCGGCGGCTCGGCCGGCTACCTGCCGCCCGACCACTATGACCAGATCTTCACCGCCCACGGCGTGATCATGATCTTCTTCGTGGCCATGCCGCTGGTCACGGGGCTGATGAACTACGTGGTGCCGCTGCAGATCGGCGCGCGCGACGTGGCCTTCCCCTTCCTGAACAACTTCAGCTTCTGGATGACCACCAGCGGCGCCGTGCTGGTCATGGTCTCGCTGTTCCTGGGCGAGTTCGCCAAGACTGGCTGGCTGGCCTATCCGCCGCTCTCGGGCATCCTGCACAGTCCAAGCACAGGGGTGGACTACTACATCTGGTCATTGCAGATAGCAGGGGTCGGGACATTGTTATCCGGCATCAACCTGCTGGTGACCATCGTCAAGATGCGCGCGCCCGGCATGACCCTGATGAAGATGCCCGTCTTTACCTGGACCTCGCTGTGCACCAACGTGCTGATCGTGGCCGCCTTCCCGGTGCTGACCGCCGTGCTGGCCCTGCTGTCGCTGGACCGCTACGTGGGCACCAACTTCTTCACGAACGACTTCGGCGGCAACGCCATGATGTACGTGAACCTGATCTGGATCTGGGGCCATCCCGAGGTCTACATCCTGATCCTGCCCGCCTTCGGCATCTTCTCCGAAGTGGTCTCGACCTTCAGCCGCAAGCGCCTGTTCGGCTATGCCTCGATGGTGTACGCCACGGTCGTGATCACGGTGCTCTCGTACCTGGTGTGGCTGCACCACTTCTTCACCATGGGCTCGGGCGCCAGCGTGAACTCGTTCTTCGGGATCACGACCATGATCATCTCCATCCCCACCGGGGCCAAGATCTTCAACTGGCTGTTCACGATGTACCGCGGGCGCATCCAGTTCGAGGTGCCCATGCTCTGGACCGTCGGCTTCATGGTGACCTTCGTGATCGGGGGCATGACCGGCGTGCTGCTGGCCGTGCCGCCGGCCGACTTCGTGCTGCACAACAGCCTGTTCCTGATCGCGCACTTCCATAACGTGATCATCGGCGGCGTGCTGTTCGGCATGATGGCCGGCATCAACTACTGGTATCCCAAGGCCTTCGGCTACAGGCTCGATCCCTTCTGGGGCAAGGTCTCGTTCTGGTGCTGGCTGATCGGCTTCTGGGTCGCCTTCATGCCGGTCTACATCCTGGGCCTGATGGGCGTGACGCGCCGCCTGAGCCGCTTCGACGATCCTTCGCTGCAGATCTGGTTCCAGATCGCCGCCGTGGGCGCCTTCATCATCGCGCTGGGCATCGCCGCCTTCCTGATCCAGCTGGTGGTCAGCCACCTGCGCCGCGAGCAGCTGCGCGACCACACCGGCGACCCCTGGAACGGCCGCACCCTCGAATGGTCCACCTCCTCGCCCCCGCCGGCCTACAACTTCGCGTTCACGCCGCAGGTGCACGACAACGACGCGTGGTGGCAAATGAAGGAGCGCAACTACCAGCGCCCCAGCGAAGGCTTCCTGCCGATCCACATGCCCAAGAACACCGGCGCGGGCATCATCCTCTCGGGCCTGTGCACGGTGCTGGGCTTCGCGCTGATCTGGCACATGTGGCCGCTGACGGTGCTGTCGTTCCTGGCCATCATCGTGGTCACCATCGCCCACACCTTCAACTACAAGCGCGACTACTACATTCCCGCCGAGGAAGTGGTTCGCGTCGAGTCTGAACGTACCCGCCTGCTTGCCCAACATGTCTGACCATACCGCCACCCTCAACGCTTCCGGCGTGCACGCGCCGGACCAGCTGCGCTTCTACGTCCCGGGCGAGCACCATCCGCAAAACGGCACGCTGTTCGGCTTCTGGCTGTACCTGATGAGCGACTGCCTCATCTTCGCCTGCCTGTTCGCCGTCTACGGCGTGATCGGCCGCAACTACGCGGCCGGCCCCTCGGGCGCCGACCTGTTCGACCTGAACCTGGTGGCCATCAACACGGCCATGCTGCTGTTCTCCTCGATCACCTACGGCATGGCCATGATCCAGATGCAGAACCGCAACGTCGGCAAGACGCTGATGTGGCTGGGCATCACGGGCCTGTTCGGCCTGGCCTTCCTGGCCATCGAGATCTACGAGTTCGCGCACTTCATCCACCTGGGCGCCACGCCCCAGCGCAGCGGCTTCCTGTCGGCCTTCTTCGCGCTGGTGGGCACCCACGGGCTGCACGTGCTCTTTGGCATCATCTGGCTGGTGACCCTGATGGTCCAGGTCCGCCGCCACGGCCTGATCGCCGAGAACCGCCGCCGCCTGATGTGCCTGTCCATGTTCTGGCACTTCCTGGACGTCATCTGGATCGGTGTCTTCACCTTTGTCTACCTGATGGGAGTGCTGCCTTGAGCGCCCATACCGAAAACCTCCACCCCGGCCACGACCACCACGATCACCACGATGATGGCGAGGCCGCCTACCACGCCACCACGCGGGGCTACGTCACCGGCTTCATCCTGTCGGTCATCCTGACGGCCATACCCTTCTGGGTGGTCATGGGCAAGGTCTTCTCGGACTCCACCACGACCGCGCTGGTGGTGCTGGGCTTTGCCGCCGTGCAGATCGTCGTGCACATGATCTACTTCCTGCACATGAACACCCGCGTCGAGGGCGGCTGGACCATGCTGTCGCTGATCTTCACCGTCGTCATCGTGGTCATCACGCTGGCCGGGTCGCTGTGGGTCATGTACCATCTGAACACCAACATGATGCCCATGATGCACGACATGCAGTCGATGTAAGGCATCGCCAGCACGATGACCCAAGTCCACGCCCGCCCCGCCGTCTCCCCGCCCTCCGGGCGCGGACCGCGCGGGCGCGGCGTGCTGGCAACCCTGGCGGCCCTGGCCGCTTTTGCGTTTCTGGGGCTGGTCGCGCTGGGCAACTGGCAGATCGAACGGCGCGCCTGGAAACTGGACCTGATCGAACGGGTCCAGAGCCGCGTCCACGCCGAGCCGGTTCCGGCGCCCGGCCCTGCCGCCTGGCCGCAGGTCAGCGCCGCGCAGGACGAATACCGCCGGGTGCAGGTGGCGGGCGTCTACGCGCACGACCAGGAAACGCTGGTGCAGGCCGTCTCGGCCCTGGGCAGCGGCTTCTGGGTGCTGACGCCGCTGCGCCGGGACGACGGCAGCACGGTATTGGTCAATCGCGGCTTCGTGCCGCCCGAGCGGCGCGACCCGGCCACGCGGGGCAAGACGCCTGACCAAGGCCCTGTCACGGTCACCGGCCTGCTGCGCATGACCGAGCCGGAAGGCGGATTCCTGCGCAAGAACGATCCGGCGGCCGACCGCTGGCATTCGCGCGACGTCCAGGCCATCGCCCAGCGGCGCGGGCTGGACCGCGCCGCGCCCTATTTCATCGACGCCGACGCATCGGCAAGCGATCCGCAAGGCTGGCCGGTGGCCGGGCTGACGGTGCTGTCCTTTCGCAACCATCACCTGGTCTATGCCCTGACCTGGTACACCCTGGCCCTGATGGTCGCAGGCGCGGCCTTCTACGTGGCGCGCGACGAACGGCGCCTGCGCCGGCAGGCCGCCGCCGCGGCCCGCAGCCAGGCCGGCGCATCGCCGCACGGCGGCGCCGCCGCCGGGTCCGCCGGCAAAGCGCCCTATACTCCGCCCGAACGGAGATAGCCATGACCACGTCTTTGAAGCCGGCGGCCGCCCCGCGCAGGGGCCGGCCGCCGCCCACGAGCGCCGGCTACGTGGGCGACAATACCGGCCGGCGCAACATGCATGTGCTGATCCAGCTGCGCTGGCTGGCCGTGCTGGGGCAGGTAGCCACCATCTCGGTGGTCCACTCCGTGTTCGGCATCCCCCTGCCCCTGGACGCCATGCTGGTGGTGCTGCTGGTGCTGGTGGCCTTTAACGTGGCCAGCGTGCTGCGCCTGCGGATCCGCCGCGAGGTGGCCAACTTCGAGCTCATGGCCGCGCTGCTGGTGGACGTGGCCATGCTGACGGTGCAGCTGTACCTGAGCGGCGGGGCCACCAACCCCTTCGTGTTCCTTTACCTGCTGCAGGTCAGCCTGGCCGCGGTGCTGCTCAAGCCCTGGTCCACCTGGGCCATCGTCGTGGTGACGGCCCTGTGCTTTGCCGGCCTGACGCTGACCGGCATCCCGCTGGCCCTGCCGCCGGATCACAACGAAGGGCTGGGCAGCCCCTACATCCAGGGCATGCTGATCTGCTTCGCACTGAACGCGGCGCTGCTGGTCATCTTCATCACCCGCATCAACCAGAACCTGCGGCGCCGCGACGCCCGACTGGCGGACCTGCGCCAGCGCGCCGCCGAGGAAGAACACATCGTGCGCATGGGCCTGCTGGCCTCGGGGGCGGCGCACGAACTGGGCACGCCGCTCTCGACCCTGGCCGTCATCCTGGGAGACTGGCGCCGCATGCCGCCCTTCACCCGCGATCCCGAGCTGATGCAGGAGCTGGTGGAGATGCAGGCGCAGGTGCAGCGGTGCAAGTCCATCGTCAGCGGCATCCTGCTCTCGGCTGGCGAGGCGCGCGGCGAGGCGCCGGTGCAGACCACCGTGCGGACCTTCCTGGACGACCTGGTGGCCCAATGGCAGGCCACGCGGCCGGGCGCCCGGCTGCACTACCATAACGACTTCGGGCAGGACCTGCTCATGGTGTCGGACTCGGCCATCAAGCAGATGATCGGCAACGTGCTGGACAATGCCCTGGAAGCCTCGCCGGATTGGGTACAGCTGCGGGCCGAGCGCGCGGACGACGGCCTGCGCATCACCGTTACCGACCGCGGCCCGGGTTTCGACCCCGGCATGCTCAAGCAGCTGGGCAAGCCCTACCAGTCCAGCAAGGGGCGGCCAGGGGGCGGACTGGGCCTGTTCCTGGTCGTCAACGTGGCGCGCACGCTGGGCGGGCACGTCGGGGCGCAGAACCTGCCCGAAGGTGGCGCAAAGGTGGTGCTGACCCTGCCCTTGTCCGCCATCACGCTCGATTTCACGGAGGAAGAGCACGGTGAGTCCTGAGGGCGCCCCCCGCACGCTGCTGATCGTCGAGGACGATGCGGCGTTCGCGCGCACGCTGGCCCGCTCTTTCGAGCGGCGCGGCTACCGGGTGCTGCACGCCGTGGGGCTCGAGCCGCTGCAGGAACTGCTGCGCACCGAGCATCCCAACTATGCCGTGGTCGATCTCAAGCTCAAGGGCGAGGCCTCGGGCCTGGCCTGCGTGCAGGCGCTGCATGCGCACGATGCCAAGATGCTGATCGTGGTGCTGACCGGCTTTGCCAGCATCGCCACGGCGGTCGAGGCCATCAAGCTGGGCGCCTGCCACTACCTGGCCAAGCCCTCGAACACCGACGATATCGAAGCCGCGTTCGAACGCGCGGAAGGCGACGTGGCCGTCGAGGTCACCGAACGCACCACCTCGATCAAGACGCTGGAATGGGAACGCATCCACGAGACGCTGGCGGCCACGGGCTTCAATATTTCCGAGACCGCCCGCCGCCTGGGCATGCACCGGCGCACGCTGGCGCGCAAGCTGGGCAAGCAGCGGGTCAAGTGAACGGTGCGTGCGCCCAAGGCCAGCCCGTTCCGGTCCGCCGCGCGCCCTTGGTCTAAAATCGCGCTTTCGCCGGCTCGCCCCGCTGCTGGCCGCTCTTTCACCCACGCATTGCTTCGATACGCCGATGGCTGTTTTTACCCCGGTTTCCGACCAAGACGTCAGCACGCTGCTGCAGGATTACGACCTGGGCAGCCTGGTCGCCCTTCGGGGCATCACCGCTGGCATCGAGAACAGCAACTTTTTCCTGGACACCACGCGTGGCAGCTTCGTGCTCACGGTGTTCGAGGTGCTGACCGCCGAACAGCTGCCTTTCTACATCGACCTGATGCACCACCTGGCCGAGCGCGGCATGCCCGTGCCGCAGCCACAGCCCCTGCGCAGCGGCGGGCGCATAACCCGCTTGCACGGCAAGCCCTGCGCCATCGTCACGCGCCTGCCCGGCGGCTACGAGCCGGCGCCGTCGGCGGCGCACTGCGCCCTGGCCGGCCAGACGCTGGCGCGCACCCACCTGGTCGGGCAGGATTTCGGCAACCGCCAGCCCAACCTGCGCGGCCTGCCCTGGCGGCTGGCCACGGCGCCCAAGGTGCTGCCCTTCCTGGACGCCGGGCAGGCCGCGCTGTTGAGCCACGCCCTGGACGAGCAGCGCCGGCTGGCCGAAACGCCGCAATGGCAGGGCCTGCCGCAGGGGCCCTCGCACTGCGATCTGTTCCGCGACAACGTGCTGTTTGCCGGCACCTTCGAATCGCCGCGCATGGGCGGCTTCATCGATTTTTATTTCGCCGGCTGGGACCACTGGCTGTTCGACGTGGCGGTGGCCGTCAACGACTGGTGCATCGAGCCGGCCAGCGGCCGTTTCGACCTGCCCCGGCTGCAGGCCTGGCTGCGGGCCTATGCCCAGGTGCGGCCGTTCACGGACGACGAGCGCCAGGCCTGGGGGCCCATGCTGCGTGCCGCCGCGCTGCGCTTCTGGCTATCGCGCCTTTATGATTACTACCTGCCGCGGCCGGCGCAGACGCTCAAGCCGCACGATCCGCGGCACTTCGAGCGCGTGCTGCGCGCGCGGCAGGCCGACCTGCCCGAGCTGCCGTGAAATGAATTCGCCCCTCGAAACGCTGCGCGCCCCGCTTTCAAGAATGCGTCGCCCGCGGGCCGGCAAGGCCCGCTGCGCGCCGCCCCCGCTTGACCGGCTTGCGTCTCAAGCGGCCGGAATCGCGCGCCGCGCCATGGAAAACTGATATGCAAGCTGTTTCCTTACCCGCCATGGCCGGTTGGCGCTGGGTCCAAGACGGTTGGACCATCTTCCGGCGCCAGCCCCTGGCCATGTTCACCTGGGCCATGCTGGTGGGACTGGTCATGATGGTGGCCGGCGCGCTGGCGCCCATCGGCCCCCTGCTTTTCATGGCCCTGATGCCGGTGGTCACCGTGGTCAGCATGGCCGCGGCGCGCCGCATCGACCAAGGCCAGCAGATGCTGCTGGGCATGTGGTCCGAACCGCTGCGGCGCCCGGGCGTGTTCAAGCGCCTGACCGGCCTGGGCAGCCTGTTCATGGGGCTGAGCCTGCTGGCCGGCCTGATCGCCTTTTTGCCCTACAGCGGCGAGATCCGCCAGGCGGTCGAGGCCGCCATGCAAAGCGAAGACCCCCTGCCGCTGATGATGGCCATCCGCGCGCCGCTGGTCATCTTCGGCATTCTCTACGTGATCCTGGCCACGCTGTTCTGGTATGCCCCGCCCCTGGTGGCTTTCCATGACATCCGCCTGGTCCAGTCGCTGTTCTATTCCACCGTCGCCTGCTGGCGCAACAAGTGGGCCTTCCTGATGTACGGGCTGGCGCTGGGCGGCGCCTTCATGGCGCTGGAGCTGCTGGGCGTGCTGCTCATGCTGCTGGGCATGCCGGCGCAATGGGTGCTGACGCTGCGCACGCCCTTGAACGTCGTGCTTGGCGCCGTGCTGTATTGCAGCCTGTATCCCAACTACGTCTCGGTCTTCCAGTTGAACCGGCACGCGGACGAGCCGCCGCCCGAGCAGGCCGCGCAGGACCCGCAGGATCCCCGGGACTGACGGCGGGCCGGCGCAGCCCGCCTGTCCGCCATCCCGGGGCGATGGTGCGGCATCCCGGGGCAAGGCGGCGGCGCGGGCGCCATCCTGCAAGGCCGCCTGCACGGCGTGCTGTACCCGGCGCCAGTGCTCGTCCGGCCCGTTGACGGCCGGCGGCCAGGTCTCCACCACCGAATGGGCGCCCCGGCACCAGGCCACGCGGCCCGGGGCCAGGTGCGCAATGCTGCGCAGCACACGGCCCTGGCGGTCCAGGAAATACACCGCGATGGCATGCCGCATGCCCAAGGTATGGACGGCACGGCAGGGCCGCAGCCACAGGCCGTGGTCGGCGTCGGGCGGCGCTTGCCGCCACCAGCCGGCCAGCCGCCGCCACGGCGTGAAGGCGCGGATCAGGCAAAGGGGGCGCGCCGCCATCACGGCATGGCCTGCAGCAGCCGCTGCACGATGGGAAACCCCAGCACCAGGAACGTGCAGGGAAAGATGCACACGATGAGGGGAAACAGCATCTTGACCGGCGCCTCCAGCGCCTGCTGCTCGGCCCTGAGCAGACGTTCGGCACGCTGGCGTTCCGATTGCGCCTGCAGCACCGGCCCCAGGCTCATGCCCAGGGTGTCGGCCTGGACGATGGCCGACACCAGGCTGTGCAGCGCCGGCAGTCCTGTCCGCTGCGCCAAGGCCTTGAGCGCATCCAGGCGCGCCACGCTGGCGCGCACGTCCGCCAGCGCCGCCTGGAACTCGTCGCGCAACGGGCCTGCCGGCCCGCGCTCGACCGCCTGCTGCAAGGCGCCTTGCACGTTCAGGCCGGCGTCCATGCACAGCGTGATCATGTCCAGCAGGAACGGCAGCTCGCGCAGCATGCGGCGCGAGCGCTGGCGCGCGCGCTGGCGCAGCCAGGCCGTGGGCCAGCACGCCGCCGCGCCGGCGAGCCCGGCGCCCAGCCATGCCGCATGACGAACAGGCAGTTGCGCCAGGACGGCCATGACCCAGGCCAGGGCGATACCCGCCAAGGCCAGCGCCCATTGCGCCGCGGCCACGTGGGCGGCGCTCAGGCAGCCTTTCAAGCCTGCCCGTCCGATGGCCTGCTCCAGGTGCTCGCGGCGGCGCCATCCCAGCAGCCGCTGCGCGGTGCCGGCGCCGGCTTGCAGCCATGGCCAGCTCCAGCGCCACGGCCAGGGCAAGGCCGCGATGGCGGCCGCAGGCCGATCGCCGCGGCGCAAAGGCCCCATCAGCCAGTGCAGCGCCAGCAGGCCGCAGGCGCCTGCCGCCGCCACGCTCAGGATATGCCAGCCCATGCGCTAGACCTCGATGCGCGTCAAGCGGCGGATCATGGCGATGCCGGCCGCCTCGAGCAGCAGGATCAGGCCCAGCACCGTCCAGCCCGCGGGCGTGCGCCACAGCGGGGCCATCGCCTCGGGTTCGAGCTTGTCCAGCACCGCCAGCAGCAACACGGGCAAGGCGCCAACCACCCAGGCCTGCATCCGGCCTTGCGCCGTCAGCGCATGGATGCGCCGATGGATGAGCAGCCGGGCCCGCAGGTTGACGGCAATGCGCTCGAGCGCGTCGGACAGGTTGCCGCCGGTGCGCACGGCGATGCGCAAGGCCGCGCACATCAGCCCGCACGCCTCGGTCGCCATGCGGGCATGCAGGTTTTCCAGGCACTGTTCCAGCCCGATACCCATGCGCTGCTCGCGCAGCAGCAGCCCCAGTTCCTGGGACAGGGGCACGGCGCCGTCCGCGACGGCCGCGCGCAAGGCCACCGGTAGGCTGGCGCCGGCACGCAGCGACCATGCCATGGACAACAGCGCTTCGGGCAGTTGCTCATCGAAGCGCGCCAGCCTTATCGCCTTGGCCCTGGCGGCCAGCCAGCGCGGCATGTACAGGCCCGCCGCACCACATAGCCCGGCCACCGCGATGCTGCCGCTCAATACGTAGGCCAGCAAGGCGCCAACCCCGCACAGCAGGACGGTAAGCAGCCAAAGCTGCAGCGGATCGACGAAGACGAAGAACTCGCTCAGGCGCAGCCGCGCCTCGGCGGTGAAGGCCTGCTGGTAGCGATGCCAGGCCAGCCTGGCCCAGGCCTGCGCGAGCCAGGCCAGCAAGGCGGCCGCCACGGCCGCGCCCGCCATGGCCAGCAGCATCACGGCGCCGCAGGCGCGCCGGCGCGCCGCCCCTGCCCCGGCGCCAGGCCGGGCGCGAACAAGGCCATATCGCAGCCGGCGCCTTGCTCGCGCCAGCCGTCCACGAACTGCGGCACCAAACCGCTGGCGCGAAAGACATCGCCGCGCCGGTCGTAGTGATAGATCTCCTGCAGCTGGATGCAGCCGCTTTCCATACCCGTGACCTCGACGATCGCGCTGACCAGGCGCCGGCCGTTCGACAGCCGCGACTGCTGCACGATCAGGTCGATGCTCGAGGCGATGTGCTCGCGCACCGCCTGCAGCGGCAAGGACATGCCGGCCATCAGGATCATGGTCTCGAGCCGGGCCAGGGCATCGCGCGCACTATTGGCGTGCAGGCTGGTCAGCGAGCCCTCATGGCCGGTGTTCATCGCGGCCAGCATGTCGAAGGCCTCCGCGCCCCGGCACTCGCCGACGATGATGCGGTCCGGCCGCATGCGCAGGGCATTGCGCACCAGTTCCCGGATGGTCACCGCGCCGCGTCCTTCCAGGTTGGGCGGCCTGGCCTCCAGCGAGATCAGGTGATCGTGCTGCAGGCGCAGTTCCGCCGCATCCTCGATGGTGACGATGCGCTCGCCCTCGGGTACGCAATGCGACAGGACATTGATCAAGGTCGTCTTGCCCGAACCGGTGCCGCCGGCCACGACGATATTCTTGCGCCGTTGCACGCACAGCGCCAGGAAGGCCGCCATGCGGCCATCCAGCGCATGGCCGGCCACCAGGTCCTGCATGCCCGGACGGCGCTGCGGGAACTTGCGCAGCGTCAACGCCGCTCCTTTCAAGGCGACCGGCGCAATCACCGCGTGCACGCGTGATCCGTCGGGCAGGCGCGCATCGACCAGCGGAGAGCTTTCGTCGATTCGCCGCCCCAGGGGCGTGACGATCTTTTCGATCACGCCCAGCAGCGACTGCTCGTCGCTGAAGCTGGCGGCCTCGCGCACCAGCCGGCCCGCCCGCTCGACATAGATCTCGTCATGGCGGTTGACCATGATCTCGGTGATCCCGGGATCGGCCAGCAAAGGCTCCAGCGGACCGAGCCCGACGGCCTCATCCAGCACGGCCCGCACCAGCGCCGGATCGGGCCGCGAGGGCCCGGGCAGCTCGGCCACGATGCGCTGCAGCTGCGCCGCGGCCTCCGCGCGCAGCATGGCGTCACTCATGCTGGAGACGTCGCGCCGGCGCAGATCCAGCGCCTCGAGCAAGGCCTGGCGCAATGCCTGGCGTTGGCCGGGCTCGCCGGCTGGCGGGCTGGCGGGGCCGCTGGCCGGCGAAGACGGCGCCGGCGTGGACGCGGGCTGCGCTGCCCAATCCTGGCCGCCCCGCGTGTCGGCCGGCTCGCAGCCGCAGGCCGTACTTGACGCCGGCAGGCTGGCCGGCGGCGCTGGCGCGTCGCCCGCCGCCGGCGCATCCGTGCCGCCAGGCAGACCAGGCCGATGGGCCGGCTGCCCGGCGGCATACGCCTGCGCCGCTTCCTGCAAGCCGGCGGGCGCGGCCGCCTGCGCGGCGCCCGCCGGCTGGGAGCCGGACAGCCCGCCAGGATTGCTGCCCTGGCCGCTGCGCAGCAGCGCCAGCCGGATCAGGCATGGCCCGATCACGATCTCGTCCTGCGTGCGCAAGGGACCATACCGTGCAATACGTTTGCCGTTGACGCTGGTCCCCGCCAGGGAACCCAGGTCCTCGAGAACCAGGCCGGCATCGACGCAGTCCAGCCTGGCATGCGTCCTGGCCACCCGCCAATGGCGGATGCGAACGTCGCATTTGGCTTCCCGGCCGATGACGCAGGGCACGCCGATCGCCTCCTGCCGCACGCTGCCGTCCTGGAAATGCAGCGTCATGCACAAGCCCCGCGCACCGGGATCCATTTCAATGACGTCACTCATCCACTGTCTCCTGCAAGTCATGGCGATTGCCGTGCCGGAGCCCCTCCGTCCATTGCGAACCGGGGCCGGCATAGGGATCCCAGCCGGCGCGAGGCGACAGGCCCCGCACCGGTCCGTTCAAGCGCGGCGCCTCGGGAAAGGCCTGGCCGATCTCCTGCCTGCCGCGGCGCACCCGCTCGGCCATGTCCGGATCGTCCGGGGATACGAGCACGGGCGTCACGAAGATCGCCAGTTCGGTCTCGCGCCGCTGGAACCGCTCGGACCGGAACAAGGCCCCCAGCACGGGCAGGCTGCCCAGGCCCGGCACCTGCGACTGGTCGCGCGCCTGCTCGCGGGACAGGAAGCCGCCCAGCACCAGCGTCTGGCCCGAACGCACGTTGAATTCGGTGCTGGCGCGCCGGATCGACAAGGCGGGCCCCGAGGGCGTGCTGACCGAGGCGTCCACCGCGCTGACCTCCACGTCGATGCGCGAGCGCACCGTGCCGTTGCGCTCGGCCCGCGGTGTGATCGATAGCGATACCCCATAAGGTTTGAAGACCGTATTGGAGCGTCCCTGCTCGTCCGTCGTGGCGTAAGGCACCTCGCCGCCGGCCAGGAAGCTGGCCGTGGCGCCGCTGCGCGCCATGAGCTGAGGCTGCGCCAGCACCACGGCCTCGCCGCTTTGCGCCAAGGCCTGCAGCCGCGCGGGCACCAGGGCGTTCAGGCCGAAATAGCCCAGCGCCGGCCGGGCGGGAAAGCCGGCGGCCAGCGGCGGCTCGCCCGGCGCGGCTTGCAGGCCCGGGCTGGCCGCCTCCCAGGCCAGCCCGGCCGCCAGCCCGCCCTGCGCCGAGGGATCCCAGCGCACGCCCAGCTCCCGCAAGCGGGAACTGGGCACCTCGATGACCTGCACATCCAGCAGGATCATGCTGTCCCAACCCACCTGGCTGGTGAAGTCGATGACCTGCGGATAGCGCTGCGCCAAGGCGGCAATGCGCGCCTGGTCGGCATCGGAGATGCCTTCGCCCTCGATCACGATCTTCTCGCCCACCGTGCGGCTGCGCGCGCCCGGCGTCTGCGCCAGCAAGGCGTCCAGTTCGGCCCGCGCGCGCCGCATGCCGGCCGGGGCGACCTCGACCGCGTAGGCGCGGCGCCCGCCCGCGCCGGTCCAGACATGCAGCGTGGTGCTGCCGGCGCCGCGTGCGAACACCAGCACTTCGCGGCCCTCGGCGGTAGCGGCCTGCACCACCTGGCTATCGCCCACGGCGACCCTGCGCACATCGGGCGCCTCGAGCACCTGCGTCTCGCCGACCTGCATCGACAGGACGGCCTGCTGGGCTGCCGCGGCCCCGGCCCAGGCCAGGACCGGGGCCGTGCACAGCATGGCCGGAAAACGCCGGCAGCGTGCGAGCCAGGGTGTCATCGGCCACTCCCCTGGCGCGCGCCGGACGGCCCCGCGCCGCGCCCATGTGCCAGGCCGAAGGCGGGCGCGTCGAACCAGCCCCGCAACGGCCCAGCCGGCCCCGCATGCCCAGCCTCCATGTCCGGCTCCGCCAGCCCCGGCGCATCGCCGTACAAGACCACGGGGGCCGGCCGGGGCGGCTGGGGCCGGGGCATGCCCAGCAGTGCGGCAAGATCGCCGCCCGCTGCGGCCCGCTCCTGCGTCGCATCATCGGGATGGCGCAGCAAGGCGGTAAGCGCCGCCGTATCGCGAGCGGTCAGCAGCTTGACCGCATCGGCAGGCTCCAGATCGAAGGTGACGGTGTCGCTGCCCGACTGCGCTTGCATGCCCGGCAGGTCCTGCCAGCCGCCGACGGCGATGACGCGCGCGCCCAGCAGCAAGGGGGCGGTGACGTTTGCGCCTTCGCTCTGGAAAGAGACGTACAGGTCCAGCTTGTCGTCGGGGGCCAGCAGGCCGGGCTGCAGATTCAGGTCGGCCACGGCGACGCTGACCGCCCGCCGGCCGGGCGCCAGCCGTGCCGACAAGGCCTGCGGCCGGGGCTCGGCCAGGTGCGCAGGCAGGATGGGTTCGCCGCGCCGCACCGCATGGGCCAGCGTCTTGCCCTCGAGCAGGTCCAGCGCCTCGTCCGGCAAGGCGTCGGCGCTAACCCACTGCTGCGGGAATTCGCGCAGCGCCAGCAAGGCAGCGTGCAGGCGGGTTCCTTGCGGCAGGTCGTCGTCGGCCACCAACGCGAATACCGTCGGTACGCGCGCCTGGCTTTCCAGGTCCTGGACCTTGGCCTGGATATGCCGGGCCGCGGACCAGGCGGCAAGCAGCCCGGCGGCGGCCGCCAGCCCGAGCCAAAGCCATTGCCGGGCGGTGCCGGACAGGCGCCATCCGCGCATGTCGGCGGCCCTCATCGCGGCAGGCCCTCGCGCAGCAGCACGCAGGCGCCGTCCTGCGCCGCCTCGACGCAATGCAGGTGCAGCCCATGGCCGTTCCTGCATCCGGCGCTTGCCGCCGCGCATTCCTCCCAGCCGGCGCGCCGCAGGCCGGCCAGTATCCGGCCGCGCTCGAGCGCCGGACCGGCATAGAGTTGAACACGCCGCGCAGCCATGCCTGCCTCGCCCGGCCAGTGCGCTTCGTGCAAGAGCGCCGCCTGGGCCGGCATGCCGGGCTCGCGCGCGCCGCCCGCGGCGGCGCTTGCCGCGGTGCCGGCAACGGCGGTTACCGCCGCGCCGGCCGTCGCCGCGCCCACGTCCCAGCCCGACAGCCATCCGGCCGTGCGGCCCTGCACGCCGGTCAGCCTCATGAGCCAATGCGTCGGCGCTTCGAACCAGGAAAGCTGGGCCTGCCCCGGCTCGATCAGCAAATCGGCCCCTTCCGGCAAGGCCGGCGCCAAGGCTTGCAGCAGGACGTCCACCGGCACCGGGGCATGGAAATGCCGCAGGCGCAGCGGCTGGCCCTGCCATTGCAAGACCATCGGCGCCTCGCTGAACGAGCCGCGCGGCAGCGCCAGGACCACGCCGCCGGCCTGCAAGCGCGGCGGGTCCGCCGCCCAGGCAGCGGCGGCAGGGCCCCACTCGCCCGGTAACATGACGCATAGGACCGCCAGCCAGCGCCAGCGGCACGCACCGGACCGCCTCATGGCGCCCCCCAGGGCCGGGGCGCACGCAACAGGCGCTCGGGCACCACCGCGCGCCAGGCGCCCAGCCAATCGAAATCCGGAGCGGTGCGCGGCCAGGGCCGATCCACCGCTTTCATGAACGCCGCTACGCGCGCACCGCGGGCCATGCTCGCGTCGGCGGCCTGTGTCCAGCCCGTGGACGAGAGCGCGATGCGCCGCTGGGTCTGCAGATCTGTGCTGCTGTGCGCCGCGCCGGTAGCCAGCGACGTGTGGCGCACCACGCGCACGGCAGGCTCGGCCTGCGTCGCGCGCAGCAGCCGCGGCAACGGCACCACGGTGCTGGCCCAGGCCTTGAGCAGGCCCGGCTCGTGCGCCAGCCATTCGCGCCGCAAGGCCTGCGCGTGCCCGGCGCCGGCCGGCACGCGATCCGCGCCCGGCTCCCGGTGCCAGCGCAGATCCCCGCCGTGCCCGGCGGCCTGCCCCGGCACCGTGGCGGGCACCGCCGACGGGTGCAAGGGGTCGGCCTGTGCCGCCGCCTGGAACGCCGCCAGGCGGCTGGCGTCGGCGGCCTGCATCCCGGCATGCTGCACCGTGCCGGTATAGGCGACGGCCAGCCAGAGCGTGGCCAGCACCGGCAAGGCAAGCAAGGCTTCGGCCAAGGCCTGCCCTGCCTGTTGCCCGGTGCCGGGCGGGCGCCAAGACCGGGCTTGGCCGTACCTGGGCATGCCGCACCGCGTCATGGCTGCTCCAATGGACGCAAGCGGGCCTGCCAATACGGATGGAACAGGCTGGGCGCTTCGGCGCGGCCATCGGCCCGCGCATGCGGGCGCACGAAGTAGGTCTCGGCTGCGCTATCGGCCTGCACGGCATCGATTGCGGCAAAAGCAGCCGGGCCATGCCAGCCGGCCCGGCTGGCGGGCAGCCCAGGCAAGCGCAGCGAGACGGCGTCCAGACGCAGCCTGATGGCCAGGCGCAAGCTTTGGGCGCCACCCGGCGAGCGCGCCAAGTCGGCATGGCCGGGCAAGCCGCGGCCGGGCCAGTGCGCCGCGCCGCGCACGGCATAGGAATTGGCCAGGAAATTATCGCTGCCGTCGAGCAGGCTCCAGTCGGTGGCCGCGCGCACCCAGCGCCAGAAATCCTGGGCGGAAAAGTCCTCGGGCGGATCTTCGTGGTGAACCAGGCCGCCGGTTCCGCCCTGTGTGCCGGCCAGGCCCCAGCCCATGGGATATTCGCGGAAATAGCAGCCAATGCGGCGGTTGCTGCGCAAGGCATGGTAGGACAGCGTATCGTGGGCCTGCCAGCGCCCTTCCAGGTCCATCCGGGTATCGCCGCGCCGGCGCAGCTCGTGGCGCAGCCAGGGACACTGGCGCGACACGGACCAGGGGTTGCGTACGGTACGGTTGCGCGGGTGCAGGAAGCGGTAGGGCGCCACGGCCGTATCGACGGCGCCGCGCAGGCTGCCCCTGCCCGATGGCGCATGGCTGACGATAAAACCGGACAGGTTCTCATCGAGCAGCTGCATGGCCGGCAAGGCATCGGCCATGGGCAGCAGGCCCGGCTGCGCGGCCTGGAAATTGGCGGCCAGCACCTGCCGCATCGCGCTCATCCGCGCTTGCGGCAGTTCGGCCACGATGGCGCGGCGCGCGCTGTCGAGCACGTCGTGGACCACGGTTTCGTGGCGGGCGTATGCCTGCGCCAGCCCATCCGGGCCGCCCAAGCCCGGGCGCGCGGCCGCATAGGCCGATCCGTACGCCGCCCCGAACAGCATGCCGATCAGGAACGAGGGCGGATTGCCGCGGCGCACCCGCCCGGACTGCGCCTGGCCATGCTGGGCCCAGGCGGCCAGCGTGACCAGGTGGGCCATACCGACCTGGTGCGCGATCTGGGCCCGGTTGATCATGGCCAGCAGGTTCAGGCTGCGCGCCTGGGCCAGTGCGCCGCTATAGGCGACGGCGTCGGCCACATGCGTCAGACGGCTGCGCGCCGCGGCGCTGCTGCCGGCCATGCTCATGGCCAGCCATGCCAGCCCGCCGGCCGCGGCCACCAGCAAGGCCAGGGGCAGGGCCTGCCCGCCCTGGCGCAGGCCCAGGCAAGCCTGCGCCCTCACTTGGCGGCGCCGGCGTTGTTGGTGAAAGCCTTCAGGCCGCGCGCATCGGTCTGCTTGGCGGCATTGCCGGCGGCCTTCTGCGCGGCGCGCGATTGCGTGCTGCCGTCTTCGCCGGCAAGCTCGCGCGCCATGGCGGCTGTCTGCGAGCGGACGACTTGCCCGAACAACTGGTAGACCGCAATAGCGGCCACCGCGATCAGGGCGACGACAATGATGTACTCGGTCATCCCCTGGCCGAGCTGGGACTTGCGCTGTTTCATGAGGGCTCCATGCGTTGGTAGGCATGGAGCCAGTCTGCGCCCTTGCCCGGCGCCCCGCTATGCGGAGCTGCCGAGGCGGATGCAAACGTCGCACCGCCCTTGCGGGCGGCGCGTAGGCGTCAGACCACCTGCACGCGCAGCTCGCCCAGGCCCTGCACGCCGCCCACCATCAGGTTGCCGCGCGTGACCGCGCCCACGCCTTCGGGCGTGCCGGTGAAGATCAGGTCGCCGGGCTGCAGTTCGAACAGCCCCGACAGGTAGGCGATAGTCTCGGGGATGTTCCAGATCAGTTCCGAGATGTCGCTGCTCTGGCGGCGCTGGCCGTCCACGTCCAGCCAGATCGCGCCCTTGTCGATCAGGCCGGTCTTGCTCACGGGGTGCACCGGGCCGATGGGGCCGGACAGGTCGAAACCCTTGGCCACTTCCCAGGGCCGGCCCTGCTTCTTGGCTTCAGCTTGCAGGTCGCGGCGCGTCATGTCCAGGCCCAGCGCATAGCCCCAGACGTGCGCATTGGCCTGCTCGACGGCGATGTCCTTGCCGCCCTTGCCGATCGCCACCACCAGCTCCATTTCGTAGTGCAGATTGGCAGTCTTGGAGGGATAGGGCATCTGGCCGGTCTGTCCATCGTCCACGGCCAGCAGCGCATTGGCCGGCTTGGCGAAGAAGAACGGGTCCTCGCGGCCGCTAAAGCCCATCTCCTTGGCGTGCTCGGCATAGTTGCGGCCCACGCAATACACCCTGCGCACGGGAAAGCGCGCACTGCTGCCAGCCACCGGCAGCGCCACGGTCGGGGCGGGTTCGAATACGAATTCCATGCTGCGATACCTTATGAAAAAGGCAGCCCGAAAAGGCTGCCGGTAAGCTTCTGACGACACGCAAGGCCGGGGGCGCCCAGGCCGCCCGGCCCGGCATCACTTGGCGCCGGCCTGGTAGCGCGCCGCGCTTTGCTCGACCTCGGCGCGGGCTTCGTCCACGCCGCCCCAGCCCTTGACCTTGACCCACTTGCCCTTCTCGAGATCCTTGTAGTGCTCGAAGAAATGCTGGATACGCGCCAGGTCTTCGGCCGGCAGGTCCTCGGGCTTCTTGATGTCGCGATAGACGGGATAGAGCTTGTCCACCGGCACGGCCAGCAGCTTGGCATCGCCGCCTGCCTCGTCGTCCATGTGCAGCACGCCCAGCGGACGGCATTTGATGACCGCGCCGATCTGCACGGGGAAAGGCGTGACCACCAGCACGTCGGCAGGATCGCCGTCCTCGGACAACGTCTGGGGGATATAGCCGTAGTTGCACGGATAGTGCATGGCGGTCAGCATGAAGCGGTCGACAAAAACCGCGCCGGTTTCCTTGTCGACTTCGTACTTGACCGGCTGGGCGTTGGCGGGAATTTCGATGATGACGTTGAATTCGTCGGGCAGCTTGCTGCCCGCGGGCACACGATCAAGACTCATTATGCGACCTTGTTGGGGATGAAGAAGAAGTTATTTTTTCTCGGCAGGCGCATCCGGGCCGGGCTTGCCCTCGGGCTGCACCTCGTTGAAATCCACGCCCGGAATCGGCGCGCTGTCGAAATATTCGTCCAGCGCTTCGGTGGCGCGGACCTGGCCGCCAGCCGGCCCGGGGGCTGGGTCCTGGACCTGGCGATCGGCCGCCCCTTCGAGTTCGCGGGCGTAGGGATCGAGCACGTAGTCCGAGGCGCTGGCGGCCTCGGGCGGCTCGGCGTGGAGGACCGGCTCGGGCGCCGGCGCGGCGGTGCCGGGCGTCTCGATGAGATAGTCGTCCATGCCCTCGCCGGCCAGCAAGGCCGGATCAGAGCGCATGTCGGCAGCCGGCAGCGAACCGTCCGAGGCCAGCACCGGCAGCGGCATGCCCGCCGCGGTGGCCAGGCGCCAATGGCGCGCGGCATCGTGCGCGCGGTCCAGGCGGTCGTACAGGCTGCCCAGCAAGGCATGCACCCGCGCGTCGTTGCGCCGCTGCGCCGAGCGCAGCAGGTAGCGCTCGGCCTGCCCCCACAACTGGCCGGCCAGGCAGAGCATGCCCAGCACGCACAGCAGGTCGGGATCGTCCGGACGCTTGGCCAGCCATTCCTCGGCCTTGGCCAGGCGGCGCTTGACCTGGGCGGGCTCGCAGCGCGCATAGGCCATGATGAGCCGCTCGTCCATCCTGGCCGCCACCGCGGCCTCCAGCACGCGGGCGGCCTCGTCGGGCTGGCCGGCCTGCTCGAAACGCGCCGCCGCCGCCAGGGCAACCTCGGGCAAGGTGCGCTCGTCGGCCTTGAGGTCTTTCCAGACGGCGCGCCAGGCATCGTCGCCGCCGGCGCGCAGGCGCTCGGCCGCCGCCGTCTCCAGCAGGGAAATGCCTTCGCCCTTGGCCAGCACGCCGCGGCGCATCAGGCTGCGCGCCAGGCCGAAAGTCTGTTCGTGGTTGCCCAGCGCATGATGCGCGCGCAACAGCAGCCGCTGCGTATGCAAATGCCGCACTCCGCCGTCCTGCAAGGGCGCCAGGCGCTGGACCGCGGCCTGGGCCTGGCCCTGGTCAAGCAGCAGGTCGGCGGCCACCGTGGCCACGGCCTCCTTCAGGCCCGCGTCCTGCCCGGCATGCTCCAGCGCCTGGTCCAGCAGCGCGTCGCGGCGGGATATCTCGCCCAGGCCGTGCGCGGCGCGCGCGGCCGACAAGGCGGCCAGGACCTTGCGCGGCTGGCTGCGCGTCTGTCCCAGCAGCTTGGTCAGGTCTTTCTCGGCGTGGGCATAGCGCCCTTCCAGAAAGCCGATCCAGCCGCGCTCGAGCAGCTCGTGGTCGCGCACCTGGGCGCGGCGGCCACGCCAGGCGCGCACGCGGCTGGGAATCGACAGCAGCCAGCCCAGCAGGCGCAGCCCCACATAAAGCCCGATGAAGGTCGCCACCAGCAGGAGCACGGCCAGGGTGAGCGAAAGCTGCACGCGCCAGGGCTCGACCAGGATGAGCACGTTGCCCTCGTGCTCGCGCAGGAATACCGCCAGGGCGACGGCGACAGCGGCCAGCAGAAGCGTCCAGAACCAGGTGCGCATGCCTTCAGTCTCCGCGGCTTTGCTGGCTGGCGGCACGCACGGCAGCCAGGGCGCTCAGGCTGTCGGCGATATCCGGCAGGGGCACGGCCACGTCGGTGGCGGCCAGCTCCCGGGCCAGCCGCAGGGCCGCCTGGGTTTCAGGCGCACGGCTGTCAAAGCGCGAGCCCAGCGCCGACTCGACGGTGGACAGCTCGCTTTCCCACACCGGGCCCTGGCGCATCAGCAGCGCCAGTTGCGCGGTCAGCAGGCGCATGCGCAGGTTGCCGCGCAGTTGCGCGCCCTGGTCGGGCGAGAGCAGCAGCGCATCCGAATCATCCACGCGCTGGATGCTGATCAAGTCGCCCACTTCGCGGCCCAGCGTGTCCCAGGCCCGGCCCGGCCAGGCCGACATCTCGGCACGCAGGCGCTCCCACCAGGGCGCATCGGGATCCACGGGCGGGGCCGCCGGCGGCGGAGCCGGACGGGCAGAAGGCTGTCCGGCAGGCTCGTCCACGCTGGCCGCGGCCGCGTCGGGCACCAGCAGCGGCGCGCGGCCCACCAGGTCGATCAGGCGGTCGAGCCTGCCCGAGACGGCGGCCACGTCGACCAGCGGCACCGCGCGCAGGCGGTCCAGGTCGCCGTTGATGGCTTGCTGCAACGGGGCAAGGCGCGGCTGGTCGGCGCGCGCCAGGCGGGCCTGGGCCGTTTCGAGCGCCACCACCGCGTTGCTGACGTTGCCGGCCAGGCGCAGCTGCTGGCTGGCCAGGGCCAGCATGCGATCCACGTCGTTGACCAGCAGCGCCTCGCCGGTATTGTCGGAGAAATTCTGCAGCGACTGCTCGAGGCTGTCGAACTGCGTTTGCGCATCCTGCAGCGCGCTTTCGAGGGCGGCGACCCGGCTGCCCTGCGTCTGCACCAGCGACAGGGCCTGGCGCGCATCGCGGCGCAGCTGGCCGACCTCGGCCGATACGCCATCGAGCCGGCTGGCCAGTTCGCGCACGCTGCGCTCGGCCTGCCTGTGCTGGTACCACCAGCCGGCGGCCAGCGCCGCGGCCAGGAGCACCAGCACGATCACCGCCACGCCCAGGCCGGGCGTGCCGCGGCGCGGCGCAGCCCCCGCCTTGGGCGCCGCGGGCGGCGGCGCAGGCGGAGGCGAGGCGGAAGTCTGTGCGGAAGCCGTCGCGGTAGGCTCGACGGCCGGTGCCGGCCCCTTGGTCGTCTGGGCGCCCGTGGCGCTGTCAGGTGTCGTTTCTGTCATGTCGCGATTGTAGTCGTTGCCGCGCTCGCGCGAGCGTTTGCCGCCACGCACGGCGGATGCCCGCCATGCCCCGCTAGCGCAAGGCCGCGAAGCCGCGTGCCAGCGCCCCCTCTTCAGGCAAGCAGATTTTTACCATCGCCTTGGCGCGCGCGTCATTACGGAACGTATCGGCCGGGCCGGCCTGCCACAAGGGCGCCAGCCGCGGATGGGTCACGACCGCCGGGCAGCCGGCCAGCCATTGCGCCAGCCCGCGTGCGCGCGCCTGCTCGCGCACGGCGGCCAGCCCTTCGGCGCTGGTGATCAGCCAGGCCGCCGGCTGCTGCGCCTGCGCGGCCTGGCGCAGGCGCAGCAGCGTGGACTGCGGCCAGGACTGCGGCAGGCGCCGGTACAGGGCCAGTGTCTGGACGCGGGCACCCTGCCCGGCCAGCCGCTGCGCCAGCCAGTCCCGGCCATGCTCGCCGCGCACCAGCAGCACTCGCTGCGGACGCAGGCCGCCGGCCTGCATGGCCTGCCACAAGGCTTCCGAATCGTGGTTCAGGGCTTGCGGCAGGGGCGAGACCAAGGCGGCCCGGCGGTTCCAGCCGGGCTGCGCCTGCACGGCGGCGGCGCTGGCCGCGCCCACCACGGCCGCGGCGGTGGCCTGCGGCCAGACAAACCCGCCGTAACGCCTGCGCAAGCAGGAAAAGTACAGGCGCGCGGCGTTGCCGCTGACCAACACGACCAAATCGTAATCGCGCGGGTGCGGCAGCTCGGGCGGATCGAGGGCCTCGATGCGCAGCGCGGGCTGGACCAGCACTTGCCAGCCGGCCTGGCGCAGGCGTGCGGCCAGCGCTTCGTTACGGCCTTCCGGCCGCGTCAGGACGGCAAGCTCCGGCTTGGCGCCGGACACCTCAGGACGCTCCGTCCGCCAGCAGGCCGCGCAGCAGCTCGCGCGCGCCGGCCTGCAGCAGGCTGTCGGCCGCCTGCAGGCCGACCTGTTCGGCTTGCGCCGGCGCCCCTTGGGCCTGGGCATGCAGGACCTGCCGGCCGTCGGGACAGGCCACCAGCGCCCGCAGCGACAGCAGCCCGCCGCCGCATTGCGCATAAGCGGCCAGCGGCACCTGGCAGGAGCCCCCCAGCGCCCGCGAGACGGCCCGCTCGGCCAGCGCGCAAGCCGTCGTGTCGGCGCAGGCCAAAGGAGCCAGAAGCTCGCGCAGGTCCTGGCGCGAGGCCAGGATCTCTATGCCCAGCGCGCCCTGCCCGGCCGCCGGCAGGCTTTCCTCGGGTTCGAGGCAGCAGCGGATGCGCTCATGCAGGCCCAGCCGTTGCAGCCCCGCGGCCGCCAGGACGATGGCGTCGTATTGGCCGGCGTCCAGCTTGCCCAGCCGGGTGTCCAGGTTGCCCCGCAGGGGCTGGACGCGCAGATGGGGATGGCGCGCGCGCAGCTGCGACTCGCGCCGCAGGCTGGAGGTGCCCACGACCGCGCCGGGCGGCAGTTCGGCCAGGCTGGCGTAATGGTTGGAAACCAGTGCATCGCGCGGGTCGGCCCGCTCGAGCACGGCGGTCAGCAGAAAAGGGTCGCTCAGGTCGACCGGCACGTCCTTGAGCGAGTGCACGGCCATGTCCGCGCGGCCGTCCAGCAGCGCGTTCTCGAGCTCCTTGATGAACAGGCCCTTGCCGCCGACCTTCGAGAGCGTGCGGTCCAGGATACGGTCGCCGCGGGTGGTGAGCTCTAGCAGCTCGACCCGGCAGGCGGGATACAGGCCTTGGAGCCGGTCCCGCACGTGCTCGGCCTGCCAGAGGGCAAGCCGGCTCGCGCGGGTGGCAATGACCAGTCGTTCGGGCTGTGACACGGCGGGCCCTGGCACTACATCAGGGCCTTGGCCGCCACCGCCACCACGATGCCGATGACCGCCAGGATCATCAGGCCGGTCAGAAGGCTCAGGCCGGATTCATGCTGACGGGGATGGCTGGTCTTGCGCAGGCTCATTTCGCTTAGGCTTCCTTGATGGCGTTTTTCTTCCGGGCAGCCAACGCGCGTCCGAGCAGGACGACGAGCAGCGCACCGACGATTTCAGCCCCGTATTTGACCACGGGAGGCTGCACGCCGAGGTTGCGCTCGATCACGACATCGGTCACCAGCATGCCGCCGGCGATCCAGCCCAGCAGCGCGGCGCCGAAAACCACCACCATCGGGAAGCGGTCGATGAGCTTGAGCACCAGCGTGCTGCCCCAGATGATGATGGGCACGCTGACCAGCAGGCCGAAGATCACCAGGCCCAGCTGGTGGTCGGCATGGGCGCCCTGCGCGGCGCCGGCAATGGCGATCACGTTGTCCAGGCTCATGACGAAGTCGGCCACGATGATGGTCTTGATGGCCTGCATGATCGAACTGCCGCCCTGGATGTTGCCGTGCGCATCCTCCTCGGGAATGAGCAGCTTGATGCCGATCCACAGCAGCAGCAGGCCACCGACCACCTTCAGGAACGGAATGGACAGCAGGGTCAGGGCGAAGAAGATCAGGATGACACGCAGCAGGATGGCACCGGCCGTGCCCCACAGGATGCCCTGCATGCGCTGCTTGGGCTCGAGGTTGCGGCAGGCCAGCGCAATGACCACCGCGTTGTCCCCGCCGAGCAGGATGTCGATCAGAATGATCTGAAAAACTGCCGCCCAGCTGAGCGTCTGGAAAAACTCAAGCACTTTGATCCCCCTTTACGGATATCGAAAAACCTATGAATGAACGAACGAATGAATGATGCCGGGATGCCCCGCCGCACGCGAGGCATCCGGCGGGACAAGCCCGCGATTGTAGTTCAGCTTTCATTAAGCTTTTTGGTGACGGACCAGAAAGAATTTGCCCAGCGCCAGCACGAGCGCAGCGCCGATGCCGCCGGCGATCAGCGCCAGGCTGTGATGGGAAATGCCCAGCATGGCATCGACACGGTGCAGGGGCTGGTCCAGCGCCGGATCGCCCACCAGCATCTCGCCGGCCACGAAGCCCAGCAGCGCCGCGCCCACCCACACGATGACGGGAAAGCGCCCGATGATCCCGAGCAGCAGCGAGCTGCCGAAGATGACCAGCGGGATGCTGATGGCCAGGCCCGCCACCAGCAGCGTGAAGTCGCCCATTGCAGCGGCGGCCACCGCCACCACGTTATCCAGGCTCATCACCAGGTCGGCCACCATGATGGTGCGGATGGCCGCGCCCAGCGTGGCGGTCTTGGCGCCCTGCCCGCCGGCCTGGCCCTCGGGCAGCAGCAGGGTCACGCCGATGTAGACCAGCAGCAACGCGCCCACGGTCTTGAGCCAGGGCAGCAGCAGCAATTGCGCGGCCACCAGCGTCAGCACGATGCGCATGACGATGGCCGCCACCGAGCCGGCCACGATGGCTTTTTTCTGCTGGTGCGCGGGCAGCGCCCGCGCAGCCAGCGCGATGACCACGGCGTTGTCGCCGGAAAGCAGTATGTTTACCCAGATGATCTGGATCAGCGCGATCCAGAAGACGGCGGAAGTCGGTTCCATATCCCTCGGTCCAGCAATGCGAAGATGGTTGATTGGCGGTCTGGGCGCCTGTTCGTCTTGTGCGAGCCGAGGGGAACGATATGCGGGCGCCGGAATTCTTATGGGGAATTTTCTTTCATTATAGTTTCATCTCGCTGACCGGAAATACACGCCACTGAAAGCATTTCGGCAAGGGGCCGCACGCTGGGCCTTCGGCCAGATGCCCCTGCCCCGAGGGGCCGCTTTTTGCCTCGGGCGGCCCAAGGCGAAAAAAAACCCCGGCATGTGCCAGGGCTTTTGACGGAGGCCTCGACACGGCGGGCCGGCGTCGCGGCCTGCCGGTCGATGCGCAAGCCGGTTTACAGCACCGACTTGAGCAGCTTGCCCATTTCGGAGGGGTCGCGCGTGGTGCGGATGCCGCATGCTTCCATCGCGGCCAGCTTGGCGTCGGCGGTGTCGGCCCCGCCCGAGATCAGCGCGCCGGCGTGGCCCATGCGCTTTCCGGGAGGCGCAGTCACGCCGGCGATGAAGCCGACCACGGGCTTTTTCATGTTGTCCTTGGCCCACTCGGCCGCGGCCACTTCGTCCGGGCCGCCGATCTCGCCGATCATGATGACGGCGTCGGTATCGGGATCGTCGTTGAACAGCTTGAGCACGTCCACGTGCTTCAGGCCGTTGATGGGATCGCCGCCGATGCCCACCGCGCTGGATTGGCCCAGGCCCAGGCCGGTCACTTGCGCGACGGCCTCATAGGTCAGGGTGCCCGAGCGGCTGACGATGCCGATGCGGCCCTTGCGGTGGATGTGGCCGGGCATGATGCCGATCTTGATTTCGTCCGGGGTGATCAGGCCGGGGCAGTTCGGGCCCAGCAGCAAGGTCTTGCTGTTCCTGGCCTTCATGCGGTTGCGCACTTCCAGCATGTCGCGAACGGGGATGCCTTCGGTGATGCAGATGACCAGGTCCAGCTCGGCCTCGACGGCTTCCCAGATGGCGGCGGCCGCGCCCGCGGGCGGCACGTAGATCACCGACACGGTCGCGCCGGTTTCGGCCTTGGCGTCCTTGACGGTCGCGTAGATGGGCACGCCCTCGAAGTCCTCGCCGGCCTTCTTGGGATTGACGCCCGCCACGAAGGCGTTCTTGCCGTTGGCGTACTCGCGGCACATGCGGGTATGGAACTGCCCGGTCTTACCCGTGATGCCCTGGGTAATGACCTTGGTGTCCTTGTTGATCAGAATCGACATTTACGGTTTCCTTGGCAAATTCTTAACGGACGGCGGCAACGACTTTGGTGGCGGCTTCGGCCATCGTGTCGGCGCTGATGATCGGCAGGCCCGATTCGGCCAGCATCTTCTTGCCCAGCTCTTCGTTGGTGCCCTTCATGCGGACCACCAGCGGCACGTTCAGGTTGACGGCCTTGCACGCGGCGATCACGCCTTCGGCGATGACGTCGCAGCGCATGATGCCGCCGAAGATGTTCACCAGGATGGCCTTGACGCTCTTGTTCTTGAGCATGATCTTGAAGGCCTCGGTGACCTTCTCGGCGGTGGCGCCGCCGCCCACGTCCAGGAAGTTGGCCGGCTCGCCGCCGAACAGCTTGATGGTGTCCATGGTGGCCATGGCCAGGCCGGCGCCGTTGACCAGGCAGCCGATGTTGCCATCGAGCTGGATGTAGGCCAGGTCGAACTTGCTGGCCTCGATCTCGGCCGGATCCTCTTCATCCAGGTCGCGGTAGGCGACGATCTCGGGATGGCGGAACAGCGCGTTCGAGTCGAAGTTGAACTTGGCGTCCAGGGCGATGATGTTGCCCTTGCTGTCGCGGTTCAGCGGGTTGATCTCGACCAGCGAGGCGTCGGTGTCCATGTAGCACTGGTACAGCTTCTTGAACACGTCCACCGCCTGGGCGGTCGAATCGGCCGGCAGGCCGATCTTGTCGGCGATCAGCTTGGCCTGCTCGTCCGACAGGCCGGTCAGCGGATCGATGTACTCGGTGACGATCTTCTCGGGCGTGGAATGGGCCACTTCCTCGATGTCCATGCCGCCTTCGCTGGAAGCGATGAAGGCCACCTTCTGGGTGGCGCGGTCGGTCACCACCGATACGTAGTATTCCTTCTGGATGTCCGCCCCTTCCTCGATGTACAGGCGGTTGACCTTCTGGCCTTCCGGGCCGGTCTGGTGCGTCACCAGCTGCATGCCGAGGATCTCGCCGGCCAGCTTGCGGACTTCGTCGATCGAGCGCGCCAGCTTGACGCCGCCGCCCTTGCCGCGGCCGCCCGCGTGGATCTGCGCCTTGACGACCCAGACCGGACCGCCCAGCTTTTCAGCGGCGGCAACGGCCTCTTCGACGGAAAAAGCGGGAATCCCGCGCGGCACGGGGACGCCAAATTGCTTCAGCAGTTCCTTGCCCTGGTACTCGTGGATTTTCATGTGTTACCTGTCGGTCGGATGAGAGGAAGAGGAATGAACATCGGCGCCCTGCGGACCGCGGGCGCCTTCGGGGGCCTGATACCAGCGCGGATAGAATTCGCGCGCCACCGCGCCGTCCACCCGCAAGGCATGGCAGCCGTCGAGCTGGAACGGGCGCTGGCCCGTGTCGGCCTGCTCGCGGCGCCGGTTGGCCATGGTCTGCACGGCGGCAGTGGGCAGCACGAACGACAGCTCGGTCATGTGCGTACAGCCCTGGACGCGGCCGAAACGCTCGCGCACGCGCTGGCGGAAACCGCGCAGCAGGTTCAGGCCGACCAGCCTTTCGTAGTCCGGCTCGATGCAGGAGCAGGCCTGGCCGTAGGGCGCGGCGTCATAGGCGGCCTCGGCCGCGACGATGGTGTATTCGGCGTCGAAGGTCACGCGCAGGTGCATATGATGCACGGGCGCGCCCGCCCGGTGAAGCCGGCCGCGCGTCTCGAAATCGTAGGCCTTGGTGTCGATGAGCTCGGCTTCCATGTCCCAAAGCCCGTCCGCGCGTCCATACGACTGGATGCGGATGGAACGCGTATGCAGCGGCTGGCGTTCGACGGTGGGCGAGGAAAGCGGCATGGAAGGCGCAATACGGATGCTGCGGGGCAACAAAGTTTCAAAGTATAGCGCAGCGACAAGACAGCGGCGCCCGTGCGAACCGGACGGCAGGAGCGGCCATGCCCGCCCCTGCCCGCACCGCCCCCCGGGCCGTTTCAGGCAGCCTGTCGCAGCTGGCGCGCCGCCTGCACCATGCCGGCCAGGGCCGCCTCGGTCTCGGGCCAGCCGCGCGTCTTGAGCCCGCAGTCCGGGTTGACCCACAGCCGCTCCTTGGGCAGGCGCTCGGCCGCCCGCCGCATCAGCCCGACCATCCACTGCACGTCCGGCACGTTGGGCGAATGGATGTCATAGACCCCGGGCCCGATGTCGTTGGGATAGCTGAAGCGCTCGAAGGCATCGAGCAGCTCCATGTTCGAGCGCGAGGTCTCGATGGTAATGACGTCGGCATCCATGGCGGCGATGGATTCGATGATGTCGTTGAACTCCGAATAGCACATGTGGGTGTGGATCTGGGTATCCGGACGCACTCCGGCGGTGGCCAGGCGGAAACAATCGACGGCCCAGTCCAGATAGGCCTGCCAGTCGGCGCGGCGCAGCGGCAGGCCCTCGCGAAAGGCCGGCTCGTCGATCTGGATGACGCGGATGCCCGCCTGCTCCAGGTCCACCACCTCGTCGCGCAGCGCCAGCGCCAGCTGCCGGCAGGTCTGCTCGCGCGGCTGGTCGTCGCGCACGAAGGACCACTGCAAAATGGTGACCGGTCCGGTCAGCATGCCCTTCATCGGCCGCTCGGTCAGCGACTGCGCGTAGGCGGACCAGCCCACCGTCATGGGCGCCGGGCGCGCCACGTCGCCAAAAATGACCGGCGGCTTGACGCAGCGCGACCCGTAGCTCTGCACCCAGCCGTTGCGCGTGAAGGCGAAGCCGGCCAGCAGCTCGCCGAAATACTCCACCATGTCGTTGCGCTCGGGCTCGCCGTGCACCAGCACGTCCAGGCCCACTTTTTCCTGGAAGCGCACGACCTGCTCGATCTCGGCGCGGATCTGCCTTTCATAGGCGGCGTCGCTGATGGCCCCGGCCTTCCAGTCGCGCCGCAGCGCGCGGATCTGCGCCGTCTGGGGAAACGAGCCGATGGTGGTGGTCGGAAACGCTGGCAGGCCCAGGGCCTGCTGCTGCGCGGCGATCCGCTGGGCGAAAGGCTCGCGCTGGCGCGACAGGGACGACGCCTGCGCCATGCGCGCGGCCACCGCCGGATTGTGGATGCGCGGCGACTGGCGGCGCGAGGCCAGGGCGCGGCGCTGCGCCTGCAGCGCCGCGCCGACCTGCGCGTCCTGGCTGCCTTGCAGCGCCGCGGCCAGCAGGCGCAGCTCGTCCAGTTTCTGGATGGCGAAGGACAGCCAGCTGCGCAGCTCGGCATCCAGCTCGGTTTCCTCGGCCAGGTCCACGGGCACGTGCAAGAGCGAGCACGAGGGGGCCAGCCACAGGCGCTCGCCCAGCCGCTGGCGCACGGGCGCGAGCGCCTGCACGCAGGCGTCCAGGTCGCTGCGCCAGATATTGCGCCCGTCGATCACCCCGGCCGACAGGACCTTGTCCGGCCCCAGGGCGTCCACCACCGCCTGCAGCTGGCCGGGCGCGCGCACCAGGTCCACGTGCAGCCCGGCCACGGGCAAGGCGGCGGCGATGGAAAGATTGTCCTGCAGGCCCGAGAAATAGGTCGCCAGTAGCAGCTTGACCGGCGCGCCGGCCAGCTGCGCGTAGACGCGGCCATAGGCCTGGCGCCATTGCGGCGGCAGGTCCAGCGCCAGGATGGGCTCGTCGATCTGCACCCACTGCACGCCTTGCCCGGCCAGCCGGCGCAGCACTTGCTCATAGACGGGCAGCAGGTTCTGCAGCAGTTCCAGCTTGGCGGCATCGTCCGCGCCGGCATAACGGTCGCCCTTGCCCAGCCACAGCCAGGTCAGCGGCCCCGGGATCACCGCCTTGACCGCATGGCCTTGCGCCAGCGCCTCGTCGACCTGCTCGAACAGGCTATCGCGGGCGATGCGAAAGGTCTGGCCCGGCACCAGTTCAGGCACGATGTAGTGATAGTTCGTATCGAACCACTTGGTCATCTCGCAGGCGGCCGTGGGCGTGCCGGTGGGGGCCCTGCCGCGCCCCATGCGAAACAGGGTGTCCAGCGCCACCGGACCGTCCTCGGGCTGGCCGAAACGCGCCGGCACCGCCCCCAGCAAAGTGGTCCATTCCAGGATATGGTCGTACCAGGCGAAATCGCCCACGGGCACGAAGGCCATGCCCGCCTCGGCCTGCAGGCGCCAATGGCGCGCCCGCAGCTCGCGGCCGGTGGCCAGCAGCGCCTGCTCGTCTTGCTTGCCGGCCCAATAGGCCTCGACGGCACGCTTGAGTTCGCGCTGCGCACCGATGCGCGGAAAGCCCAGGTTATGAATGATGGTCATAAAAATTGCCCGCCTTCAGGAAGATTTACGCAACAAACCTGCATTCTCCCCGGGCCACTTCATGAATCAAAATCAAATCCAGCATAGATTTATTGAGAAATTCTCATAAAATACGCCGATGCGGCCGCGCGCCGCCCCGCTACGCATCGACACGGCCCCCCATGCTGGAAATCCGTCATCTCGAAACCCTCGTCGCCATCCGCGACGGCGGCAGCCTGCTCGAGGCTGCCGAACGCCTGCACCTGACCCAATCGGCCCTCTCGCACCAGCTGCGCGACCTGGAAACCCGGCTGGGCGTGTCCCTGCTGAACCGCCGCACGCGCCCTGCCCGCCTGACCACGGCGGGATTGCGCGTGCTGGCGCTGGCCGACGAAGTGCTGCCCCGCCTGAAAGCCACCGAGCGCGAACTGCAGCGCCTGGCCGCCGGGCGCACCGGGCGGCTGCACATGGCCATCGAATGCCACTCGTGCTTCCAATGGCTGATGCCCGCGCTGGACAGCTTTCGCGGACAGTGGCCCGAGGTGGCGCTGGACCTGTCCGCCGCGTTCTCCTTCGCTCCCCTGCCGGCACTGGTGCGCGGCGACCTGGACCTGGTCATCACCTCCGATCCCCAGCCCCTGGAAGCCGTGCAGTACCTGCCGCTGTTTCGCTACGAAATGATGCTGGCGGTGGCGCGCGCCAACCCCTTGGCGGCGCACAAGCACGTCGAGCCGCAGCAACTGGCCGACCAGGTGCTGATTACCTATCCGGTGGACAAGCAGCGCCTGGACGTCTTTCGTGCTTTCCTGGATCCGGCCGACGTCGAGCCCGCGGCGGTGCGCCGGGCCGAGCTGACCCCCATCATCGCGCAGCTGGTGGCCAGCAATCGCGGGGTGGCCGCGCTGCCGAACTGGGCGCTGACCGAATACCGGGAACAGGGATGGATGCATCTGTGCCGCCTGGGCCCGCAAGGGCTCTGGAGCACGCTGTATGCGGCCGTGCGCACCGAGGATGCCGACGCCTCGTACATCCAGGATTTCCTGCAGATCGCCAAGGACGTGTGCTTTCGCACGCTGGCGGGCATCAAATCGGTACGCGGCGCGCCGTCGGACTAGTCGGCCGGTCCGTCCGCAAGCATGTCGTCCACGGCGCCGCCGGCCCGCTTCAGTATCTTGCCGACCACTTCGGCGCTGAACCCGCGCGCGGCCAGGAAACGCGCCTGGCGGGCATACTCGGCCGGCGTAGCGGCCGGCTTGCCGCCATAGCGCTTGTGCCAGACCTGCCAGGCCCGCTCGTACTCGGTGGCCTGCAGGCCGGCGCGCGCCTGGCGGATGAAGGTTTCGTCCACCCCGCTGCGGCGCAGCGTCTGCACGATGCGGGCGGTTCCTTGCCGGGCCGTGTGCTTGCGCAGCAGGCTTTCGGCGTAGCGGGTCTCGGACAGCCAGCCTTCCTGCTGCAGGCTGTCGAGCACGGCCTCGATTTGCGCGGCATCCTCGCTATGGCGCTGCAGCTTGCGGACCAGTTCCTGCCTGCTGTGCTCGCGGCGCGAGAGCAAGGCAACGGCGCGGGCCTTGAGACTGGGCCCGCGCCCGCGCGCATCGGTCACTCTTCCTCGGCCTCGGAGGGGGCGATGCTCATGGCGCGGCTGACCACGCCCATGTTGGCGCGCACCTTGTTCTCGATCTCGAAGGCCAGCTCGGGATGCTCGCGCAGGTACTCGCGCACATTGTCCTTGCCCTGGCCGATGCGGTTGCCTTCGTAGCTGTACCAGGCGCCGGACTTGTCGACCACGCCGGCCTGCACGCCCAGGTCGATGATTTCGCCCTCGCGCGAGATGCCCGTGCCATACATGATGTCGAACTCGGCCTGCTTGAAGGGCGGCGCGACCTTGTTCTTGACCACCTTGACGCGCGTCTCGTTGCCCACGACCTCTTCGCCGCGCTTGATCGAGCCGGTGCGGCGGATGTCCAGGCGCACCGAGGAATAGAACTTGAGCGCGTTGCCGCCCGTGGTGGTCTCGGGGTTGCCGAACATGACGCCGATCTTCATGCGGATCTGGTTGATGAAGATCACCATGCAGTTGGTGCGCTTGATGGTGGCGGTGAGCTTGCGCAGCGCCTGGCTCATCAGGCGGGCCTGCAGGCCCGGCAGGGAGTCGCCCATCTCGCCTTCGATTTCGGCCTTGGGCACCAGCGCGGCCACCGAGTCGATGACGATCAGGTCGACCGAGCCCGAGCGCACCAGCGCATCGGTGATCTCCAGGGCCTGCTCGCCGGTGTCGGGCTGCGAGATCAGCAGCTCGGTGAGCTTGACGCCCAGCTTGGAAGCGTACTGCACGTCCAGCGCATGCTCGGCGTCGACGAAGGCGCAGGTGCCGCCCAGCTTCTGCATCTCGGCGATGACCTGCAGGGTCAGCGTGGTCTTGCCCGAGGATTCGGGGCCGTAGATCTCGATCACCCGCCCGCGCGGCAGGCCGCCCACGCCCAAGGCGATGTCCAGCCCCAGCGAGCCGGTGGAGACCACCTGGATATCGTGTTCGACCTCGTTGCCGCCGTACAGCATGATCGAGCCCTTGCCGAACTGCTTTTCGATCTGCGACAGCGCGGCGGCCAGCGCCTTGCTTTTTTCCGCCGCGGCGGCCTTGCTGCTTTTGTCGTCCATGTGCATCCTTGACTTGGGTTGGCGGCAGGCGCCCGGCCCCAGGGGGCCCGCGGTGCCGGAACTGGCGGCCGCGGCTTCATGCCGCGGGTGGCCTTGCCGCTATGGCGAAATTATTGCATCCGATTGTACTGTACAAACGAACAGTATGACAAAAATTTCCGCGTAATCCCGGCTGGGCAAGCCGGCGGCGGCTATGCCAGAATCGGCCATCGCCAAAACGGCCGAACCCGCTTTTTCATCATGCGCATCCTGATCGCCGAAGACGACGGCATCCTGGCCGACGGCCTTTCCCGCTCGCTGCGCCGCAACGGCTATGCCGTGGACTCCGTACAGGACGGCCTGTCGGCCGATTCCGCCCTCTCGGCGCAGCCCTTCGACCTGCTCATTCTCGACCTGGGCCTGCCGCACCTGTCGGGCCTGGAAGTGCTCAGCCGGCTGCGCGCGCGCAACTCGCGCCTGCCGGTGCTCATCCTGACCGCCGCCGACAGCATCGAGCAGCGCGTCAAGGGGCTGGATTTGGGCGCGGACGACTACATGGCCAAGCCTTTCGCGCTGTCCGAGCTGGAGGCGCGCGTGCGCGCGCTCACCCGGCGCGGCGCGGGCGGCGGCTCGACCGTGCTGCGGCACGGCCGCCTGGTGTTCGACCAGACCGGCCGCGTCGCCCTGGTCGATGACCAGGCGCTGGATCTCTCGGCCCGCGAGGTCAGCCTGCTGGAGATCCTGCTTACCCGCGCCGGGCGCATGGTCAACAAGAACCAGATCGTCGACCACCTGTGCGAATGGGGCGAGGAGGTCAGCTCCAACGCCATCGAGGTCTATGTGCACCGCCTGCGCAAGAAACTCGAACCCAGCGGCGTGAAGATCGCCACGGTGCGGGGCCTGGGCTACTGCCTCGAACGGGACCAGAGTGCCGCCTCCCACCCCGCCGCCACGCATTGAAGCCCCGCGGCCCGGCGCGCACGAAGGCCTGAACCAGGAAGCGCTGGACATCCTCGAAAGCGGCCACGCCGAACCCAATTTCGCGCCGCCGCGCCGCTCGCTGCTGGGCGAGATCCTGGACTGGATGCTGGCCCCCCTGTTCCTGCTCTGGCCCATGAGCGTGGCGATCACCTACGTGGTGGCGCAGAACATCGCCAACGTCCCTTACGACCGGGCGCTGTCGAACTACCTGCACGTGCTGGCCGACCAGGTCCAGGTGCGCGACGGCCAGGCCGCGCTCGAGCTGTCCGCGCCCGCCCGGCGGCTGCTGCGCACCGACCAGGCCGACAGCGTGTTCTGGATGGTGACCGGCAGCCACGGCCAATACCTGGGCGGCGACCGCGAACTGCCGCTGCCGCCGCCGGGCACGCCCGCCGTCCCGGGGCAGATCAGCTATCGCGACGATACGCTGCGCGACTTCGGCATCCGCCTGGCCTACACCTGGCTGCCGGCGGCCTCGACCCAGGCCCAGCCCGCGCTGCTGGTGGTAGCCGAGACGCTGGAGCGGCGCGAACAACTGGCCAACGACATCATCAAGGGCGTGATCATCCCGCAGTTCGTGGTGCTGCCGATCGCCGTGCTGCTGGTCTGGTTCGGGCTTTCGCGCGGGGTCGCGCCGCTGAACGCGCTGCGCCAGCGCCTGCGCGAACGGCGTCCGGACGACCTCTCGCCGCTGGACGAGAACGCCGCGCCCACCGAGATCGCACCGCTGGTCGAGGCCGTCAACGAACTGCTGGGCCGGCTCTCGGCCAGCGTGCAGGCGCAGCGGCGCTTCGTGGCCGACGCGGCGCACCAGCTCAAGACGCCGCTGGCGGGCCTGCGCACGCAAGCCGAACTGGCGCTGCACAACGCCAGCCCGGAGGACATGCAGTCAAGCCTGCGCCAGCTGGTGGCCGGCTCCGAGCACGCCACGCGGCTGGTCAACCAGCTGCTGCTGCTGGCCAAGGCCGAGAACGCCGGCGGCGTGTCCATGGAGCGGCTGGATCTGGATGCCCTGGCCCGCGAGCAGACGCAATACTGGGTGCCGCAGGCCATGGCCACCGGCATAGACCTGGGCTTCGAGGCGCCGGACGGGCCGCTGTGGGTATTCGGCAACCCGCTGCTGCTGGCCGAGCTGCTCAACAACCTGCTGGACAACGCCCTGCGCTATACGCCGCAGGGCGGCCACGTCACCGTGCGCCTGGCCCACCAGCGCATGCACGCGGTGCTCGAGGTCATCGACACCGGACCGGGCATCCCCCCCCAGGAGCGCGAACGGGTCTTCGACCGCTTCTACCGGGTGCTGGGCACCGGCGTGAGCGGCAGCGGCCTGGGCCTGGCCATCGTGCGCGAGATCGCCCAGAAACACCAGGGCCAGGTGGTGGTCGACGCCGCGACGCCGGCGGGCCAGGGCACCTGCGTCAGGCTCACCCTGCTGCGGCTGGCCGACTAGCTGTGAACATTCAATAGGTTGTATCCATGGTTCATCCGAACCGGGTTTGAGACACTGGTAATCGCCAAACCACCAGAATGCTCAAGGAGCCAGGCCGGATGAACACCCATAAGCATGCCCGACTGAC
>NZ_JBANET010000016.1:0-117891 GCF_037026685.1 Orrella sp. JC864 | reverse complement strand
GATCTGCCGCGCCGCACGCGACAGCATGAGCCCGCCACCCCGACCGGCCACGCCGGCCGTCAAGCAAGCTGCCGTCAAACAAGCTGCCATCAACCAAGCCACCACCACCACGCACCGTGATAACACCAGGCAAAGGCACCCACCCCGGGCACCACACCCCAACCGCCTTACGCCACCTGCTGCCTTCTCCCCACCGCCGCCGCCGGCGCCAGCATCTCGTGCAGGCTGTCCAGCCCGAAGTGCTTGCGATAGCGCTCGTCCATCTCGTCCACCGAAAGCAGCATGGGGAAATCGGCGGTGTTGAAGTCGGGATCCCAGGCCGGCTCGCCACAGACCTTGGCGCCCAGTTTCAGATAGCCCTTGATGAGCGGCGGCACGCGGGCGGGCAGCTCGCTGTCGAGCTTTTCGACCGGATAGCGGTGCAGCGGGCGCACCAGATGCGCGGCCGGATCGCGCAGCGTGGGGGCCACCATGCGCCAGACTTCGGCGGCGGTCACGCCGTCGTCGCGCAGGCTGACGCTGGCGCAGCCCAGCACGTAGCGGTAGCCGCCGCGGCGCAGGATCTCGGCCAGGCCGGACCACAGCAGCATGATGACCGAACCGTTGCGGTAGTCCTCGTGGGTGCAGGAGCGGCCGAACTCGACCAGCTCGCCGCGCAGCGAGGCCAGGCCGCTCAGGTCGAACTCGGACTCGGAGTAGTAGCTGCCGGCCAGCCGGGCTTTTTCGGGGGTGAGCACGCGATAGGTGCCGACCACGCGCTGGCTGGGCTCTTCGCGCACCATCAGGTGCTCGCAGAAGGCGTCGTAGCGGTCGACGTCCATGCCCTCGCGGGCGCCCTCCAGGCGTGCGCCCAGCTCCTTGCTGAAGACCTTGTAGCGCAATTGCTGGATCTGCCGGAGCTCTTCGCCCGATCGGGCCAACCCCACCGTCAACCCGCCGTTGGCCGCCTGGGGCCAGGTTTTGACTGACTTGCTTTCGGCGGGACTGTGAACCAATTCGAGCATGGCGTGAAACTCCTTAGCTATCCCAGCAGTTTGGATATTAAATGTTTCACGTCATTGACGGTGTCATGACCGGACGATTAAGTTGCTGTCATGCAACGGCAGGGTTTTCCCCCTGGGGGACGGGTCCTTACGCCGTCAAGTCCACGCCGGCCAGCTGCTTGGCGCAGCGCTCGGCCAATTCGGCGTCCTCGGCCTCGACCATCAGGCGCAGCTTGGGCTCGGTGCCCGAAGCGCGGATCAGCACGCGGCCGCGGCCGGCCAGGGTTTTCTCGACCTCGGCGCGCGCCGCGTTCAGGCCCGCGTGCTCGGCCCAGTTCAGGCCGGGCTGCAGGGGCACGTTGATCATCTTTTGCGGATACATGCGCAGCTCGCCGAGCCAGTCGGCCAGGGCGATGCCGTGGCGGCGCAAGGCGGTCAGCACCTGCAGGGCGGCGATCACGCCGTCGCCCGTGGTGTGGCAATCCAGGCACAGCAGGTGGCCCGAGCTTTCGCCGCCGTACAGCCACTTGCGGCTTTGCAGCTGCTCGAGCACATAGCGGTCGCCCACCTGCGCGCGCTCGAAGGGCACCCCCAGGCGCTGCAGCTGGCGCTCCAGGCCGAAATTGGTCATCAGGGTGCCCACCACGCCTTCGACCTTGCCGCGCTCCAGGCGCTCGCGCACCACCGCGTACAGCAGTTCGTCGCCGTTGTAGATGCGGCCGGTGGCGTCGACCATCTGCAGCCGGTCGGCGTCGCCGTCCAGCGCGATGCCCAGGTCGGCGCCGCGCGCCCGGACTTCGGCCGCCAGGGCCTCCGGATAGAGCGCGCCGACGTTCTCGTTGATGTTAAAGCCGTCGGGCTGGCAGCCGATGGCGTGCACCTCGGCCCCCAGTTCGCGGAACACGTGGGGCGCCACGTGATAGGCCGCGCCGTGCGCGGCATCGACCACCAGCTTCAGGCCATTGAGGTCCAGCTCGTTGGGAAAGGTGCTCTTGCAGAATTCGATGTAGCGGCCGGCGGCGTCCTCGACGCGGCGGGCCCGGCCGAGCTTTTCGGAGGACACGCAGCCCAGCGGCTCTTCGAGCGCCTGCTCGATGGCCTCCTCGGTCTCGTCGGGCAGCTTCATGCCCTGGGCCGAGAAAAACTTGATACCGTTGTCCTGGTAGGGATTGTGCGAGGCGCTGATCACGATGCCGGCCACCAGGCGCAGCGCCCGGGTCAGGTAGGCCACGCCCGGCGTGGGCAGCGGGCCGGCCAGCAGCGTATCGATACCGGCGGCGGACAGGCCGGCCTCCAGCGCCGATTCGAGCATGTAGCCCGAGAGCCGGGTGTCCTTGCCGATGAGCACCCTGGGGCGGCCCCGGCTCGCGTGCTCGCGCGCCAGCACGCGGCCGGCGGCATAGCCCAGGCGCAGGGCGAACTCGGCATTGATGACCGGGCCGCCCACCTCGCCGCGGACGCCATCGGTACCAAAATACTTGCGTTGACTCATTGGGGAATGGCTCCTTGCTCGACGGCCTGCCAGACCCTCAGGGCATCGACGGTGGCGGCCACATCGTGCACCCGCACGATGGAGGCGCCGCGCGCCACGCAGGCCAGCGCCGCGGCAATGCTGCCGGGCAGGCGCTCGCCCACCGGCTTGCCCGTGGCATGGCCGATCATGGACTTGCGGGAAACCCCCACCAGCAGGGGGTAGCTGGAAACGCGCAGGCTCGAGAGCCGGCGCAGCAATTGAAAATTCTGGTCCGGCGTCTTGCCGAAGCCGAAGCCGGGATCGAGCACGATGCGGCGCGGATCGACCCAGGCCCCGCGCAGGCGCTGCGCGCGCGCGCCCAGGAACAGGCCGATCTCGCCCAGCAGGTCGTTATATTCCGGCGCAACCTGCATGGTGCGCGGCTCGCCCTTCATGTGCATGACGCACAGGCCGCAGCGCGTGCCGGCCACGGCCTCGATGGCGCCGGGCTCGCGAAAGCCGTAGACGTCGTTGATCATGTCGGCGCCGGCATCGAGCACGGCCTTCATGACCTGGGGCTTGGAGGTATCGACCGAGATCGGCGCGCCGCAATCGCGCAGGCCCTCGATGACAGGCAGCAGGCGCGCCAGCTCCTGGTCGGCAGGCACGGGCTCGGCGCCCGGGCGGGTGGACTCGCCGCCGATGTCCAGGATGTGCGCGCCCTCGCGCAGCAGCGCCTGCGCATGGGCGATGGCCGCGTCGGCCTCGGCCCACTGGCCGCCGTCCGAGAAGGAATCGGGCGTGACGTTGACGATGCCCATCACCAGCGGGCGCTCGAGGTCGAACTCGTAGCGCCCGCACAGGAAGGTGTTTGCCATGCCGGTGCGCAGCCGCCGGAAGGATCAGGCAGTGGCGGTGGCGTTGCCCGAACCGGGGGCCACGCCGCCAGCCGGCGGCGTGTCGGGGCTGTCGGCCGGGCCCTGGGGCGTCTTGGGCGGACGCGGGGGCTGGCCGTTCATGATGTCGTCGATCTGGTCCGCATCGATGGTTTCCCATTCGAGCAGCGCGCGGGTCATGGCCTCGACCTTGTCGCGGTTGTCTTCCAGGATCTTGCGGGCCACGGCGTACTGGCTGTCGATGATCCTGCGGATCTCGGCATCGACCTTCTGCATGGTGGCTTCGGACACGTTGGTGGTCTTGGTGACCGCCCGGCCCAGGAAGACCTCGCCTTCGTTCTCGGCATACACCATGGGGCCGAGCGAGTCGGTCATGCCGTAGCGCGTGACGATGTCGCGGGCGATGGCCGTGGCGCGCTCGAAGTCGTTCGAGGCCCCGGTGGTCATCTGGTTCATGAAGATCTCTTCGGCGATACGGCCGCCGAACAGCACCGCGATCATGCTCAGCAGGCGCTCCTTGTCCATGCTGTAGCGGTCGGCCTCGGGCAGCTGCATGGTCACGCCCAGCGCGCGGCCGCGCGGGATGATGGTGACCTTGTGCACCGGGTCGGTCTTGGGCAGGCAGCGCGCCACGATGGCATGGCCCGACTCGTGGTAGGCCGTGTTGCGGCGCTCTTCCTCGGGCATGACGATGGAGCGGCGCTCGGCGCCCATGATGATCTTGTCCTTGGCCTTCTCGAAGTCGGACATGTCCACCGTGCGGCCGTTGCGGCGCGCGGCGAACAGCGCGGCCTCGTTGACCAGGTTGGCCAGGTCGGCGCCCGAGAAGCCGGGCGTGCCGCGCGCCAGCACGGTGGCGTCGACGTTCTGCGCCACCGGCACCTTGCGCATGTGCACCTTGAGGATCTGCTCGCGGCCGCGGATGTCAGGCAGCGGCACCACGACCTGGCGGTCGAAGCGGCCCGGGCGCAGCAGCGCCGGGTCGAGCACGTCGGGGCGGTTGGTGGCCGCGATCACGATCACGCCCTGGCCCGATTCGAAACCGTCCATCTCGACCAACATCTGGTTCAGGGTCTGCTCGCGCTCGTCGTTGCCCCCGCCCAGGCCGGCGCCGCGCTGGCGGCCGACCGCGTCGATTTCATCGATGAAGATGATGCACGGGGCCTGCTTCTTGGCGTTCTCGAACATGTCGCGCACGCGGGCCGCGCCCACGCCGACGAACATCTCGACGAAGTCCGAGCCCGAGATGCTGAAGAACGGCACCTTGGCCTCGCCGGCGATGGCCTTGGCCAGCAGCGTCTTGCCGGTGCCGGGCGAGCCGACCATCAGCACGCCGCGCGGGATGCGCCCGCCCAGCTTCTGGAACTTGGTGGGGTCGCGCAGGAAGTCGACCAGCTCCTGCACGTCCTCCTTGGCCTCGTCGCAGCCGGCGACGTCGGCGAAGGTGATGGTGTTGGTGTTCTCGTCGAGCATGCGCGCGCGCGACTTGCCGAAGCTGAATGCGCCGCCGCGCCCGCCGCCCTGCATCTGGCGCATGAAGAAGATCCACACGCCAATCAACAGCAGCATGGGGAACCACGACACGAAGATGCTCATGAGCAGCGACGGCTCTTCGCGCGCCTTGCCCGAGACCTGCACGCCGGCCTTCAGCAGGTCGGACACCATCCACAGGTCGCCCGGCGAGGTCAGGCTGTAGGGCCGGCCCGCGTCGGGGGTCACGTAAAGGGTATCGCCCTGGATGTCGACCTTGCGGATGCGGCCGGCATTGGCGTCTTCCATGAACTGGGTATAGCTCACGCCGTCCTGGGACTGCGGACGGCCATCAAACTGCTTGAAAACCGTGAACAGAACCAGTGCGATCACCATCCAGACCGCGACTTTGGAAAATGAATTGTTCAAGGTCGATCTCCTGCTCTCGAATCCGACCGGACGGGCGCTCACGCACAGCGCGGCACCCTATTTAAGATGTCAATCCCGATTCTACTCTGTCGGGGCTTGGGCTGCTTTCGGGTGGGGGTTACGACACATTACATGGGATGTTTCAGGCCGCGGCCGACCAAAAAAGTTTCCGACGACCTGTCGCGCGAAGCCTTGGGCTTGCGTTCGACCACGCGGCGGAACTGCTGCTTGAACGACTCGACGATCTGCGAGAATCCGCTGCCGTGGAAGGCCTTGACGATCAGCGCCCCTTCCGGCTTGAGGTGCGCCTGCGCGAACTCCAGCGCCAGGTCGCAGACGTGCTGGATCCGCGCCGAATCGGCCGAGCTCACTCCCGATAGATTGGGGGCCATGTCCGACATTACAAGGTCCGCCTTGGCGCCGCCGAGCATGGCCTCGAGCTGGCGCAGCACCGCCTCCTCGCGAAAATCGCCCTGCAGGAATTCCACCCCGGCGATGGGCTCCATCGGCAGGATGTCCAGCGCCAGGATGCGCCCGTCCAGCACGCCGCCCGGCCCCGCCAGCCGCTCGCGGGCGACCTGCGACCAGCTGCCCGGGGTGGCGCCCAGGTCCACCACGATGTCGCCGCGGCGCAACAGCTTTTCCGTCTCGATGATCTCGGCCAGCTTGAAGGCCGCCCGGGCGCGATAGCCTTTCTGCTGGGCCAGCTTGACGTAGGGATCGTTGATGTGCTGCTGGATCCACTCTTTGGAAAATTTCTTCTTGGCCATTCTCGTACAATCCGGTCATGCCGAACCTTGAAATTACACCCCGCGAGCGCAGCGAACTGCGTGCCGCCGCCCATTCCCTGCGCCCGGTCGTCCTGATCGGCGATAACGGGCTGACCGAAGCCGTCCTGAAGGAAATCGACCGCGCATTATCCGCCCACGGGCTGATCAAGGTGCGCGCCGGGGGCGAGGACCGCGACGCGCGCGAAACGATGCTCGCCGGCATCTGCGATGCGCTTTCGTGCGCCGCCGTGCACCACCTGGGCAAGATGCTGATCCTGTACCGGCCCACCGCCCAGGAACTGGAAACCCGCGCCCAGCCCCAGACCCGGGCCCTGCGCAAGAAGGCCAGCGACCCGCACGTGCCCAAGAAGCAGGCCGCCGCCGGGCGCACCGCGCCCAAGCGCCCCGCCCGTGCGGCCAAGCCGGCGGTCGAGCCCGTGCGCCGCGATCCCTACGAGACCGAGCGCCCTGCCCGCCCCTCCACGCGCGTGCCGCTCAAGAAAAAGACCGCCGCCACGCCCCGCAAGACGGGCAGCGCCCTGTCGCTGCGCGCCGGCGCGCGCCGGGGCACTCAACGCGCCACGGCCACCAGCCGCAGGCCCAGCAAGGCCACCAGCAAGTAGATCACCGTGGACACGCCGTGCAGCATGCCGAAGTCGGCCCAGGCCGGCACGGCCTGCCCGGCGGCCGCCAGCGCCCGTCCATGGTCCATCAGCGGCTTGAGGCCGAAGTAGCCCAGCCCGACTCCCACCGCCATCAGCAGCGCCGCCTTGCGGCCGGCCGGGCCCAGCGTGCCGCCGCCGGCCATCCGGTCCAGCAGCAGCATGACGGCCGCGGCGGCAAGCCCCGCCACCGCCTGGTAGAAAAACACCACGGCCACCACCTGGCCGGCCTGCGCCGGCCCGAGGGTGGCGAACAGCGCAGGCGCCACCAGCAGGCCTACGCTCCAGAGCGAGCCGCACCACAGCGCGGCCAGGATACGGGTCACGGTCGACATGCCAGCCTGCTTTTCATGGTGAAGCGGCGCTTCAGATGTACTTGACTTCGATGATCTCGTACTCGCGCACGCCCGAAGGGGCGTTGACCTCGACCACGTCGCCGGCGCGCTTGCCGATCAGGGCGCGCGCCACGGGGCTGGACACCGAGATCAGGTTGTTGCGGATGTCGGCCTCGACGTCGCCCACGATCTGGTAGACCACGCGCTCGCCGGTTTCCAGGTCCTCGATGTCGACCGTCGAGCCGAATACGGCCTTGCCGTCGGCCTCCAGTTCGGTCGGGTCGATGACCTGGGCATTGGACAGCGTCCCTTCGAGCTCGCTGATGCGGCCCTCGATGAAGCCCTGGCGCTCGCGCGCGGCATCGTATTCGGCATTCTCGGACAGGTCGCCCTGCGCGCGCGCCTCGGCGATCGCATCGATGACCTGGGGACGCTCGACGGTCTTCAGGCGATGGAGTTCCTGCTGCAGGCGTTCGGCTCCGCGCGCGGTGATGGGAATGGCAGACATGTCTCTTCCTATGAAAACACGCTCCGGCCAAGCCTGCGGCATGCCATCACCCGCAAGGGGACGGCCCGACGCCGGGCAGGAGCGTCAAAACACTACGAATGAATATCAATAACGCAAGGTCGGGCCGCCGGCGCGTGGGCGCCACGGCGGCCTGCGGGCGCGGGCCGGAACCGGCCCGCGGCCAGGCGTGCCGGCGGGCACGGGCAGCCCGGCGGCAGGAAAGCCCCCGCGCTGCGCCTTGCTGCCCCCCGTGGGGGCCGTTCTTTGCCTTGGGGCAGCCCGGCGGCAAAAAACAAACCCCGGTCGGTGCAACCGGGGTCTGAAACCGCATTGTCGGCAAACTGCGCCGCAATTGCAAGCGGCGGCTTGCCCTTGGGGCCTAGCCCCGGGGTGGGCTATTTCCTTAACAGCGCATACAGGATGATGGCGCCGAAAGTGGCGGTGCCGATGCCGTTCAGGTGGAACTCGCCCAGGCGCAGCGTGAAATCGCCGGCGCCCATGACCAGCGTGACGGCCGCCACGATGAGGTTGCGGTTGTCGCTGAAGTCCACCTTGTTGACCACCCAGATGCGCGCGCCGGCGATGGTGATCAGGCCGAACACCACGACCGACATGCCGCCCAGCACCGGCCCGGGGATGGTCAGGATCAGGGCGCCGAACTTGGGCGAGAAGCCCAGCACGATGGCGATGAGCGCGGCGATGACAAAAACCAGGGTCGAATAGATGCGGGTGACGGCCATCACGCCGATGTTCTCGGCATAGGTGGTCACGCCGGTGCCGCCCACGCTGCCCGAGACCATGGTGGCCACGCCGTCGCCCACGAAGGCGCGGCCCAGGTAGCGGTCCATGTCGCGGCCGGTCATGGCGCTGACGGCCTTGATGTGGCCCAGGTTCTCGGCCACCAGGATGATGGCCACCGGCGCGATCAGGCTGATGGCGGGCAGCTGGAACTCGGGGCTGGCGAAACGCGGCAGGCCGAACCAGGCAGCCTGGGCCACGCCGGAGAAGTCCATGGGCGTGCCCAGGCCGGCGACGTTGGCCAGCAGGCCGTAGATCACGCAGGCCAGCACCAGGCCGGCCAGGATGAGCAGGCGCTGCAGCATGCCGCGCGTCCAGACCGCCACGCCGCCCACGCACACGATGGTGACCAGGGCCATCAGGGCGTCGAAGGTCGAGCCGCCCATGGCGTTGCGCGCCGCGATGGGCGCCAGGTGCAGGCCGATCACCGCCACCACCGCGCCGGTGACCACCGGCGGCATCAGCCTGTCGATCCAGCCGGCCCCGCCGCCGCCGCGCGCGTTGGCCATCCAGACCAGCGCGCCGATCACGGTGTAGGCCAGCCCGCAGGCCACGATGGCCCCCAGGGCCACGCCGATGTTGGGATTGGGCCCCGAGCCGGCATAGCCGGTGACCGCGATCACCCCGCCGATGAAGGCAAAGCTCGAACCCAGATAGCTGGGCACCCGGCCCCGCACGAAGCAGAAAAAGATCAGGGTGCCGATGCCCGACATCAGGATCGCCACGTTGGGATCGAAGCCCATGAGCAGCGGGGCGAGCACCGTGGAGCCGAACATGGCGACCACGTGCTGCGCGCCCATGGCGACGTTCTGGCCGGGCGAGAGGCACTCGTCGGGCGCGATGACGGTCCCGCCGGTGCCGTCTACGCGGCGCCAGCGGGGAAAGAAGGATTCGGACATGGGGACACCCCTCCCAGGGCTCTATGGATAGGCAAAAAAGCGGCGAAAGTGTATGTCCGGACGATGACGGCGGCAAGCCATTTGGCGCTTGCTTCTACAATCGGGACACTGTGGCGCGCCGCCCAGGGGTCCGCCACCATCGCGCCGGCCCGCCGGCGGCGGGCCGGCCCCTCCCGGAGATCGTGCAATCCCATGACTGAATTCTGGTTCATCCGCCACGGCGAGACCGATTGGAACGTCGCCCGCCGCATGCAGGGCTGGCAGGACATCCCCCTGAATGCCAACGGCGTGGCGCAGGCCCGCAAGCTGGCGCTGCGCCTGCGGGGCGATGCCGAGCACTCGCCCTTCTCGGCCCTGTACAGCAGCGACCTGATGCGCGCGCACCACACGGCGCAGGCGATATCCGAGCAGCTGGACCTGCGCATCCGCACCGAGCCGGGCGTGCGCGAACGCTGCTTCGGCGTGCTCGAAGGCGTGGAGCTGGCGCGCATGGACCAGGCGCAGCCCGAGGCCGCCGCCGCCTGGAAAAGCCGCGATCCGCACCGCCCCATCGAAGGCGGCGAGACGCTGGGGCAGTTCCGCGCCCGGGTGGTCGATGCGGTCGACGCGCTGGCCAGCCGCCATGCGCACGAGCGCGTGCTGGTGCTGACCCACGGCGGGGTGCTGGACATCATCTGGCACCACGCCCAGGACCTGCCGCTGAACGCCCCGCGGCAAGAGCCGCTGCTGAACGTGAGCATCAACCGCGTGGTCGTGGACGCCGGCAGCTGGCGCATCGCCAACTGGGGCGACGTCGGCCACATGAACGTCGCCGTCGAGGACGATTTCTCGGCGCCCTGACGCGCTCGTCTCCTGCCGGGTCCGCCAACCGGGCGGTCCCTGCCCTGCCCCTTGCCCGTCTTGAAGACCGGACGGCCAGTCCCCATATCAGGCCCGGCAGCGTCAGCCGCCCGCCGCGGCGGCCGCGCATTCTCGCTTTGTTCACTCGTCCATTCTTTCTTGAAGGAGTCGCCGATGAAGATCGCGCAGATCGCACCCCTGTACGAAGCCGTCCCGCCCCGCCTGTACGGCGGCACCGAGCGCGTGGTGGCCCACCTGGCCGACGCCCTGGTGGGCCAGGGCCACGAAGTCACGCTGTTCGCCTCGGCCGATGCGCGCACGCGCGCCCGCCTGGTCGCCTGCCGGGACCAGGCCCTGCGGCTGGACCCGCGCCCGCTCAAGTCCGACCTGGCCAGCCACCTGGCCATGCTCGACGAGGTGCGGCGGCGCGCGGGCGAATTCGACGTGCTGCACTTTCACGTGGACCTGCTGCACTTTCCCCTGTTCGAGGACATGGCCGCGCGCACCCTGACCACGCTGCACGGGCGGCTGGACATCTGCGACCTGCCCCAGGCCTACGCGCGCTGGCGCGATTTCCCGCTGGTCTCGATCTCCTACCACCAGCGCAGCCCCCTGCCCCAGGCCAACTGGGCCGGCACGGTCTACCACGGCCTGGACATCCCCGGCCCGGCGGGCACGGGCCAAGGCGGCTACCTGGCCTTCCTGGGCAGGATTTCGCCCGAGAAGCGGCCCGACCGGGCCATTGCCATCGCGCGCGCCGCCGGCCTGCCGATCAAGCTGGCCGCCAAGGTGGACGATGCCGACCGCGACTATTTCGAACGGCACATCCGGCCGCTGCTGGGGCAGCCGGGCGTGGAATTCGTCGGCGAGATCGGCGATGCCGACAAGGCGCGGTTCCTGGGCCAGGCGCAGGCGCTGCTCTTTCCCATCGACTGGCCCGAACCCTTTGGCCTGGTGATGATCGAGGCGATGGCGCACGGCACGCCAGTCATCGCCTGGGAGAACGGCTCGGTTCCCGAAATCATCGAGAACGGCGCCACCGGTTTCATCGTCCGCAGCCAGGCCCAGGCCGTGCGCGCGGTGCACGAGGCGGCCGGACTGGACCGGCGGCGCATCCGCGAAGCGTTCGAGCAGCGCTTCTCGGCCGACGCCATGGCGCGCGCCTACGTCATGCTCTACGAGCGGCTGTGCGCCGGACAGGCCGCCCGCGCCGCCGACCTGGTGGCCATGGACTGAGCGCCATGGAGACGCCGCTCTCGCCCGATGCCATGGCGCCCGGCGCCATGCCGCTCATGGTGCTCAAGGATGCCGACACCTTCCTGGTAAGCGACGCGCTGGGCGACCTGCAGGAAGGGGATTGCGGCCTGTTCGTGGACGATACGCGCTGGCTGTCGCGCCTGGCGCTGCGCGTGGCGGGGCAGCGCCCGGCGCTGCTGTCGAGCTCGGTCGGCCGGGACAACGTGTTCTTCACGGCCCACCTGAGCGCGGCCTGCGGGCAGGCCGGCGCCCGGCCGCCGGTGCACGTCGAACGCAAGCGCTTCCTGCGCGAGCGCCGGCTGCACGAGCGGATCCGCCTGCGCAACTACCACGAACAGCCGCTGCGCGTGCCGGTGGAGCTGTTCTTCGGCGCCGACTTCTTCGACATGTTCGAAGTGCGCGGCAGCCAGCGCCCCGCGCGCGGGCGCATGCGCGCGTCGGTGGCCGCCGGCAGCCGGGTCGAGCTGGGCTACGAAGGACTGGACGGCAAGCTGCGGCGTACCGTTCTGGCCGTCTCGCAGCCCCCGCAGCAGGCCGATGCCTCGCAGTTGCGCTTCGAGGCCGAGGTGCCGCCGCACGGCACCTGGGAGGTCTACCTGCAGGCCGGCCCGGCCGATGGCGAGCCCGCCCCCGGACGCGACACCTTCCGGCGCGCGGCCGCCCAGGCCTGGCTGGCGATGCGGCGGCGCCGGCGGCGCGGCGCGGCCGTGCGGGCCAGCGGACGCCTGTTCCAGGCCTGGCTGGACCGGGCGCGCGGCGACATCGCGCTGTTGACCACCGAACTGCCCACCGGCCCCTATCCCTATGCCGGCATACCGTGGTTCTCCACGCCTTTCGGGCGCGACGCGGTCATCACCGCCTTGCAGATGCTGTGGCTGGACCCTGCGCTGGCGCGCGGCGTGCTGGCCTATCTGGCCGAACACCAGGCGCGCGAGCAGTCGGCGTTTCGCGATGCCGAGCCGGGCAAGATCATGCACGAGACGCGCAAGGGAGAGATGTCCGCGCTGGGCGAGCTGCCTTTCGCGCGGTATTACGGCGGCGTGGACACCACGCCCCTGTTCATCATCCTGGCGGCGGCCTACCTGCGCCGCACCGGCGACGCCGACCTGGTCGCACGCATCCGGCCGGCCCTGTGGCAGGCCGCGCAATGGCTGGACGAAAACGCCGCCCGCAGCCCGCTGGGACTGGTCACCTATGCCCGCGCCCAGGCCACCGGGCTGGCCAACCAGGGCTGGAAGGACAGCCACGACTCGGTATTCCATGCCGACGGCACGGGCGCGGACGGCCCCATCGCGCTGGTGGAAGTGCAAGGCTATGCCTACCGGGCCTGGCTGGACATGGCCGAACTGGCCCAGCGCGCCGGGCAGCCCGAGGCGGCCCGGCGCTGGCGCGAACAGGCCCGGCGCCTGCGCGCCACGGTCGAGGCGCGCTTCTGGCTGCCGGAACAGTCCTACTACGCCCTGGCCGTGGACGGCCTGGGGCGGGCCTGCCGCGTGCGCGCCTCCAACGCCGGCCACCTGCTGTATTGCGGGCTGCCCTCGGCCGAGCGCGCGAAATCGTTGATCGCCGGCCTGTGCTCGCGCGGGCTGTACAGCGGCTGGGGCATCCGCACGCTGGCGACCGAGGCGGCCCGCTACGACCCCATGTCCTATCACAACGGCTCGGTGTGGCCGCATGACGTGGCGCTGTGCGCGCTGGGCATGTCGCGGTATGGCGAGCGCGCCGCCGTGGCGCGGCTGCTGCAGGCCATGTTCGAGGCCGCCGCGCACTTCTCTATGCGCCTGCCCGAGCTGTTCTGCGGCCTGCCGCGCGCCGCCGCCGAGGCGCCCGTGCGCTATCCCGTGGCCTGCCTGCCGCAGGCCTGGGCCAGCGGCGCGGCATACATGCTGCTGCAGGCCAGCCTGGGGCTGGACATCCGCGCGCAGGACCCTGCCAGCGGGCGCCCCGGCTCGATCCTGATCGAGCGCCCGCAGCTGCCGGTCGGCATGGACCGCCTGGAGATCCGCCGCCTGGCGGTGGGCGGGCATGCGGTGAACCTGGTGTTCCAGCGCACCAGCGGCCAGGTGGTCGTCTGGACCGATACGCCCCCCGGGGACGGCGCGCCGGCAGTGGACGTGCGGCTCAATTGAGCACCGGCGCCCAGCGCGGCCTGGCCGGCCGCCTTCAGCGCCGCGGCTTGCGCGGCGCGTTGCGGGCCAGGCGGTCGTACAGCCAACCCGGCAGCAGGCGCATGAGCCGCGCGACGATGCCCATCTGCCAGGGAATGACGGTGTAGCGGCGGCCTTGCGCGATGGCGGCGGCCGCCCGCCGGGCGAAGGCCTCGGGCGCCATCAGGAAGGGCATGCGATAAGGATTGCCGTCGGTCATGGGGGTGCGGATGTAGCCCGGCGCGATGGTGACGACCTTGATGCCCGCCGGCGCCAGCTCCAGGCGCAGGCTTTCGCAATAGACGGCGAGCGCGGCCTTGGAGGCGCTGTAGGCGCCGGCCCCGGGCAGCCCCCGCACCCCCGCCACGCTGCCGATGCCCACCAGCCGGCCCTGGCCGCGCGCACGCATGGGCGCGATGAAAGGCTCGAAGGTCGCCACCGTGGCCAGCAGGTTGGTATGGACGATGGCCTCGAACACGGCGTAGTCCTCGGCGTGCTCGGACAGGGTGCCCGCGCTGATGCCGGCGCTGGCGATCACCACGTCGATGCGGCCGCCGGTAAGGCCCAGGAAGTCGGCCGCCGCGGCGTGCAGCGCCGCGCGCTCGCGCACGTCCACCGCATAGCAGCGGTGCGCGCCCGGCAGGCTGGCGGCCAGGGTCCGCAAGGCGTCCTCGCGCCGCCCCAGCAAGCCCAGCGTGGCGCCCCGGGCCGCGTATTGCCGCGCCAGCGCCTGGCCCAGGCCACTGCTGGCGCCGGTGATGAAGACGGCCTGCGTCATCGCCGCTACAGGAAAATCAGCGCCAGCACGCCCAGCACCGCCGTCCACTTCATCGCGTAGTAGGCCGGCTTGCTGCGTCGCTTGACGGCCTTGCCGAAACGGCGCACCGCATACACCGAGCCGAAGATGCGGTTGATGCCGCCGGTGCGGTCGCCTTCCTGGTTGGGCGAGGCGGCCGCGCGCAGCAGCACCTTGCCCAGCGCCCGGTTGACTGCCTGCGTCCAGCCGTACTTCATGGGCCGCTCGATGTCGGCGAACAGGATGATGCGGTTCTGCCCGGTACGGTTTTCGGCGTAGTGGATGAAGGTCTCGTCAAAGACCACCGCCTGCCCGTCGCGCCAGTAGTACTCCTGGCCGTCCACGCTGATGTAGCAATCGGCGCTGTTGGGCGTGATCAGGCCCATGTGAAAGCGCAGCGAGCCCGCGTACGGGTCGCGGTGCCGCGGCAGCCGGCTGCCCGGCGGCAGGGCCGCGAACATGGCGGCCTTCACGCCGGGGATATCGGCCAGCAGCGCCGTGGTGACGGGGCACAGCTCGCGCGCCGAGGGGTGGTCGGCCCCGTACCACTTGAGGTAGAAGCGGCCCCAGCCGCGCTTGAAGAAGGAATTGAAGCCGGCGTCGTCATAGCGGCTGGAGGGCTTGATGTGCCCGTCGCCGAACAGCTGCACCGCCTCGGCGCGGATGTCCTCCCAGCGGTCCATCAGGGGCTGCAGCTGCGGGAAGTGCTCCAGCGGGATGTAGGGCTGGTTGGGCACGCGCGAGAACGCGTACATGAAGCAATTGATGGGGGCCGTGAAGGTGGAGTGATCCAGGGCCTGGCGCAGGAAGGGATGCCGCACCCGGCCGCGGTAATGCACCACGGCGGCGGTGACGACGAACAAGGCCAGAACGAACCATTTCATGACGGCTCCTTGCTGCCGTGCGCGGCCGCCGCGGCCGCGCATCCGGTATCGGCAGTGCTAGTGCTGCTGTGCCAGCGAGCCGTGCAGTTCTTGCAGCGGGTATACCTGCAGGCCCAGGCCCTGGCGCAGGTATTGCATGCCTTCGACGGCAGCGCGCGCGCCCGCGATGGTGGTGAAGAAGGTCACGCGGTCGGACAGGGCCTGGGTGCGTATCGTACGCGAATCCGCAATGGCGTTGCGGCGTTCTTCGACGGTATTGATCACCAGCGAGATCTCGCCATTTTTGAGCATGTCGACGATATGCGGACGTCCTTCGGTGACCTTGTTGACCGACTGCACCGGGATGCCGGCGGCCTCGATCTCGGCGGCGGTGCCGCGCGTGGCCACGATCTTGAAGCCCAGGCCGTGCAGCCCTCGGGCCACCTCGACGGCGCGCGGCTTGTCCTGGTTCTTGACGCTGATGAAGGCCGTGCCGTTTTCCGGCAGGCGCACGCCGGCGGCCAGCTGCGACTTGACGAAGGCCTCGCCGAAGCTGGCGCCCACGCCCATGACCTCGCCCGTGGACTTCATCTCGGGCCCCAGGATGGTGTCCACGCCGGGGAACTTCACGAAGGGGAACACCGCCTCCTTGACCGAGAAATACGGCGGCACGATCTCCTGGGTGACGCCCTGCTCGGCCAGGCTCTTGCCGGCCATGGCGCGCGCGGCGATCTTGGCCAGCTGCAGGCCGGTGGCCTTGGAAACGTAGGGCACGGTGCGCGAGGCGCGCGGGTTCACTTCCAGCACGAACACCTCGTCGTTCTGGATGGCGAACTGCACGTTCATCAGGCCGGTGACGTTCAGCGCCCGGGCCATCATGCTGGTCTGGCGCTTGATCTCGGCGATGACCTCGTCGGACAGCGAATACGGCGGCAGGCTGCAGGCCGAGTCGCCCGAGTGCACGCCGGCCTGCTCGATGTGCTCCATCACGCCGCCGATGAACACGGTCTGGCCGTCGGCCAGGCAGTCCACGTCCACTTCGGTGGCGTTGTTCAGGAAGCGGTCCAGCAGCACGGGCGAGTCGTTGCTGACCTTGACGGCCTCGCGCATGTAGCGCTCCAGGTCCTGCTGCTCGTGCACGATCTCCATGGCGCGCCCGCCCAGCACGTAGCTGGGACGCACCACCAGCGGATAGCCGATCTCGGCCGCGTGCGACAGGGCCTCGGCCTCGGTGCGCGCGGTGCGGTTGGGGGGCTGGCGCAGGCCCAGCTTGTTGAGCAGCTTCTGGAAGCGCTCGCGGTCCTCGGCGATGTCGATGGACTCGGGGCTGGTGCCGATGATGGGCACGCCGTTGGCTTCCAGCGCCCGCGCCAGCTTGAGCGGCGTCTGGCCGCCGTACTGCACGATCATGCCCACCGGGTTTTCCTTGTGGACGATCTCCAGCACGTCTTCCAGCGTAAGCGGCTCGAAGTACAGGCGGTCCGAGGTGTCGTAGTCGGTCGAGACGGTCTCGGGGTTGCAGTTGACCATGATGGTCTCGTAGCCGTCCTCGCGCAGGGCCAGCGCCGCGTGCACGCAGCAGTAGTCGAACTCGATGCCCTGGCCGATGCGGTTGGGCCCGCCGCCCAGCACGATGATCTTCTTGCGGTCGGACGGCTGCGCCTCGCACTCCTCCTCATAGGTGGAGTACATGTAGGCGGTGTTGGTGGCGAACTCGGCCGCGCAGGTGTCCACCCGCTTGTACACCGGCCGCACGTTCAGCTGGTGGCGCAGCTTGCGCACCTCGCTCTCGGCCGTGTCCAGCAGGAAGGCCAGGCGGCGGTCGGAGAAGCCGCGGCGCTTGAGCTGCCAGAGCGTGTCGTAGTCCAGGTCGGCCAGCGTCTTTTGTTCGAGCGCCAGCTCGATGTCGACGATTTCCTTGATCTGGGCCAGGAACCACGGGTCGATCCGGGTCAGCGCATGCACTTCGTCCAGCGTGAAGTTCTGCGCGAAGGCATCGCCCACGTACCAGATGCGCTCGGGGCCCGGCTCGCCCAGCTCGACCTGCAGCTTCTCGCGGTCGGTGGTCTTCTGGTTCAGGCCGTCCACGCCCACTTCCAGCCCGCGCAGGGCCTTCTGGAAGGACTCCTGGAAGGTGCGGCCGATGGCCATGACCTCGCCCACCGACTTCATCTGCGTGGTCAGGCGCGAGTCGGCGGCCGGGAATTTCTCGAAGGCGAAACGCGGCACCTTGGTGACCACGTAGTCGATCGAGGGCTCGAAGGACGCGGGCGTGGCGCCGCCGGTGATCTCGTTGCGCAGCTCGTCCAGCGTATAGCCCACGGCCAGGCGCGCGGCGACCTTGGCGATGGGAAAGCCGGTGGCCTTGGAGGCCAGCGCCGACGAACGCGAGACGCGCGGGTTCATCTCGATGACGATCATGCGGCCGTTGGCCGGGTTGACGGCGAACTGCACGTTCGAGCCACCGGTATCGACGCCGATCTCGCGCAGCACCGCGATCGAGGCGTTGCGCATGATCTGGTATTCCTTGTCCGTCAGCGTCTGCGCGGGCGCGACGGTGATGGAGTCGCCCGTGTGCACGCCCATCGGATCGAGGTTCTCGATCGAGCAGACGATGATGCAGTTGTCCGCCTTGTCGCGGACCACTTCCATCTCGAATTCCTTCCAGCCCAGCAGCGATTCCTCGATCAGCAGCTCGCTGGTGGGCGAGGCCTCCAGGCCGCGCCGGCAGATGGTTTCGAATTCCTCGGCGTTGTAGGCGATGCCCCCGCCCGAGCCGCCCATGGTGAAGCTGGGGCGGATGACCGCCGGAAAGCCCGAGGTGCCGGTTTCCGCGGCGATGCGCCGCTGCACTTCCCAGGCTTCGTCCATGCTGTGGGCCACGCCCGACTTGGCCGACTCCAGGCCGATGTCGGTCATGGCCTGCTTGAACTTCTGGCGGTCCTCGGCCTTTTCGATGGCGTGCTCGTTGGCGCCGATCATCTCCACGCCGTGCTTAGCCAGCACGCCGTGGCGGGCCAGGTCCAGCGCGCAGTTCAGCGCCGTCTGCCCGCCCATGGTGGGCAGCAGGGCATCGGGCTTCTCGCGCTCGATGATCTTCTCGACCGCCTGCCAGGTGATGGGCTCGATATAGGTGACATCGGCCGTCTCCGGGTCGGTCATGATGGTCGCCGGGTTGCTGTTGACCAGGATGACGCGGTATCCCTCGGCCTTCAGGGCCTTGCAGGCCTGGGCGCCGGAATAGTCGAACTCGCAGGCCTGCCCGATGATGATGGGGCCGGCGCCGATGATGAGGATGCTTTGTATGTCGGTACGCTTGGGCATGGTATTTGATCGGGCTTTTACTTTTGGCCTGACATCAGGCTGATGAACTTGTCGAACAGCACGATGATGTCGTGCGGCCCGGGGCTGGCTTCGGGGTGGCCCTGGAAGCAGAAGGCCGGGCGGTCGGTCAGTTCGAAGCCCTGCAGCGTGCCGTCGAACAGGGACACGTGGGTCACGCGCGTGTTGGCCGGCAGGCTGGCCGCATCGACCGCGAAGCCGTGGTTCTGGCTGGTGATGAAGACGCGGCGCGTCTGCACGTCCTGCACCGGGTGGTTGCCGCCGTGGTGGCCGGTCTTCATCTTGACCGTCTTGCCGCCCACGGCCAGGCCCAGCAGCTGGTGGCCCAGGCAGATGCCGAAGACCGGCAGCTTGCGCGCCAGGAAAACGCGTGTGGCGGCCACGGCGTAGTCGCAAGGCTCGGGGTCGCCCGGGCCGTTGGCCAGGAACACGCCGTCCGGGGACAGCTTGAGCACTTCTTCGGCGGGCGTCTGGGCCGGCACCAGCGTGATGCGGCAGCCGCGGTCGGCCAACAGGCGCAGGATGTTGCTCTTGACCCCGTAGTCGTAAGCGACCACGTGAAAGCGGTCCTGGGCCGGTTTGCCGAAGCCCTGGCCCAGTTGCCAGGTGCCCTGCTTCCAGTCGGTGCTTTCGGTGATGGAGACCTCGCGCGCCAGGTCCTGGCCCGACATGCCCGGAAAGCCGCGCGCCAGCTCGATGGCGCGGTCGGCGTCGGTGCCGGCCATGATGCAGGCGCCCTGGGCGCCCTTTTCGCGCAGAATGCGGGTAAGCTTGCGCGTGTCGATGCCGGAGATGGCCACCACGCCCTGGGCGGCCAGGTAGTCGGGCAGCGACTGCGTGGCCCGGAAATTGGACACGCGCGCCGGACAGTCGCGCACCACCAGGCCCGAGGCGAACACGCGGCGCGCCTCGATGTCCTCGTCATTGACGCCCGTATTGCCGATGTGGGGATAGGTCAGCGTGACGATCTGGCCGTAGTAGCTGGGATCGGTCAGGATCTCCTGGTAGCCCGTCATGGAGGTGTTAAAGACCACCTCGGCCACGACATGGCCCGGCGCGCCGATGGAAACGCCTCGGAAAACCGTGCCGTCCGCCAGCGCTAGGATTGCAGGAGGGAACGCGGCAGCACCCTCGGGAAAAAGTGACGCAAGCACGATACACCCCGGTGTCAAGAATCAGTAATCAAACTTTCTGATTATACCCTGGCGGCGGGATCCGCCCGGTAAACTCAAGCTTTCCGCCAACCAGCCTTGGGTTTTTCCGACGATGACCAGCCAGCTCGACTCCCTGCGCCAGACGACCACCGTGGTGGCCGATACCGGCGACCTGGAAGCCATCCGCCTGCACCGCCCCACCGACGCCACCACCAACCCCAGCCTGATCCTGAAGGCCGTCCAGCAGGAAGCCGGCGGCGCCCTGCTCGCGCGCGTGGTGCGCGAGCACGCCGACGCGCCCACCGCCGAGCTGCTGGACCGGCTGCTGGTGGCCTTCGGCGTGGAAATCCTGAAGCTGGTGCCCGGCCGGGTCTCCACCGAGGTGGACGCCCGCCTGTCCTTCGACACGCGCGGCAACGTCGAACGGGCGCGCGGCATCATCAGCCTGTACGAGCAGGCCGGCATCGGCCGCGAGCGGGTGCTGGTCAAGATCGCCTCGACGTGGGAAGGCATCCAGGCCGCCCGCATCCTGCAGGCCGAGGGCATCCGCTGCAACATGACCCTGCTGTTCTCGCTGTGCCAGGCGGTGGCCTGCGCCGATGCCCGCGTGCAGCTGATCTCGCCCTTCGTCGGGCGCATCTACGACTGGCACAAGAAGCAGGCCGGCAAGGACTGGGACGAGGCCGCCCAGGCGGGCGCCAACGACCCGGGCGTGCAGTCGGTGGCGGGCATCTACCGCTACTACAAGAAGTTCGGCATTCCCACCGAGATCATGGGCGCAAGCTTTCGCAACGTCGGGCAGATCCGCGCGCTGGCCGGCTGCGACCTGCTGACCATCAGCCCCGAGCTGCTGCAGCAGCTGTCGCAGGCCGAAGGCGAGGTGCCGCCGCAGCTCACGCCCGAAGCCGCCCGCCAGAGCGAGGCGCAGCACATGCCGGCCGACGAGGCCAGCTTCCGCTTCCGCCTGAACGAGGACGCCATGGCCACCGAAAAGCTGGCCGAGGGCATCCGGGTGTTCTGCGCCGACGCGGTCAAGCTCGATGGCCTGATCGAGGCGGCGCGGGGCTAAGGCCCAGCGCCGGGCGAAAGCCGGCTCAGTGCTTGCCCGGCTCGTCGTGGCTGTGCACCTGCAGGGCCTCCAGGAAGCGCGACACCATGTTGTAGGCGGCCACCGTGGCGGTCAGCTCGACCAGCTCGCGGTGGTCGAAATGGGCCTGCACGGCGGCAAACACCGCGTCCGGCACCTGGACGGTGCGCGTCATGGCGTCGGTATAGGCCAGCACCGCGCGCTGGCGCGCATCGAACAGGTCCGATTGCTCCCATTGGGGCAGCGCATCGAGCTGGGCCTGGGAGACGCCCTCCTTGAGCGCGATGGGGGCGTGCTGGTCGGCCTCGTAGGGCGCGCCGTTGATGGCGGCCACGCGCATGATGACCAGCTCGCGCAGGTCGCCGGGCAGGCTGTTCTTCTGGCGGATGGCGGTCAGGTAGTTGAGCCATCCCTCGGCCACCGGCGCGCTGTGCAGCAGCATCTGGTACAGGTGCAGGACGCTGCCGCGCTCGGCGACGATGCGCTCGACCAGGGGCTTGGCTTGGGCGCCTTCCAGATCGGCATAGGGGATACGGGCCATGCTGCGGACTCCTTTGTCGTTGTAGGCAAAGGAGGCTACTTTATACGAATCGCCGCTAGAGCTTTTCCGTTTCCCCCGAGCGCGGCTGCCAGCGCATCAGGCGCCGCTCGATCAGGCCCACCAGCCCGTCGAGCACCAGCGCGAAGGCGGTCAGCACCAGGATGCCGGCGAACACCGTATTCACGTCGAACGTGCCTTCGGCCTGCAGGATGAGATAGCCCACGCCCTGCGCCGAGCCCAGGTACTCGCCCACCACAGCCCCCACGAAGGCCAGGCCCACCGAGGTGTGCAGGCTGGAGAATACCCAGCTGGTGGCCGAAGGCAGGTACACATAGCGCAGCAGGCGGCGGCGGTCGGCGCCCAGCATGCGGGCGTTGTCCAGCAGCGTGGGGCTGACCTCGCGCACGCCCTGGTAGACGTTGAAGAACACGATGAAGAACACCAGCGTGACCGCCAGCGCCACCTTGGACCAGATGCCCAGGCCGAACCACATGCCGAAGATGGGCGCCAGGATCACGCGCGGCATGGAGTTGGCCGCGGTGATGTAGGGATCGAGGATGGCGCTGGCCGTGCGCGACAGGCCCAGCCACAGCCCGAATAGCAGGCCGGCCACGGTGCCGATGACGAAAGCCAGCACGGTCTCGGTCAGGGTCACGCCCAGGTGGCGGTAGATGTCGCCGTTGACGACGAACCAGTTCCAGACGCGGTCCCAGACCTTGAGCGGCTCGCCGAAGAAGAAGGCGATCTTGGGGTCGCGCGAGAGCAGGTGCCAGCCGCCCAGGATGATCACGAGCAGCAGCAGCTGGCAGGCGCGCAGGGAAAACGAACCGGGTTTGATCTTCCACATGGCGTCAGGCCCGTTTTTGCTGGGCATAGCCCTTGAGGACCTCGTCGCGCAGCACCGCCCAGATGGCCGCGTGCAGCTCGACGAAACGGGGGTGCATGCGCACCTCTGCCACGTCGCGCGGACGCGGCAGGTCGATGGCGAACTCGCCGATGGGACGGGTGCCCGGGCCGGCCGAGAGCACCACCACGCGGTCGCTCATGGCGATGGCCTCGTCCAGGTCGTGCGTGATGAACAGCACGGCCTTGCGCTTGGCCATCCACAGCTCGAGCACCTCGTTTTCCATCAGCTGGCGCGTCTGGATGTCCAGCGCCGAGAAAGGCTCGTCCATCAGGATGATGTCCGGGTCGCGGATCAGCGTCTGCGCCAGCATGGTGCGCTTGCGCATGCCGCCGGACATCTGGTGCGGATAGCGTTCCTCGAAGCCGCCCAGGCCCACGCGGCGCATCCACTCGCGCCCGCGCGCCAGCGCCTCGGCCCGCGGCACGTCGGCGAATTCCAGGCCGGCGATGACGTTGTCCAGCGCGTTGCGCCAGGGCAGCAGCGCCTCGCCCTGGAACATGTAGCCGGCGCGCCGGTTGATGCCCTGCAAGGGCTGGCCAAAGACCTTGACCTGCCCGGACGAGGGCGCCAGCAGGCCGGCGCCCACGTTCAGCAAGGTGGACTTGCCGCAGCCGGTGGGGCCGACCACCGAGACGAACTCGCCTTCGGCCACGTCCAGCGCGGTGTCCTGGACGGCGGTGTAGCGCCGGCTGCGGTCCTCGCGCGAGACGAAGGTGCAGGTAATGCCTTGCAGCGACAGCGCCGGTTCAGCCATTGGGGTACTTCTGGTTGGCGCGCTCGGCGAACTCGTTGGTCCAGACCTTGTCGGGATCGATCTTGTCGGCCGGGAAGTCCGGGATGTAGGCCGCCAGGGCCTTGAGCGCGGTGGCCGCGCCGTCCGGCGGGATCATGCCGTCGGGCGACAGGCCGTCCAGGCTCTTGCGCACCGCGGCCTTGTAGACCTCGGGCTCGCCCAGCAGGTAGGACGCCGGCACGGTCTTGGCCACCTCGTCCACGCCGGCCTTCTGGATCCACTTGTCGGCGCGCACGATGGCGTTGGCCAGCGCCTGCGCGGTGTTCGGATTGGCCTTGAGCCAGGCCTGCGGCGCATAGAGCGAGCCGGCCGGCATGTTGCCGCCGAAGATCTGCAGCGTGTCCTTCATGGTGCGGGTATCGGCGATGGTCTGCAGCTCGCCGCCCTCTTCCAGCATGGAGATCACCGGGTCGGTGTTGGAGATGGCGTCGATCTGGCCGCTGCGCAGCGCCGTGACGGCGCCGGCGCCCGCGCCCACCCCGATGATGGCAACGTCCGAGGCCTTCAGGCCGTTCTGGGCCAGGAAGAAATTGACCAGCATGTTGGTGGACGAACCCGGCGCGGTCACGCCGATCTTCTTGCCCTTGAGGTCGGCCGGCCCTTTGTAGTCGGCCATGTTCTTCCTGGAGACGCCAAAGCCGATCATGGGCGCGCGGCCCTGCAGCACGAAGGCGCGGTAGGCCTGGCCCTTGGACTGCATGTGCAGCGTGTGCTCGAAGGCGCCCGAGACCACGTCGGCGCTGCCGCCCACCACGGCCTGCAGGGCCTTGGAGCCGCCGGCGAAGTCCGAGATGGTGACGTCCAGCCCTTCGTCCTTGAAGTAGCCCAGCTGCTCGGCGATGGTCAGCGGCAGGTAGTAGACCAGCGCCTTGCCGCCCACGGCGATGTGGACCTTGGACGATTCGGGCTTCTGGGCAAAGGAAAGCGAGGGCAGCGCGCCCAAGGCGGCGGCGGCGCCGGCGGCCTGCAAGATGCGACGACGGCTGAAGGTCATGGCGGTCTCCTGGTTATCGTTCTCGCCCGGCCATCCTGCGGCTGGGACGGCGGGCCGTTGGATGATACCCCAGGCCCGCGGCGCTACGACAAGCCGGGAATCGGGGGATTCCCGATGCCGACGCCGCAGGGCTCGCCGCGCTCAGGTAGCGCGCCGCTCCATCAGCGCCCAGGCGATGGTGCCTGCATCGACGTATTCGAGTTCGCTGCCGGCCGGCACGCCGCGCGCCAGGCGCGAGACCGCCAGGCCGCGCGCGCGCAGCGCCTCGGCCAGGAAATGCGCGGTGGTCTCGCCCTCGGCGGTGAAATTGGTGGCCAGGATGACCTCCTGCACCACGCCGTCGGCGGCGCGCGCCAGCAGGCGTTCGAAGTCCAGCTCGCGCGGGCCGATGCCCTCCAGCGGCGCGACCCGGCCCATCAGCACGTAGTACAGGCCGCGGTAGCCGTGGCTGGACTCGATCACGTTCTGGTCGGCCGGCGTCTCGACGATGCACAGCTGCGTGGCGTCGCGCCGGGGATTGAGGCAGGTCGGACAGACCTCGTCCTCGGTAAAGGTATTGCAGCGGGCGCAGTGGCGCAGCCGCTCCACCGCGCCCGACAGGCTGCGCGCCAGCATGCCGGCGCCGGCCTGGTCGTGCTGCATCAGGTGATAGGCCATGCGCCGGGCCGTGCGCGCGCCCACCCCGGGCAGGCGGCGCAGGGCGTCGATGAGCTCGAGCAGCGGCTCGGGCTCGGGCAGGCTGGGACGGTCCATCCAGGCCGGTGCGTCAGAACGGCAGCTTCATGCCGGGGGGCAGCGGCATGCCGGCGGTCACCGAGGACATCTTTTCCTGGGCGGCCGCCTCGGCCTTGCGCAGCGCGTCGTTGAAGGCCGCGGCGACCAGGTCCTCGAGCATGTCCTTGTCTTCCTCGAGCAGGCTGGGATCGATGGTCACGCGCTTGACGTCGTGGCGGCAGCTCATGGAAACCTTGACCAGCGAGCCGCCGGCCGCGCCTTCGACGATGATGTCGGCCAGGGCTTCCTGGGCCTTCTTCATGTTTTCCTGCATCTGCTGCGCCTGGCGCATCAGGCCGGCGAGTTGTCCTTTCATCATGATGGAAGCTTCCGTGTACGTTGAGGCTTGAAGGGTCGGACCGGCGGCGCGGGGCTCAGGCCGCGGCGGCGGGAGGAATCGAAACGGGGCGGATGGAACCGGGCAGGATGCGTCCGCCGAAATCGTCGAGCAGCGCCTGCACGAAGGGATCGGCCTGGATGGCCTGCTCGGCGGCCTGCTGGCGCGCCGCCTGTTCGGCCAGGGCCACGGCGTGGGCCGTGCCCGCGCCGGTGGAACCGACTTCGATGTCCAGCAGGACGTGGCCGCCGAAATGCTCGGCCAGCGCCTGGCGCAGGCGTTCGCGGCCCGGGCTGTCGGCCAGGGTGCGGGCCGCCACGCGCAGCGTGATGCGCCGGCCCGTGGCACCGGCCCACTCGCTCTGGCGGGCCAGTTCGGCCGCCAGGCCCGTGACCGGCAGGCGCGCGGCCAGGCGATGCCATTCGCCTTCGAGCTTGATGTCGCCTTCGGTGGGGGTCGCGCCCAGCGCCGAGGCGGCCGGCACGGCCACCACCGTCTTGCCGGCCGAAGGCGGCGGCTCGGCGCGCAGGGCTTCGCGCCGCAGCGGCTCGGCCATCGGCACGGGCTCGTAGCCGTCCTGCTCGAAGCCCAGCGGCGGGCCGTCATAGGCCATGTCGTAGCCCGGATCGCCGTAATCCATGTCGTCGGGCGGCTCGGGGGCGGCGGACTGGTCCGTTGCCGGACGCCCGGCAACGTGGGGCGCGGCCGGCGGCGCGTCTTCCCATGCAGGCACGGAAACGGGCGCGGCGGCGGGAGCCTGCGGCGTCCTGGCGGCAGCGGCCGGGGCCTGCGGCGCGGCAGGCGGGCGATCCGCCGCCTGCGCCGAGGCTGCCGGCTCGGGCGCGGCGGACGCAGGCGCGGCTGGAGCCGCCGAAGCCACGGCAGCCGGGGCAGCGGCAGCCGGGGCAGCCGCAGGGGCCGGGGCCGGGGCCGCGGGGGCCGGCGTGCCTGGCCGGTCCGGAGAAGCCGAAACCTTGCCGCCGCCCGGCCCGCCAGCCGGCGCCGGCGGCGCATCGCCCAGCAGCGCAAGCATGCGCAGGCAAGCCATCACGAAGCCGGCGTATTCGTCGGGGGCCAGCGTCAGCTCGCCGCGGCTGTGCACCGCGACGGAGTAGAACAATTGCAGGGTGTCCGGATGCAGGGTCTGCGCCAGGCGCTCGATGTCGGCGGCCACCGGATCGTCCGGCGAGGCCGCGCCCGGCACGCGCTGGGCGATGGCCACGCGCGAGAGCAGCACCGCCAGGTCGGCCAGCGCGCCGGAATAGGACAGGCCGCGCGTGCTCAGTTCGTCGGCCACGGCCAGCACGGCGGCCGCGTCATTGGCGGCCAGGGCATCGAGCAGGCGCACCAGGTGGCGCTGGTCGATGGTGCCCAGCATGCCGCGCACGGCTTCGTCGGTCAGGTTGCCGGCGCTATAGGCGATGGCCTGGTCGGTGAGCGAGAGCGCATCGCGCATCGAGCCGGCCGCCGCCTGGCCGATCAGCCGCAGGGCCGGCACCTCGTAGGCGATGGACTCCTGGTCCAGCACATGCTGCAGGTGGCCGACGATGGCCTCGCCCGGCATCTGCTTGAGGTTGAACTGCAGGCAGCGCGAGAGCACCGTCACCGGGATCTTTTGCGGATCGGTGGTCGCCAGGATGAACTTGACGTGCGGCGGCGGCTCTTCCAGCGTCTTGAGCATGGCGTTGAAGGCATGCCCGGTCAGCATGTGCACTTCGTCGATCATGTAGACCTTGAAGCGCCCCGCCCCCGGCGAATACACCGCCTGCTCCAGCAGCTGGGTCATTTCGTCCACGCCGCGGTTCGAGGCCGCGTCCAGCTCCAGATAGTCGACGAAGCGCCCCGCGTCGATCTCGGTGCAGGCCCGGCAGGTGCCGCAAGGGGTGGGCGTGATGCCGGTCTCGCAATTAAGGGACTTGGCCAGGATGCGCGAGAGCGTGGTCTTGCCCACGCCGCGCGTGCCCGTGAACAGCCAGGCGTGATGCAGCCGCTGGGTGCTCAGCGCATGGGTCAGGGCGCGCACCACGTGATCCTGCCCGACCAGGGTGTCGAAGGAACGCGGGCGCCATTTGCGGGCCAATACCAGGTAGCTCATGCGGGCGATTGTAGAGCCTTTGCAATGCCTAGGCGGCCGCGGTCCCGCCAGGCCCCCGGTTTGCGCCCGGCGAGAAGCTCGCATCCAGGGTGCGCATCCTGGAGTTGTAGATGTGCTCGCGCATCGCCTCCCGCGCCTGCTCGGGCCGCTGGTCCCGGATGGCCTGGAAGATGCGCTCGTGCTCGCGTTGCACCTGCTGGCCCCGGCTGGCGGCGCTGGCCAGGGCAAGGCTGCGCATCACGCGCATGTAATCGAAGATCTGCTGGGAAAGCGATTGCAGCATGGTGACGAAAAGGTCGTTGCCGCAAGCCGCCGCAATCGCCTGGTGAAAACGGTAATCGGCCTCGTTGCCCACCTGGCGCGCCTCGAAAGCGAGCCGCATGTCCTGGAGCGCCGCTGCAATGGCCTGGATGTCTTCGTCGCCGCGGCGCATGGCGGCCATGTAGGCGGCCTCGCCTTCCAGGGCGCCGCGCAGCTCCATGCAGCGCACCAGCTCGGCCAGGCCGCCGATCGGCGCGAGCCGGATCAGCTCCGGACTGGGTCGCCTGCGCACGTACGAGCCGGCCCCGCGCTGCGAGACGATCACGCCGTCGGCCTGCAGGCGAAACAGGGCCTCGCGCACCACCGGCCGGGAAACGCCAAAAGCCGCGCACAGCTCGAACTCCGACGGCAGCCGGCTTTCCTCGGGATATTTGCCATAGGTGATCTGCTGCAGCAGGCGGTCGTAGAGCTGGTCTGCCAGCCTTGGCGGGCGCTGTGCGCGCAGGTCTTCGGCGGCGGGCTCGCGCAAGGCGCCCCGCGCCCGGGCGTTTGATTGAACTCTGGACATAGACGTTCCGGAAATCAGGACAACGTACCGCCCTGCCCAGGGCGAGGCCGTGGGGTGACCAGTATAGCGGCGCCCTGCGGCCCGCCGCCGGCGCACCGACTAGTTGCCTTACAACTTTACAATGATGTAATTTAGCCGAAAAACAGTCCTAGGCGGCCAACAGCAGCAGTCCCGCCGGTCCTGCACGCAGTACCCATTCAAAAAACCAGGAGACAAACCATGTTCAAAGCACTGTTGCGCGCGAGCTGCCTCGCGCTGGGCCTTTCTGTCGCGTCCGCCGCCGTCTTCGCCCAGGCAGGGCCTGTCCGGCTGATCGTGCCCTACAACCCGGGCGGAGGCTCCGATCTTTTCGGGCGGCTGGTCTCGCCCGGGCTGGGCAAGGCCTTGAACGAAACGGTCATCGTCGAGAACCGCGCAGGCGCGGGCGGCATCATCGGCACCGAAGCCGTTGTCCGGTCCACGCCCGAAAGCAAAATGCTGCTTGTTTCCGATTCGGCGGTCTACACCATCATCCCGTCCCTTTATCCTTCCTTGTCCTATTCGCGCAAGGACCTGGTCCCGGTGGCCAATCTGGCGACTTTCGGCAACGTGCTGGTCGTGCCGGCCGGCTCCCCTTTCAAGACTTTCCAGGACCTGCTCGATGCCGCCCGCAAGTCTCCCGGCAGTTTGACCATCGGCTCTTCAGGCACGGGCGGCATCACGCACCTTGCGGCTGAAAAACTGATGGAACAGGCCAAGATAAAGCTGGTGCACGTGCCCTACAAAGGAAGCGGCCCTGCCATTTCCGATACCGTGGGCGGCCACCTGGACATGGTGTTCACGGGCTTGCCCTCCGTGCTGGAGCTGCTGAAAGCGGGCAAGCTGCGCGCGCTGGCGATCGCCACGCCCGAACGTTCCCCTTATGCCTCGGACGTTCCCACCATCAGCGAGGCCGGCGTGCCGGGCTTTGCCGCGATGATTTCCCAAGGCCTGTTCGCGCCTGCCGGCACGCCGCCGGAAACCGTCCAGAAACTGAACCAGGCCATCCAGGACTTCATGCGCGAGCCCGACACCCAGGAGACGCTGCGCAAGATGATGGTCGAGCCCGTCTACCAGTCGGCGGCCCAATACCAGCAATGGCTGGATGGAGAGGCCCAGGAATGGGCGGCGCTCATCAAGCGGGCCAACGTGAAAGTGGAATGAAGCGCGGGCATCCCCGCGTGGCCTGGCCCCCCGGGGCGCAATGCAAGGAGATGATTTCGATGATAGACCTGTACGCCTGGCGCACCACCAACGGCTTGCGCGCCACCATCGCCCTGGCCGAATGCGGACTGCCGCACAGGGTCATTCCCATAGACGTGGGGGCAGGCGCGCACAAGGCGCCGGAATACCTGCGCATCAACCCCGCCGGCCAGATTCCCGCCATGGTCGATCCCGACGGCCCCGGCGCGCGCCCCCTGCTTCTCGCGCAGTCTGGCGCCATCGTGCTGTACGCCTGCCGCAAGGCCGGACGCTTCATTCCGGACGATGCGCAAAGCCAGGCCCTGGCGATGCAGTGGGCATGGCAGGCGGGCACGGACATAGGCGGCACCAGCGCCGCGATGAATCAGGTCGAGGTCGTATCGCCCGAGAAGGTGCAGGCCCACATCGATCTTTTCCGCAAGCGCTTCCTGCGCTATTTCGGCATCGTGGAGGCGCATCTGGCCGGCCGCGACTACCTGGCCGGCGCCATCAGCTATGCCGACTTCATTCTGTACCCGAACTATGCGCTGCGCCGGCATCTGCTGGAGCCCGCCGCCTATCCCGCATTGACCACCTGGGCCGCGCGCATGGCCGCGCGGCCCGGCGTGACGAGCGGGATGCGCCTGCATACGGAGGCCGCACAGTGAACGGACCCCCGATGAACGGCGCCGAGGCCTTGGCAAGAACCCTGGTCGGGGCCAAGGTGACCGCCTGCTTCGCCAACCCCGGCACGTCGGAGATGCACTTCGTCTCGGCGCTGGATCGTGTGCCGGGCATGCGCTGCGTGCTGGGGCTGGCCGAGACGGTCGTGACCGGCTGCGCGGATGGCTACGGCCGCATGACGGGACATCCGGCCGCAACGCTGCTGCATTGCGGGCCGGGGCTGGCCAACGGATTGGCGAACCTGCACAACGCCAAGCGCGCCTATACGCCGGTCGTCAATATCGTTGGCGACCACGCCACCTATCACGTGGGCCATGACACCCCCTTGACCTGCGACGTGGCGGCCCTGGCGCATCCTGTGTCGCGCTGGGTGCGGCTGTCGCGCCATGCGCGCGAGGTGGCCGACGACGCCGCCTTGGCCGTGCAGGCGGCATGCGGCGCCCCAGGCGGCGTCGCCACGCTGATCCTGCCCGCCGACACGGCCTGGAGTCCGTCCGCGGGGCCTCGCCCGGCGTTGCCGGTCCCGGACCGGCCGCAGGTGGAAAGCCCCCGCATCGACGAGGCCGCGCGCGCATTGCGCCAGGGCCAGCCGGCCATGATCCTGCTGGGCACCAGCGCGTTAAGCCAAGCCGGCCTGTCGGCCGCCTGGCGCCTGGCGGGCGCCACGGGCGCCGCCTTGCGCACCACCACTTTCGTGGCGCGCATGCCTCGGGGCCAGGGACGCCCGCCCATCGACCGCCTGCCCTACGCCGTCGACCAGGCGGTGGCCGAGCTGGCGCCGATGCGCACCTTGATTCTTGCGGGGGCGCCGGCGCCCGCCGCGTTCTTCGCCTACCCGGACAAGCCCAGCGAGCTGTGGGCCCCGGGCACGCACGTGCTGTCGCTGGCCGGCACCGGCGAAGATGCCGAAACAGCGCTCATCGCACTGGCCGACGCCCTGGCCGCGCCGGTCCGCCCGCTCGGGCCGCCGCCCGCCCCCGGACCCGGCCTGCCCCATGGTCCGTTCACACCGGCCGCCTTTGGCCAGGTGCTGGCCGGCCTGCTGCCCGCCGGGAGCATCGTGATGGAGGATGCCGTCACCTCGGGCCGCGGCCTGTTCGGCCCCACGTTCGGCGCCGCGCCGCATGACTGGCTGCAGAACACCGGCGGCGCGATCGGCGGCGGCATGCCGACGGCCACGGGCGCGGCCATCGCCTGCCCAGACCGGCCGGTCGTCTGCCTGCAGGCAGACGGGGCGGGGATGTATTCCTTGCAAGCCTTGTGGACGCAAGCGCGCGAGTCGCTCAAGGTGGTGACCATCGTGTTTTCGAACCGGGCCTATCGCATCCTGCAGGCAGAACTGCACGCGGTGGGGGCCACGCCCGGCCCGGCATCGGAGGCCCTGTTCAAGCTGACGGAGCCATCGCTCGACTGGGTCAGCCTGGCCCAGGGCATGGGCGTGCCCGCCCGGCGCGTGGACACCATGCAAGACCTGGCGGACGCATTGGGGCGGGCCCTGCGCAGCCAGGGGCCCTTCCTGATCGAATTGCTGTGTTGAACCAGGCGGCCGGCAGCCGCCTTCCTTGGAGTTTCCGTGAAGATCGATAACGTCAGCCTGACCCTTTTCTCCTGGGACGACATCCCGCCCACCAGCTACGCGGCGCATACGGGAAAGTTCTCCGGCTCCAGCAAGCTGGGGCTTTTATCCATCCAGACCGATGAAGGCGTTACCGGGCATGCCTTCCTGGGATCGGCCTATTATCCGGCCGACCTGGATGCGCCCAATCTGATCAAGTACCTGAAGCCGATCCTGATGGGGCAGGACCCATTGGAAAGGGAACGCCTGTTCCACGCCATGTGGCGCCGCTCGCGCACGACCACGGTGCGCACCATCGGGGCGTGCGACGTGGCGCTATGGGATATCGCCGGCAAGGTGGCCGGACTGCCCATCCATCGCCTGATCGGCGGCTACCGGACCAAGATCAAGGCGTATGCCAGCTCGATGATCCTGGACTCGGCGCAGGAATATGCCGAAGAAGCGTGTCATTATCGGTCGCTGAACTGGGCCGCCTACAAGATCCATCCCCCCCATCCCTGGCAGGAGGACATCCGCGTTTGCCAGGCGGTGCGCGCGGCGGTCGGCGACGATTATCTGCTGATGCTCGACGCCGCCTGGGCCTACCAGTATCCCGAAGCGGTACGCGTCGGACGCGCCATCGAGGCGCTGGACTACTACTGGTACGAGGATCCGCTGCAGGACTCGGATATCTACAATTACGTCAAGCTCAAGCAGCAGTTGCACATCCCCATCATGGCCACCGAGGCGCCGGCCGCCGTGCTGGACGCCTATGTGCCCTGGATCCAGCAGCACGCCACGGATTTCCTGCGCGGCGACGTGCCGCTCAAGGGCGGCATCACCAACATGCTCAAGGCGGCCCATCTGGCCGAAGCCCACCGCATGAACTATGAAATCCACCACGGCGGGAACTCCCTGAACAACGTGGCGCAGCTGCACGTCGCCATGGCGCTCAAGAACACCGAGTTCTTCGAGGTGCTGCTTCCGGGGGGCGCGCAGAAGTACGGCCTGGTCCAGGATATCGAGCCCGACGCCGAAGGCTATGTCCATGCCCCGACCGAACCCGGCCTGGGCGCCAGGATCGACTTCGAGCTGATCGAGCGAAAGCGGGTGGCGACGCTGTAGCGCCGCAGCAGGGGGGCGCTGGCCGCACGGCACGGCGCCAGGAAGGCGCGACGCGGCAAGAAAGAGAAGGGGATAGGGAGGCGAGCCTTACTCCGGCACTGCTTCTGCACGACTATGGCTGCTTCGTTCCCGACCTGACCAGGTTCGCCGCCGAACCATGCGAAGGGGCCCGCCAGGTCACATTCTAGCAGGGCCCGCAGGGGCCCGCTTGAATGGCACTTGTCGCCCGGCTGCAATCCCCCCGCCGGGAACGCTCATAGCCCGAAGCCGCACAAGGCCGCCAGCGTTTCCCAGTTGAGCTTCATGCCGGGTTGGGTATAGCCCCAGAAACCCAGGGCCAGCACGGCGGCCAGGGCCGCCCAGGCCGCGATGCGCAGGGCCCTCTTGCCGCCGGGCGCAGTGCCGCCAGGCGCAGCATGGGGGCATGTCCTGCGCGGGGCGCTGGGGGGCTGGCGAAAGGCGTCCATGGCTGAGGTCCGGGTTCAGGCCCTGGCGGGCTGGGCCAGGGGTTGCTCCTTCACTGGCAGACATAGTACCGCCGCAACCAGGGCCAGCGCCACGCCCAGCCACCAGACGAGGTCGTAGCTGCCGGTCAGGGCGTAGGCGCGTCCGCCCAGGTAGACGCCCACGAAGCTGCCCACCTGGTGGCCCAGGAACACGATGCCCGACAGCGTGGCCGCGTAGCGCAGGCCGTAGATCTGCCCGATCAGACCCTGGGTCAGCGGCACGGTGCCCAGCCAGAACACGCCCATCCATGCCGCGAAGCCGTAGAGCACCCAGGGCGTGAGCGGCATCAGCATGAGCCAGAGGATGCCCACGGCGCGCAGCCCGTAGACCCAGGCCAGCAGCATCTTCTTGCTGTAGATGCCGCCCAGCTTGCCCGCCCCGAACGAGCCGAACACGTTGAACAGGCCGATCAGCGCGATGGCCACCGCGCCGTGGCTGGCGTTCAGGCCGCCATCGGTGACGTAGGCAGGCAGGTGCAGGGTGATGAAGGCGGTGTGGAAGCCACAGACGAAGTAGCTCCAGAACAGGAAATGGAAGGACGGATGCCGCACCGCCTGGCGCACGGCCGAGGCCAGCGACTGTTCGATGCCGGCGCTGGCCTTGGGGCGTCCACGCAGCCACCAGGCCATGGGGACGGCGATGGCCACGATCATGGACAAGGCCCACAGCGCCCCGCTCCAGTCGAATCCCTCGATCAGATGCTGGCCGGTGGGCACGATGAGAAACTGGCCCAGGGAGCCGCCGGCGCTGGCGATGCCCATGGCGGTGCTGCGCGAGGCAGGCGGCACGGCGCGCGCGATCACGGGCAGGATGACCGGGAACGTGGTGCCGGCCTGGCCCAGCCCGACCAGCACCCCGGCCGTGAGCATGAGTTCGAGTTCGGACGAGGCCAAGCGCGTGCCGATCAGCCCCGCCGCGTATAGCAGCGCGCCCAGCGCGATGGTGCGGCCCGAACCGTAGCGGTCGGCCAGCATGCCCATGCCGATGGAAGCCAGGCCCCACACCAGGTTCTGGATGGCAAAGGCCATGGAAAAGACTTCGCGGCCCCAGCCGTGCGAGAGCCCCATGGGCTGCATGAACAAGCCGAAGGTGGCGCGCACCCCCATGGCAAACAACACCACCATCGTCCCGAGGATGACGGTACGGGCGGGAAAGGCATCGGATTGCGTCGACATGATCGTCCAGGAAAGGGCCGCTCCTGCATGGAGCCCAGGCGGCCTGCCATTCTTTCTATGCGGCAGGTCCGTGTTGCATCATATAGAAATAAGCGACGCAAGAAAGGAAAGGCCCTGCCGCCAGGATATGCATTGCCCGGCGCCCCGGCCCGGCCGCGAACGGGACAAATGCTATGATTCGACCGCGTTGCCCCTCGGCTCGCCGTAGTTAAATGGATATAACTTCCCCCTCCTAAGGGGAGATTACAGGTTCGATTCCTGTCGGCGAGGCCAGTTCGCGCATGGCGCCCCGGCCGCCGCGCCCTTTTCCTCAAACCTGCTCGTGCAGCGCCCGCGTGTCGAACAGGTCCGCGGGCAGGCCCTCGAAAACACGTTCGGCATCCAGTGTACGCACCGGCACGTGCGGGTCGGCCGGGATGCGGCCCTCGGCGCGCAGCATCTGGTAGCGCAGGCAGCACACCCGCAGGAACGAAGAAAAATTGGCGGCCTGGCCACGATAGGCGACCAGTTCGTCGTAAAGGCGCTCGATCAGCTGGTTGACGCGCATGCCGTCGCGCTGGGCGATGTCTTCGAGCACGCGCCAGAACAGGGTTTCCAGCCGCACGCTGGTGGCCACGCCGTGCAGGCGCAGCGAGCGCGACTCGCTGGCATAGGAGCGCGCATTGGCGCGGATGAAGATTTCACACATATGACGGGGCTCCCGAAGCGGACCCGGCACTGGCGCGCACCGCGCCGCGGGGCATGTCCCGCGGCGCGGTGCGCGCCAGGCCAGGCTGCATAGCGGCAGGCACGGACGGCAAGGCCCGCCCGCGCCCGCGCCATTGCCCGTCAATGTACGATTTTTGTTCCCAGCACGGCAAGGAACTGCGACAGCCAGGCCGGATGCGCGGGCCAGGCCGGCGCGGTGACCAGGTTGCCGTCGGTATGGGCCGCGTCGATGGCGATGTCGGCATAGTTGCCGCCGGCCAGCTTGACCTCGGCCGCGCAGGCCGGGTAGGCCGAGCAGGTGCGCCCGCGCAGCACGTCGGCCGCGGCCAGCAGCTGCGCGCCGTGGCAGACCGCCGCGATGGGCTTGCCGGCCTGGTCGAAGTGCTTGACGATCTCGATCACGCGCGGGTTCATGCGCAGGTACTCGGGCGCGCGTCCGCCGGGGATGACCAGGCCGTCGTACTGGGCCGGATCGATGGTGTCGAAGTCGGCATTCAGGGTGAAGTTGTGGCCGCGTTTTTCGCTGTAGGTCTGCGCGCCGTCGAAGTCGTGGATGGCGGTGGCCACCTGCTCGCCCGCTTTCTTGTCCGGGCACACGGCATGCACCGTGTGGCCGACCGCCAGCAGGGTCTGGTAGGGCACCATGGTTTCGTAGTCCTCGGCGTAGTCGCCGACGAGCATCAAAAGCTTCTTGGCCATGCGAGTCTCCATGAAGGGTGCGGGCGCCGGGATGGCGCGCGCCTGCGCGGCTGTTGCCAGCGTCTTGGCAACGATTGTGCCGCTTGCGCGCGCCGTGCTGGTGGTAGCCGATTACCTCAGGATACGGCCGGCCTTGCCGCCGCGGGCCTGATCCGGATCAAAGCGCGGCCTCGACGGGCCGGGCCTGCAGCACCCTGACCAGCACCTGCGGGTCGATGCCGATCAGGTAGCCGCGCCGCCCGCCGTTGATGTAGATGCCCGGCAGCGCCAGCACGCTGGCCTGCACCCATACCGGCATGCGCTTGCGCGTGGCAAAAGGCGAGGTGCCGCCGACCAGGTAGCCCGAATGGCGCTGCGCCACCTCGGGCAGGCAGGGCGCGGCCTTCTTGATGCCCGCCTGGCGCGCCAGGTTCTTGGTGGACACTTCGCGGTCGCCGTGCATCAGCACCACCAGCGGCCGGGCCGCCTCGTCCTCCATGACGAGGGTCTTGACCACCGTGTGCGGGTCGAGCCCGAGCTGGCGCGCCGCCTCGGCGCTGCCGCCGTGCTCGACATAGTCGTAGACGTGCTCGGTGAACGCCACCCCGAGCTTGCGCAACAGCTGCGTGGCGGGCGTTTCGGAAACGTGGCGGGATTTGCTGCTCATGGCCCGCCGATCATACCGCCCCAAGGCAAAAAGAAAACAGGCGGCATCACTGCCGCCTGCCTTGTACCCAGGGAAGCCGGAACGTTCGCAAAAACGCCCTCCGCTGCCGCCCCGGTCCGACCGGGGGCGCCGCGGAGCCGGCTTTGCCGGTCCGCCGGCGTCGCCCCCTTGAGGGGGGAGCGCGCAGCGCCTCGGGGGTGGGCCCATTACTCCAGCTTGATGTTCTGCTTGGCCACCACGTCCTTGGCCCACTCGAACTGCTCCTGGATTTCCTTGGCGAACTCTTCGGGCGTGTTGCCCGAGGGCTCGGAGCCCTGCTCTTGCAGCACCTGGATCACCTTGGGATCCTTGAGCGCCACCACGGCCGCGTCGCGCAGCTTGTTGATGATGTCGGCGGGCGTGTTGGCCGGGGCCAGCAGGCCATACCAGACCGGCTGGTTCACGACCGGATAGCCGGCCTCTTCGAAGGTGGGCACGCCCTTGAGGGTGGGCAGCTGGCGCGGCCAGGCGATGGCCATGGCCTTGAGGCGGCCGGCCTGGATCTGCGGGTTGGACGAGGGCAGGTTGTCGAACATGATCTCGATCTGGCCGCCCACGGTGTCGGCCACCGCCGGACCCGCGCCCTTGTAGGGCACGTGCACGATATCGGTGCCGGTGGCCAGCTTGAACGATTCGCCCATCAGGTGCAGCACGCTGCAGGTGCCCGAGCTGCCGTAGGAGTACTTGCCGGGGTTCTTCTTGAGCTCTTCGACGAAGGACTTGAAGTCGTTGGCCGGGAACTTCGGATTGACCGACACCACGTTGGCGGTGTTGGCGAAGTTGGTGATGGGCGCAAAATCCTTGATCGGATCGTAGGGCAGGTCGTTGGGGCGGCAGGCCGCGTTCACCGCCATGGTCGAGACCGTGGCGATCGACAAGGTGTAGCCGTCGGGCGCGGCGCGCGCAGCCTCGGCCGCGCCGATGGCGCCGCCGGCGCCGCCCTTGTTCTCGACCACCATGGGCTGGCCGAGCTCCTGGGCCATGCGCTGGGTGACCAGCCGCGCGATGATGTCGGTGGCCCCGCCCGGTGCGAAGGGCACGATCACCCGGATGGGCTTCTCGGGATACGCTGCATGCGCCTGGGGCGCGGCCAGCATGGCCGCGGTACCGCTGATGGCGGCCACGACGGCAGCGAAAGTGCGCGTGTTGTACATCGCTGACTCCTGGATATAGTGTTTTTTGCCTAGGGGAGATAGGTTTGAGCCGGGGCATGGCGCGCCCCTGTTCGGGCCAGGCGGCGCGGTCGGCTCGAATGGGGGAGAATATCAGCTATCTTCCCCGCAAGGGCCCGCCAAGGCTTGGGGCTTTCCCCAGGCGCGCGGCGCGCCGGGCCGCCGCACCCTATTCCACCCTATAAAGATGTCAGTCGTCCTGCTGGTATTGCCCGATTTTCTGCTGGTCGCCCTGGGATGGCTGCTGCACCACCGCCTGGCCTTCACGCGCGAGTTCTTTGCCGGCATGGAACGGCTGGTGTATTTCGTGCTGTTTCCCGCCCTGCTGTTCCAATCCATCCTGCGCACCCCCATCAGCGCCGCGACCGCGGCCGACCTGCTGCTGGCCACCGCCCTGGTCTGCGGCGCGGGCATGGTCCTGGCCTGGCTGGCCAAGCCGCTGCTGCGCCCGGCCCTGCTGGCCTACGCCTCGACGGCGCAATGCGCCTACCGCTTCAATACCTATATCGGCCTGGCGCTGGCGGCCAATCTGGCCGGCCCGGCCGGGCAAACGCTGATGGCGCTGATCGTGGGCTTTGCCGTGCCGCTGGTCAACGTCGCCGCCGTGCATGCCCTGGCCCGCCAGAGCGGCGCCAGGCCCTTGCGCGAAATCGTGCGCAACCCGCTGGTGCTGGCGACCTTGGCCGGACTGGCGGCCAACCTGGCCGGGCTGCAGCTGCCCGGGCCGGTGGACACGGTCATGGCGCGCCTGGGCGCGGCAGCGGTCGCGCTGGGCATACTGTGCGTGGGCGCGAACCTGACCTGGCAGGGCGGACGCGGGCAGGCAGGCCTGATGGCATGGATGACGGCGGTCAAGCTGCTGTGGCTGCCGCTGGCCGCGCTGGCGGTGGGACACCTGCTGGCGCTCGATGCGCTCACCCGCCAGATGCTGCTGCTGTTCGCCGCCCTGCCGCCGGCCTCCTCGGCCTACGTGCTGGCCATGCGCATGGGCGGGGACGGCCGGCTGGTGGCGCTGCAGGTCTCGCTGGCCACGGTGATCTCGGCGGCCACCATCCCCCTGTGGCTGGCCGCCGCCGCATGGCTGGCCGGCTGAGCGGCCGGCCGGCTCGGCGGCAGGCGGGCCGCGCCCGCGCAGCCGGGCCTGCCCCGCGGCGCGGCGGCCCCCTATTGCTGGTTGGTCATCTGCGCCGGCACCACCCAGCGGTCGAACTCTTCGGCGCTGAGAAAGCCCAGCGCCAGCGCCGATTCGCGCAGCGAGAGGTTTTCCTTGTGGGCCTTCTTGGCGATCTGCGCGGCCTTGTCGTAGCCGATGTGCGGGTTCAGCGCCGTCACCAGCATCAAGGACCGCTCGACCAGTTCCTGGATGCGTTCGCGGTTGGGCTCGATGCCCGCGGCGCAATGGGCATCGAAGCTTCTCATGCCATCGGCCAGCAGGCGCACCGACTGCAGGAAGTTGTGGATGATCACGGGCTTGAAGACGTTGAGCTCGAAATTGCCGCTGGCCCCGCCGATGTTCACGGCCACGTCGTTGCCCATGACCTGGGCCGCCAGCATGGTCAGGGCCTCGCACTGGGTGGGGTTGACCTTGCCCGGCATGATCGAGCTGCCCGGCTCGTTCTCGGGAATGCTGATCTCGCCCAGGCCCGATCGCGGGCCGCTGGCCAGCCAGCGCACGTCGTTGGCGATCTTCATCAGCGAGCCCGCCAGGGTCTTGAGCGCGCCGTGCGCAAACAGCAGCGCCTCGTGCCCGGCCAGGGCCTGGAACTTGTTGGGCGCCGACACGAAGGCCAGGCCGGTGTCGCGCGCCAGTTCGCGGGCCACGCGCTCGGCGAACTCGGGATGGGCGTTCAGGCCCGTGCCCACGGCCGTGCCGCCGATGGCCAGTTCGTGCAGGCCCGGCAAGGCGGCGCGGATCTGCCGCTGCGCCAGGTCGAGCTGCGCCACGTGGCCGGACAGCTCCTGGCCCAGCGTCAGCGGCGTGGCGTCCTGCAAGTGGGTGCGGCCGATCTTGACCACGTCGCGATAAGCCTGGCTCTTGGCCGCCAGCGTGTCGCGCAGCCCCTGCAGCGCGGGCAGCAGCACCTGCTCGACCTGGGCCGCCGCGGCCACGTGCATGGCGGTGGGAAACACGTCGTTGGAGGACTGGCCGCGGTTGACGTGGTCGTTGGGATGCACCTTGCGCGCCTGCCCGCGCTCGCCGCCCAGCAGCTCGGAGGCGCGGTTGGCCAGCACCTCGTTCATGTTCATGTTGCTTTGCGTGCCCGAACCCGTCTGCCAGACCGACAGCGGAAACTCGCCGGGCCACTTGCCCTGGACCACTTCGTCGGCCGCCTGGACGATGGCATCGGCCAGCGGGCCGTCCAGCTCGCCCAGTTCGGCATTGACGCGGGCGGCGGCGCGCTTGAGGCGCGCCAGCGCGTCGATCAGCGCGGCCGGCATTTTTTCGGTGGAGATCGCGAAGAACTGCAGCGAACGCTGGGTCTGGGCGCCCCAAAGATGCTCGGCCGGCACCTCGATGGGACCGAATGTGTCTTTTTCGATACGGTGGGTCATGGACGTGCGGCTCCGGATGCGGGCCGAACTGGCCCGGTTCAATTGAGAATGTGTATCAATACACACAAGGATAGCAGATGCGGCCGGCCCGGCGCCGCTTCCTATAATCCTTCCCATTTTTCCACTGGAGAGCCGCCATGTCTGCCCTAGCCACGCGCTGCCTGTCCCTGTCCGAGGAGGCGGCCACCGAGGCGCTGGCCCGGCGCCTGGCCCCGCTGGCCGTGCCGCCTTCCGGGGGGCCGGCGGGAGGACGCATCCACCTGCGCGGCGAGCTGGGCGCGGGCAAAACCACGCTGGTGCGAGCCCTGTTGCGGGCCTGCGGCATTACAGGCCGTATCAAAAGTCCGAGCTATGCGCTACTTGAATCCTATAAAATTTCTAACTTATACTTGTATCACCTTGATTTTTATAGATTTAGCGATGCGCGTGAGTGGCTCGACGCCGGATTCCGCGACATACTGCGTGACGATGCGCTCGTTTTGATCGAATGGCCCGAGCGGGCGGAGGGTCTTTTGCCCCCTCCCGATCTGGACATCGAACTGGTCTACGCAGGGTCCGGCCGGCAAGCGTTGCTGACCGCCTACACCGCTCGAGGGCTATCATGGCTGACCGCACTGAACTTCCCCCCCGAGGCCTCTGGCTAAAGCCCGAGGCGGCCAACCGGCGTCGCCTGATCGGTGCGGCGGCCACCCTGCTGCTGCTGCCGGTCATCCCCCGGATGGCCCAGGCAGCCACCATCCTGGCGGTGCGCACCTGGCCCGCCGACGAATACACCCGCATCACCCTGGAGCTGGACAGCGAGCTCAAGGCCGAACACTTCACCCTGGAAGGGCCGCACCGCCTGGTGGTCGACATCCAGGGCCTGACCATGACCCGCACGCTGGACGACCTGATCCGCAAGGTCCAGCCCGACGACCCCTACATCGCCTCGGTGCGCGTGGCGCAGAACCGCGAAAACGTGGTGCGCCTGGTCTTCGACCTGAAGCAGTCCATCGCCCCCCAGGTATTCACGCTCAAGCCCGTGGGCGAATACCAGTACCGGCTGGTGCTGGACCTGTACCCCAAGATCGCCCAGGATCCCATCGTCGCCCTGCTGAAAAAACAGGGCGCCATGGACGACGATCCCCTGGCCAAGATCCTGGAGGACATCGCCAACAATCCCACCACGCCCGGGGAGGCCGTGCCGCCGGCGCCCACCGCGCCGGGCCAGATCGCCCTGCCCACGCCGCAGCCCAGTCCGCCGGCCAAGCCTGCGCCGCAGCCCTCGACCCCTTCCCGGGCGCGCCGCCGCACGCTGACCATCGCGCTGGACCCGGGCCACGGCGGCGAGGATCCGGGCGCGATCGGCCCGGGCGGCACCCGCGAAAAAGACGTGGTGCTGCAGATCGCCAAGCGCCTGCAGGCGCGCATCGACGCCACGCCGGGCATGCGGGCCTACATGACGCGCGACAAGGACTTCTTCGTGCCGCTGCACGTGCGCGTGCAGAAGGCCCGGCGGGTGCGGGCGGACCTGTTCATCTCCATCCATGCCGACGCGTGGATCAAGCCCACGGCGCGCGGCAGCTCGGTATTCGCGCTGTCCGAGCGCGGCGCCAGCAGCACCACCGCGCGCATGCTGGCCAGCCGGGAGAACGCCGCCGACCTGATCGGCGGGGTGAACATCGGCGCGCAGGACCGGCAGATCGCCAAGGTGCTGCTGGACCTGTCCACCACCGCGCAGATCAACGATTCGCTGAAAGTGGGCTCGCATCTGCTGGAGGAGATCAAGGCCATCAACCGCCTGCACAAGCCCCGCGTGGAGCAGGCCGGCTTCGCCGTGCTGCGCGCGCCGGACATTCCCTCCATCCTGGTGGAAACCGCCTTCATCAGCAATCCGGCCGAGGAACGCCTGCTGCGCAGCAGCGCGCACCAGGAAAAGCTGGCCATCGCGATGATGACGGGCATCGAAAGGTACTTCGCGGCCAATCCGCCGCTGGCCTCGGTGGGCTGAGCGGCGGGCGGGCCGCGCCGGGCCGCGGGACTACAATTCCCGCTCGCCCCCTGAGCCGCCTTGCCTGACATGACCGAACGCCGCCGCATCGCCCCCCTGCCCGACCTGCTGATCAGCCAGATCGCCGCCGGCGAGGTCATCGAGCGGCCGGCCTCGGTGCTCAAGGAGCTGCTGGAGAACGCGGTGGATTCAGGCGCGCGCGCCATCGAGGTGCGCCTGGAGGGCGGCGGCATCCAGCGCATCGCCGTCACCGACGACGGGGTGGGCATACCGCCCGAAGAACTGCCGCTGGCGCTGGCGCGCCACGCCACCAGCAAGATCGGCAGCCTGGACGAGCTGGAGTCGGTCGCTTCCATGGGCTTTCGCGGCGAAGCCCTGGCCTCCATCGCCTCGGTGGCGCAGCTGACCCTGACCTCGCGCACGCGCGGCGCGTCCCACGCCTGGCAGATTCGCGGGGGGGACCGCCAGGCCGAACCGGCCGCCGGGCCGCCGGGCACCACCGTGGACGTGCGCCAGCTGTTCGACGCCGTGCCGGCGCGGCGCAAGTTCCTGCGCTCGGAAGGCACGGAACTGGGCCACTGCCTGGACGTGCTCGAGCGCGTGGCGCTGGCCCATCCGCACATCGCCTTTCGCCTGAGCCACAACGAACGCGTGCAGCGCCATTGGCCGCCGGCCCCGGCGCCGCAGCGCATCCGCGACGTGCTGGGCGCGGAGTTCACCGAGCAGGGACTGCCGGTGCACGCCGAAGCCGGCGCGGCCAGCCTGTCCGGCATGATTACCCGCCCTACCGCGGCGCGGGCGCGGGCCGACCGGCAGTACCTTTACGTCAATGGCCGCTATGTGCGCGACCGCACCGTCTCGCACGCGCTGCGCACCGCCTACGCCGACGTGCTGCACGGCGACCGGCAGCCCGCCTACGTGCTGTTCCTGCGTATCGATCCGCTGGCGGTGGACGTCAACGTGCATCCGGCCAAGCACGAAGTGCGGTTTCGCGACAGCGGCGCGGTGCACCGCTTCGTCAGCCAGGTGGTGGGCCAGGCGCTGGCCCGCACCGGCGGCGCGGGCCTGGACGAGGCGGCGCGGCAGGACGCCCAGGGCGATCCGGGCCCGGGCCAGGCCGGCTGGGCCGCCGCCGGCCCGGACGGCGCGCCCGGCGCCTCGTCCGGGCCCGACCGCGCCGCCGCGGCGGGCGCCGGCGTGGCTGTTGCGCCGGCCAGGCCGCACACCCAGGTGCCCTTTCGCCTGCACGAACCCGGCCTGCCTTATGGCATGGCGGGGTCCGGCCAACCCGGGCACGGCCGCCCCATTGAAGACTGGCGCAGCTTCTACCGTCCGCTGGACGGCGAGGCCGGCCACGGCAATGCGTCGGGTTCCGCTGCGTCGGGCGCGGCCGAAGCCGGGGCCGGGGCGCCGGCCGCCTTCGAGGCCGCGCGGCTGGCGCAGCGTGTCCCGGATGCAGTGGCCGCGCAGGACGACATGCCGCTGGGCATGGCGCTGGGCCAGCTGCACGGCATCTACATCGTGGCGCAGAACCGCCAGGGCCTGGTGCTGGTGGACATGCATGCCGCGCACGAGCGCGTCGTGTACGAACAGCTCAAGCAGGCGCTGCAGGCCCAGTCGCTGCCGCGCCAGGACCTGCTGGTGCCGGTGGTCTTCAATGCGCAGGAAAAGGACGTGGCCCTGGTCGAGGAGCACGCCGGACAACTGCAAGAACTGGGCTTCGAGATGCGCCCGGCCGGCCCGGCCGCCATCGCGGTGCGTTCGGTGCCGGCCATCCTGGCCAAGGGCGACATCGAGACGCTGGCGCGCGCCGTGCTGCGCGACCTGGCCACGGTGGGCGTGTCGCAACGCCTGCTCGAGCAGCGCAACCAGCTGCTCTCGACCATGGCCTGCCACGGCTCGGTGCGCGCCAACCGCCGCCTGACGCTGGACGAGATGAACGCCCTGCTGCGGCGCATGGAACAGACCGAGCGCGCCGACCAATGCAACCACGGCCGGCCCACCTGGGTGCAATGGTCGGTGTCCGACCTGGACAAGCTGTTCCTGCGCGGCCAATGACGCGCCCGCATGACCCGGGCGGGCCAGTGCTGTGCCTGGCCGGCCCCACCGCCGCCGGCAAAAGCGCCGCCACGCTGGCCATCGCCGAACGCTGGCCGGTGGAGATCGTCAACGTCGATTCGGCCACCATCTATACCGGCATGGACATCGGCACGGCCAAGCCCGGCGCCGCTGAACGCGCGCGGGCGCCCCAGCACCTGCTGGACATCCGCGACCCCGCGCAATCGTATTCGGCAGCCGAGTTCCGCGACGACGCGCTGCGGCTGATCGGCCAGATCCGCGCGCGCGGCCGCATCCCGCTGCTGGCCGGCGGCACCATGCTGTACTACAAGGCCCTGCGCGATGGCCTGGACGACCTGCCGCGCGCGGATCCGGCCTTGCGCGCGCAGCTCGACGCCCGGGCCGCGGCCCAAGGCTGGCCCGCCCTGCATGCGGAGCTGGCGCGCCACGACCCGCTCACGGCCGCCCGCCTGGCGCCCAACGACAGCCAGCGCATCCAGCGCGCGCTGGAGATCTGCCTGGTGTCGGGCCAGCCGATGTCGGCGCTGCTGGGGCGCCAGGCGGCGCAGCCGGGCGGCGGCCCGACGCCGGCCGCGCCGCCGCTGCATTTGCTCAGCCTGGAGCCCTCGGACCGGCTGGCCTTGCACGCCCGCATCGCCCAGCGCTTTGACGCGATGCTGGCCGCGGGCCTGGAAGACGAGGTGCGCGCCTTGCGCGCGCGCGGCGACCTGCACCCGGGCCTGCCCTCGGTGCGCTGCGTCGGCTACCGGCAGCTGTGGGCCTGGCTGGACGGGGAAGTCTCGCGCGGGCAGGCCCGGGAGCAGGCCATCGCCGCGACACGGCAGCTGGCGAAAAGGCAGCTGACCTGGCTGCGCGGCTGGGAAGGCAAGACGGTCATCGACTGCATGGCACCCGACGCCGCCGACCGGGTGGTGGCCGCCGCGGCGCGCTGGCTGGCGGGCGAACGGCCTTAGCGCGCCGGGTCCGGAACCCGGCGGAAAAGGCGCTACGCGGCGCGGCTGTCCGTTTGATCGCCTGGACCCGCCAGGATGCGCGCGTAGGCCTTCAGGTCGACGTTGCCGCCGCTGATCACCACGCCCACCCGCTTGCCGCGCAGGTCCAGGGATTGCTCCAGCACCGCGGTGGCGGCCAGCGTGCCCGTGGGCTCGACCACCATCTTCATGCGCTCGGCGAAGAAACGCACCGAGTTTTCCAGTTGGGCATCCGTGACCGTCAAGATGTCGGCCACGTTGTGCTGGATGATCGGGAAGGTCAGGCGGCCCAGGTGCGTGGTCAAGGCCCCGTCGGCAATGGACTTGGGCGTGGGAATGCGCACCACCTCGCCCTTGCGCAGCGACTGCTGGCCGTCGTTGCCCGCCTCGGGCTCGACGCCGATCACCGTGCATTGCGGATGCAGGGCCTTGGCCGCCAGCGCGCAGCCGGCCAGCAGGCCGCCGCCGCCCAGGCAGACGAACAGGTAGTCCAGCGCCCCGGCCTCCTCGAACAGTTCGAGCGCGGCCGTCCCCTGACCGGCGATCACGTGCTCGTGATCGTAGGGCGGAATCAGCGCGGCGCCGCTTTCGGCCTGCAGCCGGCGGGCCACTTCCTCGCGGTCCTGCCGGTAGCGGTCGTAGACCACCACCTTGCCGCCGTAGCCTTCGGTGGCCGCGCGCTTGGCCGCCGGGGCGTCGTGCGGCATGATGATGGTGGCCGCCACGCCTTGCAGCCGGGCGGCCAGCGCGATGGCCTGGGCATGGTTGCCCGACGAGAAGGTCAGCACGCCGGCGCGCTTGCGCGCCTGGTCCAGGTTGGCGATGGCGTTATAGGCGCCGCGGAACTTGAACGCCCCCATGCGCTGGAAGTTCTCGCACTTGAAGAAGACGCGCGCGCCGGTCCGTTCATCGGCGGTGGCGGAAGTCATCACCGGCGTGCGGTGCGCCACGCCCTGCAGCACCTGGGCGGCGCGCTGGACGTGTGCGAAGGTGGGCAGGTCGGGGGTGGGGCTGGCTGTAGGCATGGGTGCGGATTGGTCCTTGGGAATTCCTGCGGCATGGCTGGGCAGGCTGGCGCGGCGGGATGCATCGGGCGGCCGTGCCCACGCCCCCGATGATAATCGCCCGCGGCGCGGCGTGCCGGGCAAGCACAAGGCGCGCGGCTCTGGTGTACGATGACTGTCCGTTTATCCAGTCATTGCCATGGCCATCCAGTCCGACTCCCTTTCCTCGCTGGGCGAGCCGTCCCGCCTGGTGACGCCCAAGCCCGCCTCCCCCAACGAAGAATCGGTGGAGCGCGCCCTGCGCCCCAAGGTGCTGGGCGACTACGTCGGCCAGCAGCGGGTGCGCGAGCAGCTGGAGATCTTCATCCAGGCCGCCCGCCAGCGCGGCGAGTCCCTGGACCACGTGCTGCTGTTCGGCCCGCCGGGCCTGGGCAAGACCACGCTGGCGCACATCGTCGCGGCCGAAATGGGCGTGAACCTGCGCCAGACCTCCGGCCCCGTGCTCGAGCGCCCTGGCGACCTGGCCGCGCTGCTGACCAATCTCGAGAAGAACGACGTGCTGTTCATCGACGAGATCCACCGCCTGTCGCCGGTGGTCGAGGAAATCCTCTACCCCGCGCTGGAGGACTTCCAGATCGACATCCTGATCGGCGAAGGCCCGGCCGCGCGCAGCGTCAAGCTCGACCTGCAGCCCTTCACGCTGGTGGGCGCGACCACCCGCGCCGGCATGCTGACCAACCCGCTGCGCGACCGCTTCGGCATCGTCTCGCGCCTGGAGTTCTACACGCCCGACGACCTGGCGCGCATCGTCTCGCGCAGCGCGGGGCTGCTGGGCGCGGCCATCACGCCCGAGGGCGCGGCCGAGATCGCGCGCCGCGCGCGCGGCACGCCGCGCATCGCCAACCGGCTGCTGCGCCGTGTGCGCGACTATGCCGAGGTCAAGGCGCGCGGCGCGATCGAAGGGCCGGTGGCCGCGGCCGCGCTCAGCATGCTCGAGGTCGACCCGCAGGGCCTGGACCTGATGGACCGCAAGCTGCTCGAGGCCATCGTGCACAAGTTCGACGGCGGCCCGGTGGGCGTGGACAGCCTGGCGGCGGCGATCGGCGAGGAGCGCGACACCATCGAAGACGTGATCGAACCCTACCTGATCCAGCACGGCTTCCTGCAGCGCACCCCGCGCGGGCGCATGGCCACGCAGACCACCTGGCGGCATCTGGGCCTGGCGGTGCCCGGCGGCCTGCACAGCGGCGGGCTGTTCGAAGGCTGACCCTTCCCGCCGTCCCGGGTGGGGCGATCGGCGCGGCAGCGCCTCAGCCCGCTGCGGCAAAAGTATCGCAGGCCTTCATCCGGCCGGTTTCGTAGCCGCGCTGGAACCACTGCATGCGCTGCGCCGAGCTGCCGTGGGTGAACGAGTCAGGCACCACCCTGCCCTGCTGGCGCCGCTGCAAGGTGTCGTCGCCCACGGCGCTGGCCGCGCCCAGCGCCTCTTCGATATCGCCGTGTTCCAGCACCTGGCGCGCCGCGTCGGCATGGTGGGCCCAGACGCCGGCGTAGCAGTCGGCCTGCAACTCCAGCCGCACGGAAAGCTGGTTGGCCTGCGAGGGCGAGACCTGGGCGCGCTGCTGGTTCACGCGGCCCAGCGTGCCCAGCAGGTTCTGCACGTGATGGCCGACCTCGTGGGCGATCACGTAGGCCTGCGCGAAATCGCCGGGCGCGCCCAGCCTGCTGCGCATCTCGTCGAAGAAGGCCAGGTCGATGTAGACCTTGCGGTCGGCCGGGCAATAGAACGGCCCCATGGCCGATTGCCCCGTGCCGCAGGCCGTGGGCGTGGCGCCGCGAAACAGCACCAGCGTGGTGTCCTGGTATTGGCCGGTGGTTTGCGTCTGGAAGATTTCGCGCCAGGTGTCCTCGGTCTCGCCCAGCACGGTGGCGACGAACTGCGCCTGGGCGTCGTCAGGCGGGACGGCCGTGCCCTGGGTTTGCTGCGGCGCCTGCTGCTGGGCCAGGTCCAGCACCACGCTGGGATCCACGCCGAAATACATGGCCACCAGCGCCAGCACGATGGCGCCCAGCCCGATGCGGCCGCCCCCCATGCGCGGCCCGCCGGCGCGGCGGTCTTCGACGTTCCGGCTCCTGCGCGATCTGTCCAGTCTCATGGCGATGCTCCGTTGGCGATGTGCGGGCGCGGCGGGCCAGGCGCGGACCGCTAGGCGGCTTGCCCCGCCACCCGTTCGAGGATGTCCTGGCCGTAGGCTTCGAGCTTGCGCGCGCCTACGCCGTTGATATGGCCCAGGTCTTCCAGGGTTTCGGGCCGGGCCAGCGCGATCTCGCGCAGCGTGGCGTCGTGGAAGATGACGTAGGCCGGCACGCCGTGATTGCGCGCCACCTCGCCGCGCCAGTTGCGCAAGGCCTCGAACAGGGCCTGGGCCTCGGGCGGCAGCTGCGGCAGCTCGGTCTTGCCGCGGCTGGCGGCGCGCCCGCGCGCGGCGGACTTTTCCGATTCGCGCCGCAGCATCAGGGTGCGCTCGCCCTTGAGCACGGCGCGGCTGTCCTCGGTCAGGGCCAGGGTGCCGTAGCCCTCGGTGTCGACGGTCAGCAGACCCAGCGCCAGCAGCTGGCGCAGCACGCCGCGCCAGGCGGTTTCGGACAGGTCGGCGCCCACGCCGAAGACGCTGAGCGATTCGTGGCCGTATTGCGCGGTGCGCTCGCTGCGCTTGCCGCGCAGGATGTCGATGATGTAGCCGGCGCCATAGCGCTGGCCGCGCTCTTTCCAGAGCCGGTAGACGGTGGAAAGCACCTTTTGCGCGGCCACGGTGCCGTCCCAGGCCTGCGGCGGCTCCAGGCAGGTGTCGCAGTTGCCGCAGGGCCCGATGCGCTGGCCGAAATAGGCCAGCAGGCGCTGGCGGCGGCAATCGACGGTCTCGCACAGGCCCAGCATGGCGTCGAGCTGGGCGCCCAGGCGGCGCCGATAGGCCTCGTCGCCGGGCGAATCGTCGATCATGCGGCGCTGCTGCACCACGTCCTGCAGGCCGTAGGCCAGCCAGGCGTTGGCCGGCAGGCCGTCGCGCCCGGCGCGGCCGGTTTCCTGGTAGTAGCCCTCGACCGACTTGGGCAGGTCGATATGGGCCACGAAACGCACGTCGGGCTTGTCGATGCCCATGCCGAAGGCAATGGTGGCCACCATGACGATGCCTTCCTCGCGCAGGAAGCGCGATTGGTTGGCCGCGCGCACCGGCGCCGGCAGGCCGGCATGGTAGGGCAGCGCAGCGATGCCCTGGGCGCTGAGAAAGGCGGCGGTTTCCTCGACCCGGGAGCGCGACAGGCAGTACACCACGCCGGCCTCGCCTTCGTGCTCGCCCCGGATGAAGGCCAGCAGCTGGCGGCGCACGTCGTTCTTCTCGACGATGCGGTAGCGGATGTTGGGCCGGTCGAAGCTGGCCACGAAATGGCGGGCATCGTCCAGCGCCAGGCGCTGCGCGATCTCCACGCGCGTGGCCTCGGTGGCGGTGGCCGTGAGCGCGATGCGCGGCACCTGGGGCCAGCGCTCGTGCAGCATGGACAGGCCCAGGTATTCGGGCCGGAAGTCGTGGCCCCACTGGGAAACGCAGTGCGCCTCGTCGATGGCGAACAGCGCGATGCGCCCGCGCTCGAGCAGGGCCAGGCAGCGGTCGGTGAGCAGGCGCTCGGGCGCCACGTAGAGCAGGTCGAGCTCGCCCGCCACGAAGGCCTGCTCGACCTCGCGCGCCGCCTGCCAGTCCTGCGTGGAATTGAGATAGGCAGCGCGCACGCCCAGTTCGGTGAGGGCATCGACCTGGTCCTGCATCAGCGCGATGAGCGGCGAGACCACCACGCCCGTGCCTTCGCGCACCAGCGCGGGCACCTGGTAGCACAGCGACTTGCCGCCGCCGGTGGGCATGAGCACCAGGGCGTCGCCGCCCTGGATGACCTGGTCGACAATGGCCTGCTGCTCGCCGCGAAAGGACTCGTAGCCGAAGACCCGCTGCAAGACTTCGAGCGCGCGGGGGTCAGACATGGGGAAAGCCGGTATGCGTCATGGCCGGCATTTTACGCCCCGGCGCCGGCAGGCGGGCGGGCGCCCTTATCGCACCAGGCTGCCTTCGAGCACGTCCACCGGCAGCGTCAGCTGCATCAGCATCTGGTAGGCGCCGCTGACCGCGTCGCGGTTGGCGCCCAGCATGAACCGGGTGCGCGGGGTCAGCTCCATGCTGTGCTGCACGCCCAGGCGCTGCTCGGTGGTGATGCCGTCCGCGCGCAGGGTATTGAAGGTGCCGCTGAAGGTGCCGTAGCTGCCCAGCGGCAGGCCGGCGGTCAGGACGTTGCGCTGGCTGGCCGCCGTGAGCGGCCCCGAGGCATAGCTGGCCAGGTCGCCGTAGCCGCGGTCGGTGGTGACGCCCTGGTAGCCCAGGCGCACCGACTCGAACAGGTCCACGTTATAGCCCACCTGGTAGCGCCAGCCGGTGTACTGCTGCATGTGCGCCTGCACGGCGCCGGCCTGCAGCGTGCCCAGCCCGCCCAGCGAATAGACCCCGCCCAGCCCCACCGCGGTCAGGTCGGGCGCGCGCTGCAGGTGGCTTTCCAGCGTCAGGTCCGAGGTCAGCCCGTAGCGCAGCGAGCCCCCGCCGGCCGAGGGGCCGACCAGCAGGCCGCCGGACTCGGCGGCCGGGTCGGAATAGTCCAGCCGGCCGATGGTGGAGGAATAGCCCAGCGTGCCCTCGGGCAGCACCGCATCGGCCGCGCCGCTCCAGCGGGCCAGCTGCAGGCCGCTGATCGGCGCCACGTTGCTCCAGCGCGGCGCGTTGGGCCGCAGCATGCCCACGCTCAGACTGGGACCGCCGGCCTGGCGGTAGGTCAGGCCCTGCTGGCCGTATTGCAGGCCGGACAGGCCGGCCACCGGCGAGAAGCGGCGCGCCGTGCGCTCGGCCGAGGACACCACTTCCACCGGCGCGTCGTCGGGACCCCAGGTATGGACATAGCGCCAGTCGTAGTCCGGCCCGAACAGCTCGCCCTGCTCCACCGGCAGGGGTATCCAGCCATCCGTCCCCGATTCGGGCTCGACCAGGACCGGCGGCGGCAGCTCGCGCACGCGTACGCGCCCCTCGGCCGGCCGCACCGGATAGGACTGCGCCGCGGACAGGCGGGAAATGCCCTGCGGACCCGGCAGGAAGGAGCCGCCGTAGGGATCGACCCAGCCGCCGCGCGCCTGGCCGGCGGCCGGCGGCGCCAGCAAGATAGCGCACGCCAGCGCCAGCGCCGCCCCGGCGGCGCGCGCCCGCCCGCCCTGCCCCGGTTTCACCGTGGCGGGAGAAAGCGGCGCGGCGGACGGATACTGGAAGCATCGCAGCATAGCGTTCATTCTAGGGCCTGGCGGCCACGGTTATTTCAGACCATTTCTCCATGCTTGCCTGCGCCGCGCGCTGCGGCGACACTGCTGCCCATGGACAATACGCCTCCCGTCAAACTGCTGGTCGTGGACGACGACCCGGCGCTGCGCCAGCTGCTGGCCGACTACCTGAACCGGCATGGCTACGACACGCTGCTGGCGCCCGACGCCACCGACCTGCCGGCCCGCATCGCGCGCTATTGCCCCGACCTGCTGGTGCTGGACCGCATGCTGCCCGGCGGGGACGGCGCCGACGCCTGCCGGCGCCTGCGCGAGCAGGGCGAGGACATTCCCGTCATCCTGCTGACCGCCCGCGACGAGACCGTGGACCGCATCATCGGCCTGGAAGCCGGCGCGGACGACTACCTGGGCAAGCCCTTCGATCCGCGCGAGCTGCTGGCCCGCATCGAAGCCGTGCTGCGCCGCAAAAGCGGCCCCTCGGCATTGACGCGCGACGCGCCGGTAAGTTTCGGGCCTTTCGTCTTCGATCCGGCCACCCGCCAGCTCAGCCGTGGCGGCGAGGTCGTGCGCCTGACCGGCGGCGAAATCAACCTGCTCGAGGCGCTGGTGCGCAACCCCGGCAAGCCCCTGTCGCGCGAGCGCCTGCTGGCGCTGGCCCGCGACGACGACGGCGGCGAACGCAACGACCGCGCCATCGACATCGCGGTGCTGCGGCTGCGCCGCGCCATCGAGGACGACCCCAAGCAGCCGCGCTGGATCCAGACCGTGTGGGGGATCGGCTACCGTTTCTCTCCATGAGATGGCCCACCCTGCCCGCGGTGGTGTCCGCGCTGCTGCCGCGCACGCTGCGGGCGCGCCTGATCGCGCTCGTGCTGGGCACCCTGCTGCTGGCGCAGGCGGCCACGCTGGCCACGGTGACCCATTACCAGCGCCACTACCTGGACGCCGTGGCCATCGACCTGATCGCCACCACGATCCGCGCCCTGCGCTTTTCCGTGAACATCGTGCCGCCGCATGCGCGCGACGAATTCGTGCGCGACGCCTCGCAAGGCCATTGGCGCCTTTGGTCGCGCACCCTGCCCTCGGATGCGCGGGTGCAGGGCCGCGGCATGCGCGGCCGCCCGCCGCCCAGCTGGGACCCGGACCCGGCGGACATCCGCCGCAACCTGCGCGGGCTGGTCGAGCGCCTGAACGCCCACCTGGGCGAAGGCACCCGCGTGGCGCTCTCGCGCGGGCCGCGGCCGCAGCTGTTCATCTCGCTGTCGGCCAACACCCAGGACGACACGCCGGGCCTGCACGAATGGCTGGTGGTGCCGCTGGACCGCATCGACCCGCCAGTGGGCACGCCGCTGCTGGTGTTCTGGCTCGGCGGCCTGGGCCTGCTGCTGCTGCTAGCGGCCTGGTTCTCCTGGCACATCTCGCGCCCCATCACGCACCTGGCGCAGGCTGCCGACGAACTGGCGCGGGGCCATCCCAGCCGCGTGACGCCATCGGGACCTCACGAAACGCGGGTGCTGGGCGAGCGCTTCAACGCCATGCTCGATGCGCTGGCCGAATCAGACCGGGTGCGGCGCACCCTGCTGGCGGGACTGCCCCACGACCTGAAAGGCCCGCTGGCGCGCATGTTCCTGCGGGTCGAGATGGCCGAGGACCCGGCCCTGAAGGAAGGGCTGCGCAAGGACCTGAGCGACATGCAAGGCATGGTGGACCAGTTCATCGGCTTCGTGCGCGGCACCGACCCGGGCACCTATCGCTTTACCGAATGGCCCCTGAACGAGTGGCTGGCCGAGCGCGTGACGGCCTGGCAAAGCAGCGGGGCGCCGGTCTCCTTGACGCGCAACTGCGACACGCCGCTGCGGGTGCAAGGCGATGCGGCTGCGCTGGAGCGCCTGCTGGACAACCTGATCGGCAACGCCCTGCACCATGGCGCCCCGCCCGTGCAGGTCTCGCTGCAGCATGAGGACGGCTCGGCCGTGCTGCGCGTGTGCGACCACGGCCAGGGCATCGCGCCCGAGCGGCGCGAGGACGCCTTGCGGCCGTTCTCGCGGCTGGACGATGCCCGCACGCGCAGCGGCAACGTGGGGCTGGGCCTGGCGCTGGCCGATGCCATCGCCCGGGCCCACGGCGGCAGCCTGGCGCTGGAGACCGCCGCATCCGGCGGCCTGCAGGTGACGGTCAGGCTGCCGGCCTGCGCCGAGTCCTAGGGGGCCACCACATCCGTGTCCGAGCGATCCGGCCCGAACAGCGAGCGGTAGCCCAGCAGGCTGAACACCGCCATCACCGGCACGGCCACCACCGTGGCGGCCAGCACCAGCCGCAGCGACGAGACCGCCGCCGCGCCGTCCCACAGCGTCAGGTCGTCCAGGATCATGTAGGGGAACAGGCTGTATCCCAGGCCCACCAGCATCAGCAGGAACAGCAGCAGGCACAGCGCGAAGGGCGTGCCCGGCAGGGCCCGGCTGGCCGGCCGCGCCAGGCGCAGCAGCACGATCTCCATGCAGACGAAGCAGGCCAGCATGAGGATCCAGATCGGCAAGGCCAGCGACAGGTCCGCCAGGTTGCTCCACTTGTAGAAGATGCCTGCGTTGGCCAGCCCCAGGGCCACCGACACCGCCACCATGCCGGCGGCCGCCCAGCGGATCGCATGCCGGGCGCAGCGCACGGCCAGCGTGCGCAGCGGGCCGTCCACCCGCATGGCCAGCCAGGTTGCGCCCAGCAGCAGGTAGGCGGCCACCGCGCACAGGCCGACGAAGGCGTCGAACCACAGGTGCGCCGCCTGCACCTGGTAGCCCGTGGCCACGCGGCCCAGCAGCACGCCGTGCGAGAACGCGGTCAGCACCGAGCCGGCCCAGAACCCCAGTATCCAGCGCTGGCGGGCGCGGCCGCTGGCGCGGATGCGGAACTCGAAGGCCACGGTGCGCAGCATCACGCCCAGCATCAACATGGCCAGCGGCGCGAACAGCTTGGCCAGGATGGCGCCCCAGGCGAAGGGAAAGGCGGCGGCGAACAGGCCCGCGCCCAGCAGCAGCCAGAATTCGTTGGCATCGCGCCAGGGGCTGAGCATGACCATCAGCCGGCTGCGCGACTCGGCCGGCGCCAGCGGCACCAGGATGCCCACGCCGATGTCGATGCCGTCCAGCAAAGTGCCCGCGGCGATCAGCAGGAACAGCAGGCCCATGAACAGCAGCGGCATCCAGAACGCGGGATCGTCCGCGGCAAGGCCCATGGCGGCGGCCAGCAGCTCGATCATGGCCGCGCCCCCGCCTTGCGCACCGGCACCACGCCGTAGCGGGCCGCGTGGTAGGTCATGCGCACGAAGGCCGCGAACAGCAGGCCGTACAGCGCCAGGTGGGCGGCCAGCGAACCGGCCAGCAGGCCGGCCGGGATATCGCCCGCGGCCTCGGTGACCGTGACGGTGGCGTAGACGGCATAGGGCTGGCGGCCCAATTCCATATAGCCCCAGCCGGCCAGCAGGGCCAGGCCGCCCAGCCAGGTGCCGGCCGAGAGCCCGTGCAGCCAGGCGCGCGGCAAGCCGGCCGGGTCGAGGCGGCGCCGGTGCAGCCGCAGCAGCGTCAGGCCGGCCAGCACGATCATGGCCAGCCCGGCTAGCACCATGATGCGGAAGGACCAGAACGTGGCGGCCACCGGCGGCAGCATGCCCGAATAGGCGTCCAGGCCCAGTTGCCCGCCCTCGGCCGACCTGCCCAGCCACCAGTCCGGCAGGCGGCCGAGCGCCATTTCGGCCCGGTTGCGCTGGCCGGCCGCGTCCGGCCAGCCGAACAGCACCCAGCGGGCGGTTTCGCCGCCATGCCAGTAGCCCGCCGCGGCGGCGGCCTTGGCCGGCTGGGCCTGGGCGATCCACTGTGCCGCGCCGGTCGCGGCGGCCACCTGCAGCGCCAGCGCCACGCCGGCCAGGCGCAGGCCCACCCGGAAAGCCATGCGCTCGGCATCGGCCGGCGGGCGCTGCAAGGCCTGCCAGGCCGACACGCCCACCAGCAGGAAGGCGCCCGTCAAGGCCGAGGCCAGCACCAGCGAGGCGAACAGCCAGGGCATGGCCGGGTTGAACACCGCCTCGACCCAGTCCAGCAGCACGTAGCGGCCATCCACCAGCACGGCGCCTGCCGGCGCGTGCGTCCAGGACACCATGGCGGCCAGCCAGAAGGTCGCCAGCAGCAGGCCCGCCGCCACCATGCCGACCGACAGCGTATGGGCCAGGTCGGAGACGCGGCGCTGGCCAAAGAGCATCACGCCCAGGAAACAGGACTTCAGGACGAAGACGGTGACCACGGCAAAGCCCAGCAAAGGCCCCAGCACGTTGCCCACGCGCTCCATCAGGATGGGCCAGAGCGCGCCCAGCTGGAACAGCAAGGGCACGCAGGCGGCCAGGGCCAGCACGAAGGCCAGGGCGAACAGCCGCACCCACAGGCGGTAGGCCGCCGTCCAGCCCGGCGCGCCGGTGCGGCGCGCCTGGATCTTGAACAGCAGCAGCACCCATGCCAGCGCCAGGGCGATGGCCAGGAACAGCGCGAAGAATCCGAGGCTGGCGAGAAAATGCACGCGCGCCAGCGACAACGGGGTGACATCCATGGTGCAGGGCGTGGTCGGAAAGAAGGTCGGCGGGGGCGGACCCCAAATAGCCGCGCAGCGGAGAATAACAGGACGGCCGGCCAGCCGTGGCAAAATTGACGTTTTTACCCACGCCGCTTCACCCTGCCTGCAATGAGCCATCCCACGCCGCCCGCGGCCACCAATTTCCTGCGCCAGATCATCGAAGCCGACCTAGAGCGCGGCCGCTACCAGGGCAAACGCTGGGCCGGGCGTCCCGGCCCGGCCGCCGTGCAGGCGCAGGGCGAACCCGATCCGGCCCGCATCCGCACGCGCTTTCCGCCCGAACCCAACGGCTACCTGCACATCGGCCATGCCAAGAGCATCTGCCTGAACTTCGGCCTGGCGCGCGACTACGGCGGCGTCTGCCACCTGCGTTTCGACGACACCAACCCCGAAAAGGAAAACCAGGAATACGTCGACGCCATCACCGAGGCGGTCAGCTGGCTGGGCTTCGACTGGCAGGCCGACGGGCGCGACAACCGCTATTTCGCCAGCGACTACTTCGGCTACATGTACGAGTTCGCCGAGGCGCTGGTGATGGCCGGCCATGCCTACGTGGACGAGCAAAGCGCCGAGCAGACGCGCATCAACCGCGGCACCCTGACCGAGCCGGGCGTGGATTCGCCCTGGCGCAACCGGCCGGCCGAAGAATCCCTGGCCAGGCTGCGCGAGATGCGCGAGGGCCAGCACCCGGACGGCAGCCTGGTGCTGCGCGCGCGCATCGACATGGCCTCGCCCAACATGAACCTGCGCGATCCGGTGCTCTACCGCATCCGCCACGCGCACCACCACCGCAGTGGCGACCAGTGGTGCATCTATCCCATGTACGCCTACGCGCACCCCATCGAGGACGCGCTCGAAGGCATCACCCACAGCATCTGCACGCTCGAGTTCGAGGACCAGCGCCCCTTCTACGACTGGGTGCTGGCGCGCCTGACCGAGCTGGGCAAGCTGGCCGAGCCGCTGCCGCGACAGTACGAGTTCGCGCGCCTGAACCTGACCTACATCGTCACCAGCAAGCGCAAGCTGCTGCAGCTGGTGCAGGAAGGCCACGTCCAGGGCTGGGACGACCCGCGCATGCCCACGCTGCTGGGCCTGCGCCGGCGCGGCTATACGCCCGCCTCGATCCGCCTGTTCTGCGACCGCACGGGCGTGTCCAAGTCCGATTCGCGCATCGACTACAGCCTGCTCGAGCAGGCCGTGCGCGACGACCTGGATCCCATCGCGGCGCGCTCGGTGGCGGTGCTGCAGCCGCTCAAGCTGGTCATCACCAACTATCCCGAAGGCCGCAGCGAAACCTGCACCGCCCCGCGCAACCCGCACGACCCGCAGGCGGGCCAGCGCGAGTTCCCCTTCTCGCGCGAGCTGTGGATCGAACGCGACGACTTCATGGAAGTCCCGCCCAAGAAATACTTCCGGCTCTACCCGGGCAACTCGGTGCGCCTGAAATACGGCTATGTGGTCACGTGCACGGGCTGCGTCAAGGACGAGAACGGCGAGGTGGTCGAGGTGCATGCCGAATACCTGCCGGACACCAAGAGCGGCACGCCGGGGGCCGACAGCGTCAAGGTCAAGGGCAACATCACCTGGATCAGCGCGGCCCATGCGGTGCCGGCCCAGATCCGCCTGTACGACCGGCTGTTCGCGCAGCCCCATCCGGACGGGGGCGAGCGCAATTTCCTGGACGCGCTGAACCCGGACTCCATCAAGGTGGTGCAAGGCTGGCTCGAACCGGGCACCCGCGCCGAGCCGGGCGCGGTCTGGCAGTTCGAACGGCTGGGCTATTTCACCGCCGACCGCGAACTGTCCACCGTCGAGCGGCCGGTGCTCAACCGCACCGCCACGCTGCGCGACTCCTGGGCAGACCGCGGCTAGCCAGCGGGCGGACGGCGCGCCGGGGTTAACACGGCCCCGGCGCAGCCGTTACACTGCGGCTTTCTTTTTGTTGCATCGAATCCCTTGGCCGATACCGCCCCCTCCCCCGCCGCGCCCAAGCTGGCGCTGGACTTCAAGAGCGCCAACCTTTATGCCTTGCGGGTGGTGCTGCAGAACGCCGACACCGGCGCGCTGCTGGCCGCCCTGGACCAGCGCATGCAGGACGCCGGCAGCTTCTTCCAGAACGAGCCGGTGGTGATCGACGCCAGCCGGATCGAACAGCCGCTGGACTGGCCTGCCCTGCTGCAGGCCCTGCGCCGCCACGCCCTGCCGCCCATCGGAGTGGTCGCCGAGGGCGCCAACCTGCACGCCGCCCAGGCGGCCGGCCTGGTCCCGGTCGAACTGGCCGCCGCCTCGCGGCCCCAGGCGCCGGCGCCGGACACCGCCGCGCCGGCCGCGGCGCTGGACGTCGAGGCGGCCAAGGTGGCCACCGCGCCGCCGCCCGCCGAAGCGGCCGAATCCGGCGAATCCGCCGCGCCCGGGGACACGGGCGCGCCGGCCGGCACGGCGGCGGTCCCGGAGCAGGCTCACGCCGCGGCGCCTCCCGCCGCCATGGTGGTATCGCGGCCGCTGCGCTCGGGCCAGCGCATCTACGCGCGCGGCACGGACCTGATCGTGGTGGGCATGGTCAGCCAGGGCGCCGAGGTGATCGCCGACGGCAACATCCACGTCTACGGGCCGCTGCGCGGCAAGGCCATGGCCGGCGCGCGCGGCGACGGCACGGCGCGCATCTTCACCACCCAGCTCGATCCCGAGCTGCTGGCCATCGCCGGGGTCTACAAGGTGGTGGAAGCCCGGCTGCCGGCCGCGCTGCACAACCGGCCCGGCGTGGTGAGCCTGGACGGCGATACCCTGCACATCGCGCCGCTGGCGGGCTGACCCCGGCCGAGCGCCTACGTTTGCCTACATCTGGTAATCAGCGTTTACGGCGCATTTTGCTTTACGATACTGCGGTTTAACTCAAACACATCAATAAGGTTATCGCGTCATGACACGTATTGTGGTGGTGACTTCCGGCAAGGGCGGCGTAGGCAAGACCACGACCAGCGCCAGCTTCTCTTCGGGCCTGGCCATGCGCGGGCACAAGACGGCGGTCATCGATTTCGACGTCGGCCTGCGCAATCTGGACCTGATCATGGGCTGCGAGCGCCGCGTCGTCTACGACTTCGTCAACGTCATCCAGGGCGAAGCCACGCTCAAGCAGGCGCTGATCAAGGACAAGCAGCTGGACAACCTGTTCATCCTGCCCGCCTCGCAGACCCGCGACAAGGACGCCCTCACGCAGGAAGGCGTGGGCAAGGTCATCGAGGAGCTCAAGGCCATGGGCTTCGAGTACATCGTCTGCGATTCGCCCGCCGGCATCGAGGCCGGCGCGCTGATGGCGGCCTATTTCGCCGACGACGCGCTGGTGGTCACCAACCCGGAAGTCTCCTCGGTGCGCGACTCGGACCGCATCCTGGGCATCCTGGCCGCCAAGTCGCGCCGGGCCATCGAAGGCGACGAGCCGGTCAAGGAATTCCTGCTGCTCACCCGCTACAACCCCAAGCGCGTGGAAGGCGGCGAAATGCTTTCGCGCCAGGACATCGAGGACATCCTGCGCATCAAGCTGATCGGTGTGATCCCCGAGTCGGAAGCCGTGCTGCAGGCCTCCAACCAGGGCGTGCCGGCCATCCACCTGAAGGACAGCGACGTCTCGGAAGCCTACAAGGACGTGGTGGCGCGCTACCTTGGCGAGGAAAAGCCGCTGCGCTTCACCGAATACGAAAAGCCCGGCCTGCTCAAGCGCCTGTTCGGAGGGAAGTAAGCCATGTCCCTGTTGTCATTCCTGCTCGGACAGAAGAAGACTTCCGCCAGCGTCGCCAAGGAACGCCTGCAGATCATCCTGGCGCACGAACGCTCGGACCGCGATGCGCCCGACTACCTGCCGCAGCTGCAGAAAGAGCTGATCGAGGTCATCTCCAAATACATCAAGATCAATCCCGACGACATCAAGGTCCACGTCGAGAAGCAGGATTCGCTGGAAATCCTGGAAGTCAAGATCGAGATGCCGCAAAACTGAGCGCCCGGCCGCCGCGGCAGGACCGCCGCGGCGCCGCGCCTGCCGTGCCGCATGGAAATGGCCGGCAGCGGTTTCATCAGGGCATGCCTCAGTAGCCCACCGTGAAACGTTGGCGCGAGTGCGCCGGCCGCTCGATCTCGTCCACCAGCGCCACCGCATAATCCTCGAAGGAAATGCGGCTGCCTTGTTCGCCGACCAGCAGCGCGTCCTTGCCCAAACGGAACTTGCCGGTGCGCTCGCCCGGCACGAACTCGGCCGAAGGCGACAGGAAGGTCCAGTCCAGTTCTTTTTCCTGCTTGAGTACCGCAAGGAATTCAGCCCCCTTGCCGGCTTCGGGGCGGTAGGCCTGGGGGAAATCCGGCTGGTCGATCAGGCGCTGGCCCGGCGCGACCTCCAGGCTGCCGGCGCCGCCCACGACCAGATAGCGTTTGACGCCCGCAGCGCGCACCGCGTCGATCAGCACCCGCGGGTCGCAGTCTGCAAACCTCACGGCGCTAACCACCGCGTCATGCCCGGCCAGCAGCTTTGCCAGCGCGTCCTTGTCGGCCACGTCGCCCGCCTTGGCGCTGACATTGGGCAGTGCCGCGATCTTCTCCGGATTGCGTGCAATGGCGGTGACGGCGTGTCCGCGATCGGAGAGTTCCTTGAGGATGCGCGTGCCGGCCTGTCCGGAGGCGCCGATGAGTGCGATGCGTGCCATGGGGTACTCCTCTTTCGTGGGAATATAGGACCAAGTCACAAAATAACCCTTTGGCGTGCCGGGCGCATGGAAAAATGCCCCCACCCCACGCTGCGCCTTCGGCTTGCTGCCCCCCGGCCAAAAAAGAGCCCGCCATCTGGCGGGCTCTTGGAACCGCAGGCCGGGTGTTTCACCCGGCGGCTCCTACCATCGGCCAAGCCCCGAAGGGCCCGGGCCGGTGATGCTTGGACGGAGTGGCGCTGCGCACGGTCAGCGGTTCTTGCCGATCTGGTCGCCGATCACGCCGCCGATGGCCGCACCGCCGACGGTACCCAGCACGCCGCCGTTGGTGATGACAGCGCCTGCGACGCCGCCCAGGCCCGCGCCGGTCACGGTGGATTTCTGGCGCGAGCTCATGGAATCCCAGCTCGAGCAACCGGATGCTGCAACGGCAAGCACTCCAATGGCGATCGCTTTGGAAGCGGTACGAACGTTCATGGCTTGCTCCTTATAAAAAGGGTTATTCGTATGACCCTTACTTTGTCAGAACGATCCCGGATTTGCTGTGAGGTTTGCCCAGCATGTGTTTCAAGACTTTCGCCCTGTAACATCCGCCGGTCTGCCCACGCCGCAATTCTGGCATGCGCAACAAGTTATGAACACAGGCGCCGCGCGGCGCCGGTTACGCACGGTTTCGCCAGGGCCGGCGAGCCGGGCGGGCGAGCGGCAACGCGGCGGCCCGCCGCACAGGGCGGCAGGCCCTGCCCGGCCTACTTCAGCGCCTTGTAGCGCAGCCGCCTGGGTTGCGCGTCGGCGCCCAGGCGGGCCTTCTTGTCGGCCTCGTATTCCTGGTAGTTGCCGTCGAAGAACACCACTTGCGAATCGCCCTCGAACGCCAGGATGTGGGTGGCGATGCGGTCCAGGAACCAGCGGTCGTGGCTGATCACCATGACGCAGCCCGGAAACTCGAGCAAGGCATCTTCCAGGGCGCGCAGGGTTTCCACGTCCAGGTCGTTGGAGGGCTCGTCCAGCAGCAGCACGTTGCCGCCCTTGATCAGCGTCTTGGCCAGGTGCAGGCGCCCGCGCTCGCCGCCCGAAAGCTGCCCCACGCGCTTGTTCTGGTCGCCGCCCTTGAAATTGAAGCGGCCCAGGTAGGCGCGCGCCGGCATCTCGAACTTGCCCACCGTCAGGATGTCGGCGCCGTCGGCCACCGCGTCGAACACCGTCTTGCCGTCTTCCAGCGAATCACGCGACTGGTCCACGTAGGCCAGGTTGACCGTCTTGCCGAGCTTGACCTGGCCCGAATCGGGCTGCTCGCGCCCGGCGACCATGCGAAACAGCGTGGATTTGCCCGCGCCGTTGGGGCCGATGATGCCCACGATGGCGCCGGGCGGCACCTTGAAGCTGAGGTTGTCGATCAGCAGGCGCTCGCCATAGGCCTTGCTGACGTTCTCGAACTCGATGACCTCGTTGCCCAGGCGCTCGCCCACCGGAATGAAGATCTCGGAGGTCTCGTTGCGCTTCTGGTATTCGTAGGACGAGAGCTCTTCGAAGCGGGCCAGGCGCGCCTTGGCCTTGGCCTGGCGGCCCTTGGGATTCTGGCGCACCCACTCGAGCTCTTTCTTGATGGTCTTCTGGCGGGCCGACTCGCTGGCCTCTTCCTGCTTGAGGCGCTCTTCCTTCTGGGCCAGCCACGAGCTGTAGTTGCCCTTCCAGGGAATGCCGTGGCCGCGGTCCAGTTCGAGGATCCATTCGGCGGCGTTGTCCAGGAAGTAGCGGTCGTGGGTCACGGCCACCACGGTGCCGGGGAACTTGTGCAGGAACTGCTCGAGCCATTCGACGCTTTCGGCGTCCAGGTGGTTGGTGGGCTCGTCCAGCAGCAGCATGTCGGGCTTGGACAGCAGCAGGCGGCACAGCGCCACGCGGCGCTTCTCGCCGCCGGACAGGTTGCCCACCCTGGCGTCCCAGGGCGGCAGGCGCAGCGCATCGGCGGCCACCTCCATCTGGGTTTCCAGGTCGTCGGCGCCGCTGGAGGCGGCCGCCGCGATGATGGCTTCCAGTTCGGCCTGCTCGGCCGCCAGCTTGTCGAAATCGGCGTCGGGCTCGGCGTATTCGGCGTAGACCTCTTCCAGGCGCTTGCGCGCGGCCACCACTTCGCCCAGGCCTTCTTCCACCGACTGGCGCACGGTGTGCTCGGGATCGAGCTGCGGCTCCTGCGGCAGGTAGCCGATCTTGATGCCCGGCATGGGCACTGCCTCGCCCTCGATCTCGCGATCGAGGCCGGCCATGATCTTGAGCAGGGTGGACTTGCCCGAGCCGTTCAGGCCCAGCACGCCGATCTTGGCGCCGGGAAAGAACGACAGGGAGATGTTGCGCAGGATCTCGCGCTTGGGCGGGACGATCTTGCCCACCCGGTGCATGGTATAGACGTATTGAGCCATTTTTACGGAATCGACGAGGCGAGTTTGGGCCAAACGGGCATTGTACCCAGCCCCCGCTTGGGCGCCGGGGCTACGCCCCGCGCGCGGGCCGCCGCGCGCCGGGCCGCCATTGCGCCAGCATGACGCCGGTCAGCACGATGGCGCCGCCGGCCAGGTGATAGGACTCGACCGGCTCGGCCAGCAGCAGCGCCGCGATGACGATGGTAAATACCGGCGTCAGGTTCACGAAGATGCTGGCGCGCGACGCGCCGAGCACGTCGATGGCGCGCAGCCACAGATACGGCGCGAAGATCGAGGGCAGCAGGGCCGCATAGAGCACCAGCGGCAGGTTGGCGGCGTCCAGCGGCGTGGCCGGCAGGTACAGGAAGGCCGGCAGCTGCACCAGCAGGCCGAAGCCGATCTGCACGTACAGCGAATGCCAGGCCGAAAGCGGGATGGCCCACTTGCGCACCAGCACGCCATAGACGGCATAGCCCAGCGCGGCCAGGAAGATCAATACGTCGCCGCGGTTCACCCCGGCCTCCAGCAGCATGGCGGGCCGGCCGTGGCTGACCAGCACCGAGATGCCCGCCAGCGACAGCAGCCCGCCGAGCACCGCCAGGCGCGGCGGGCTTTCCTGCATCAGCGCGGCGCTCACGGCGATGGTCAGCAGCGGCACCAGCGAGGTGATGAACGCCATGTTGGTGGCCGACGTATGGGCGGCCGCGAAGTACATCAGCCCCTGGTAGACCGCCATGCCCAGCGCGCCGAGCACCGCCAGCTTGCCCAGGTGGGGGCGGATGCGGTGCCGCTCGCGCCATACGCCGTAGGCCAGGAAGGGCGTGAGCGCCAGGCCGGCGATCAGCCAGCGGTAGAAACCGATAGTCACAGGTGAAATGACGCTGGCCGACATTTTCGTGACGACCATGTTACCGGACCACATGAGGACCGAGCCCAGCGGCAGCAGGAAATACTGAGGTCGTACGGCAGGCGCGGCAGGCATGGTGCGAAAGGACCCGGATGTGGAACGCAGGCCAGCATCTTAACGCGCCTGTCGGCGCCCGCGCCGGCAAGCCCCGGCGGGCCGGCGGACTTTGCACCGGTACGCTGTCAAGCTATGCTTGCACCAAGGGGAAGCAGAACCTGCCTTGCAAGCCGGTGGCATCATCATCCGGCCAGATGCGGCCGGCGGCATGAGCCCTGCGTATGGCGCGAATGCCACCCGTCCCGAAGCACAACAGGACCGACCATGCCTCTACCCTCCGACCCAGCGGAAGCCCCGTGCGTGTTCACCGAAGACGAACTCGTCATGCTAGGTAAAACGGCGGACGCGCTCACTGCCTATCTTGGCCAGCCGATACTGGCCGAAGTGGATACGGCGGAAAACGGCCACGAGTGGGTGGCCTTTGCCGTGCCGCTGTCCGACCAAGGCTCGCCGGCCGACGAAGATGTCCGCATCCAGATGGGCGGGCCCGACGCGCGCTGGGTGGGCAACAAGGGCGGCCTGACGCCCGCCCCCGAGGACGTCTACGACTGCCGCTTCCTGTGGGGCATACAGCTGTGCCCCGAAGAGGGGCGGCGCTACACCAAGCTCGATCACGAAGGCGAGGAATGCGGCTGGTCCGACCATCTGGTGGAACTGCTGCCGTTCGTGATCGCCGATGACGAGCCCGCCGGCGAGCAGGACGAAGCCGAGGACGACGACGAGCCCAGCTTCGTCCCGGAGCGGCGCGCCCGCTAGCCTCCCGGCCGGCGCCATGCGCCGCGGCCTGTCTGCGGCGCATGGCGCCGGTACCGGCTCAGCGCGCCGGCTGCGCCGGCCCCACCACATCCTCCCAGCCTTGCGCCACGCCGTGGCACGCCACCTCGGCCGGCCCGTCCGGCAGGTTGGCGGGCGCCTCGCGCTTGCAAAGCTCGCGCGCATGCGGACAACGGGGATGGAAGGTACAGCCCGGGGGCGGATTGAGCGGATTGGGCACTTCGCCGGCCACCGGAATGCGCCGCCGGCCCGTGCCGCTCATGTCCGGGATGGCCGAGAGCAGCATGCGCGTGTAGGGGTGGCGCGGCCGGGCGAACAGCTCGTCGCGCGGCGCGATCTCGACCAGGCGCCCCAGGTACATCACCCCTACCCGGTCGGCCACGTGATGCACCACCGCCAGGTTGTGCGAGATGAACAGGTAGGTCAGTCCGAGCTCGCGCTGCAGGTCCTTCATCAGGTTCAGCACCTGCGCCTGCACCGAAACGTCCAGCGCCGAGGTCGGCTCGTCGCACACCAGGAACTCGGGCTTGGCGGCCAGGGCCCGCGCGATGGAGATGCGCTGGCGCTGCCCGCCCGAGAACTGGTGCGGATAGCGGTTGCGGTCGGCCGGGTCCAGGCCCACCTGGCGCAGCAGCTCGTCCACCCGCTCGCGCTGCTGGGCCGGCGTCATGTCGGTGTGCGCCCGCAGCGGCTCGGCGATGATGCGGCCCACCCGCCAGCGCGGATTCAGGCTGGCATAGGGATCCTGGAAGATCATCTGCAGGCGCCGCCGCAAGGCGCGCCCGGCCGGGCCGCTCATCTGCGCAAGCGGCTGGCCGTCGAAGCGGATGGCGCCGCGCGTCAGGCCGTACAGGCCCACCAGCAGGCGCGCCATGGTGGACTTGCCGCAGCCGGACTCGCCCACCAGCGCCAGGGTCTCGCCCTTGCGGATGGTGAACGACACGCCGTCGACGGCGCGCAGCATCACGCGCGGCTTGCGGCCCAGGACGCGCTCGAGCCAGGGCGGCGAGACATCGAACCAGCGCGCGGCATCGTCCACCCGGACCAGGGCTTGGGATTGCCCGGCCCCCGGACTGCCTTCGTGCGGCGCGCTCCGGTCTGCGCGCGTGGAAAGGTCCGGCGCGTTCATGCTGCCTCCCGGTGCTGGTCGTGCAGCCAACAGGCCGCGTGCGAGGCGCCGGCCGGCAGCAGCTCGGGGCGCTCGCGCACGCAGCGGTCCATGCGCGCCGGACAGCGCGGATTGAAGGCGCAGCCCGGCGGTATGGCGGTCAGGCGCGGCATGCTGCCGTCGATCTGCACCAGCCGCTCGGCATGCCCGTCCAGCGTCGGAATGGAGCCCATCAGGCCGCGCGTGTAGGGATGCGCGGGCGCGTGGATGACCTGGGCCACCGGCCCGATCTCGGCCACCCGGCCGGCGTACATCACCGCCACGCGGTCTGCCGTCTCGGCGATCACCCCCATGTCGTGCGTGATCAGCATCACCGCCGTGCCCTGCTCGCGGCACAGCTTCTTGAGCAGGTCGATGATCTGCGCCTGGATGGATACGTCCAGCGCGGTGGTCGGTTCGTCGGCCACGATGAGCCGCGGCTCGGCCGCCAGCGCCAGGGCGATCACCACGCGTTGGCGCATGCCGCCGGAGAACTGGTGCGGATAGTGGTCGATGCGCTCGCGCGCGGCGGGGATGCCGGTGGACGCCAGCAGCTCGATGGCGCGCGTGCGCGCCTGCGACCAGCTCATGGGCAGGTGCGTGACGATGGTTTCGGTCAGCTGCCGGCCCACCGTGTACAACGGATTGAGCGAGGTCAGCGGATCCTGGAAGATCGCGCCGATCTGCCGGCCGCGCACGCGGCGCATGGCCTCGGGCGGCAGGTTGTCGATGCGCTTGCCTTCGAGCAGGATCTGGCCGGCGCCGATGCGTCCGGGCGGCTCGAGCAGGCCAATGATGGATGCGCCGGTCAGGGACTTGCCCGCCCCGGATTCGCCCACCACGCCCAGCACCTCGCCGGCGGAAATGGAAAAGGACACGTCGTCCAGGGCGCGCAGCACGCCCCGGCGCGTGGGAAATTCGACCCGCAGATTGCGGACCTCAAGCAAGGGACTCATGGGTCGCTCCTTCTGTGGGCTAGCTCAGCCTGGGGTTCAGGGCGTCGCGCAGCCAATCGCCCAGCAGGTTGACCGACAGCACCAGCAGCACCAGCGCCAGGCCGGGGAATATGGTGATCCACCATTCTCCGGAGAACAGGAAATCGTTGCCGACGCGGATCAGCGTGCCCAGCGAGGGCGAGGTCGGCGGCACGCCCACCCCCAGGAAGGACAAGGTGGCCTCGGTAATGATGGCGGTCGCCAGGTGCACCGTGGCCAGCACCAGCACCGGTCCCATGACGTTGGGCAGCACGTGGCGGAACATGATCGCCCCCGAGGAAATGCCGATGACGCGCGCGGCCTGCACGTACTCGCGGTTCTTCTCGACCAGGGTCGAGCCGCGCACCGTGCGCGCGTATTGCGGCCAGCCGGCCAGCGCGATGGCGCCCACCAGCACGGGGAAGGCGATCACGTCATGGTCGCCGGCCGACACCACCGCCCGCGCCACGCCGTCGATCAGGAGCGCGATCAGGATGGCGGGAAAGGACAGCTGCACGTCGGCCACGCGCATGATGAAGGCGTCCACCCGGCCGCCGGCATACCCCGACAGCAGGCCCAGGCCGATGCCGATCAGCATGGACAGCGCCACCGAGGCCAGGCCGATCAGCAGCGACACGCGCGTGCCGTAGAGCAGCGCCGAGTAAAGGTCGCGGCCCTGGCTGTCGGTGCCCAGCAGGTAGTCGGGCGTGCCGCCCTCCAGCCAGGCCGGCGGCAGCAAGGCGTCGATCAGGTTGACCGTGGCCAGGTCGAAGGGATTGTGCGGCGCCACCCAGCCCGCGCCGAAGGCCCCGACCATCATCAGGACGAACATCACGGTGGCGGCCACGGCCACCGGCGTATGGCGCCAGGACCACATCAGGTCGCTGTCCCACCAGCGTATGAGCACGGCTTTCATCAGTGGCCTCCCGCGCGGCCCAGCCGCAGCCTGGGGTCCACCGCGAAATACAGCAGGTCGACCACGAGGTTGATGACCACGAACACCAGGGCGATCAGGCACAGGTACGCCGCCATGACCGGCACGTCGGCGAACTGCACGGCCTGGATGAACAGCAGCCCCATGCCCGGCCACTGGAACACCGTCTCGGTGACGATGGCGAAGGCGATGATGCCGCCCAGCTGCAGCCCCGTGATGGTGATGACCGGCACCAGGGTGTTCTTGAGCGCGTGGCCGAAGTGGATGGCGCGCTTGCTCAGGCCCCGGGCGTGGGCGAACTTGATGTAGTCGGTGCGCAGCACCTCGAGCATCTCGGAGCGCACCAGCCGCATGATGAGGGTGAGCTGGAACAGCGACAGCGTGATGGCCGGCAGGATCAGGTGCTTCCAGCCGCTGGCGGTCAGCAGCCCGGTGGTCCAGCCGCCGATGCGCACGGTCTCGCCGCGCCCATAGCTGGGCAGCCAGCCCAGCTGCACCGAAAACACCAGGATCAGCAGGATGCCGATCAGGAAAGTGGGCAGGGAAACGCCCAGCAGCGACAGGGCCAGCAGCGATTGGGCCAGCCAGCCCCGCCGCCGCAGCGCCGTATACACCCCCAACGGTACGCCCACGACCAGGGCCAGCGCGGCGGCGGCCAGGGACAGCTCGACCGTGGCGGGCAGCCTTTCGGCAAGCAGCGAGGAAACAGGCTGCGCCTGCCGCAGCGACAGGCCGAAGTCGCCTTGCACCGCGTTCTGCACGAAGCGCACGAACTGCACCGGCGCCGGCTGGTCCAGGCCCAGCGACTGCCGAAGCTCGATGCGGTCCTGTTCGGTGGCGTCCTGGCCCAGCATGATGGTGACCGGATCGCCGACGTAGCGAAAAAGCATGAACGCCAGCAGGGCCACCGTCAGCATGACGGCGACGGCCTGCGCCAGGCGTCGGATGATGAAAGCAAGCATGTGTCTCTACCTATGCACGGGGACCGTGGGCAGGTGGCCCCGTGTCCATGCCCGGGCGAATGGCCCGGGCGCGTTGCAGCGCTTCTGAAAACGAGGCGCGCGCCTGCCTCGTGGACGGGCGCGCGCCGGCGTCAGGTAGCGACGGGATCAGTCGATCGTGACCCACTCGACCGACAGGCGGTTGTCGGCGCGGTGGATGACGTTGACGTTTTTCTTCATCGCCCAGGGAATCACCTGGTCGTGCAGCGGGATATGGCCGAACTCCTGCGCATGGATCTGCAGGGCCCGATGGATGGCCGCATTGCGCTTGGCTTCGTCGGTTTCCACCTTGACCTGGTCGATCAGCTTGTCGACCTCGTCGTTCTGGTAGTAGCCGAAGTTGAACGAGCCGTCGGCGCCTTCGTTCTTGCTGCGGATCAGGCTTTGCAGCGTGTACAGCGCATCGAAGGTGGGCACGCCCCAGCCGAACAGGTAGGCGCTGGTGTCGAAGGACTGCACCTTGGGGAAATAGGTGGCGCGCGGCATGGCGTTCAGGCGGGCCTGCACGCCCACGCGCGCCCACATCGCCACGACCGCCTGGCAGATGGCCTCGTCGTTGATGTAGCGGTTGTTGGGGCAGTCCAGCGTGAAGTTCAGGCCCTCGGCGTAGCCGGCTTCCTTGAGCAGTTCGCGGGCGCGCTCCGGATCGTAGGGCACGCGCTGGGCCAGCTCCTTGGTCCAGCCCTGGACCTGCGGGGCGATCATGGTGCCGGTGGGCGCCGACAGGCCGCGCATCACCGCCTTCTTGATCGCCTCGACGTCGATGGCGCGGTACAGCGCTTCGCGCACGCGCACGTCGGCAAAGGGGTTCTTGCCCTTGATGGTGGAGTACTTCAGCTCCTTGCTGCCCTGGTCCAGCCCCAGGTAGATGGTGCGGTATTCGTTGCCCTCGACCACCTTGACCTGCTGCTGCAGGCGCTGCAGGTCCTGGGCGGGAGGATCGAGCACGAAGTCGATCTCGCCCGAAAGCAGCGCGGCGGTGCGGGTGGCGGCCTGGCGGATCGGGGTGTAGATGACCTCGGTCACGTTGCCCTTCTTGTCGGCCTTGTTCCACCAGCCGGGGTTCTCGACGAACACGGTGCGCACGTCCACTTCGCGGCTCTTGAGCTGGTAGGGCCCGGTGCCGTTGGCATTGCGCGCCGCGTAGGTTTCCTCGTTCTTGGAGAAGTCCTGCGGGGCGGCGGCGTTGTGCTTCTCGGCCCAGCCCTGGTCCATGATGAACACGTTGGTCAGCTGGCGCAGCAGCACCGGGTTCGGTCCGCCGGTGATGATCTCGACGGTATGGGCATCGACCGCCCGCACGTCCTCGATGCCGTTGACGTAGGCCTTGAAGTGCGAAGTGGGCGCCATGGCGCGCTTGATGGAGAACACCACGTCCTGCGCATCGAAATCCGAGCCGTCGTGGAACTTGACCCCTTGGCGCAGCGTGAAGCGCCACACGGTGGGCTCGACCTGCTCCCAGGCTGTCGCCAGGCCCGGCGAGATCTCGAAGTCGGGGTTGTATTGCACCAGCGGCTCGTACACGTAGCTGGAGGCGGCGATGTTGAGCCCTTCGTTTTGCGCGTGCGGATCCAGGGTAAGGATGTCGCCTTGGCTGGCCCAGCGTAGGGTCTTGGCGTGGCCCACCGTGGGGAGGGCCATCGTGGCCGCGATAGCGGCTGCAATAAAGGTGCGACGCATGGAGAAACTCCTGTATGACAGCCAGCTGAATGCGGCGTGACGGCGATAGTGCCGCAACTGTCACAATGGCGTCAATCAATGGGCACGAGGCTTACACGAGGCTTTCGGGGACGGGGTCGTCATGCCCCGCGATAGCGATCGCGCAGGTACAGGAACCCGCCCAGCGGCGCCATGACGGTGCACAGCAGGATGGCGCCCGGCTTGCGCAAGCCTTGCGGGCAGGCGGCCCGGCGGCCTTCGCGGCCCAGGTGCAGGCCGAAGCGCACGTGGCGCGCGGCCGCCAGCAGGAAGGTCGTGGGGCGGCGCACGAAATAGCGCAAGTGGTGCGACAGCATCTCGTGAGCAAGCAGGTACAGCCCGGGCGCGGTGTCGCGCACCGGGGCGCGCGAGATGGAGTCGGCCGAGTCCTCGTAATGGCGCACCACGCGGTTGATGAAGCGCGAGCGGTAGCCCGCCCGCGCAATGGCCCACCACACCACGCTTTCGGGCACGAAGCCTTCGATGTGCTCGGGAAAGGGAAAGCGCGCCAACAGCTCGGTGCGGGTAAAGCCGAATTTCTCGCCGCGCACGTCCATGCCGAAATACGCCTCGACCGGCGTGCTGTCCATCACGTCCCGCGGATAGCGGTCGCCCACGATGGTGCCGTCGGGCCGGGCGCACAGGCCGGTGACCGAGGCGTATTGGCCCCGCCGTTCGGCGGGGATGTCCAGCCAGGCCTGGTGCAGGATGGCCAGCGCGTCCGGCGGCATGCTGTCGTCGCTGTCCAGGGCCAGGAACAGCTCTGCGCGGGCCTGCCGCACGCCCAGGTTGAAGGCGGCCTTCTTGTGGCGGTGCGCCTGGCGGAAGAAGCGGACCGGGAACGGCGCCTGGGCCGCCCAGGCCTGGACCAGCGCCTCGGTATCGTCGGTGGAGCCGTCGTCCACCACCACCCATTCGAAATCGCGGAAGGTCTGCGCAAAAAGGCTGTCGTACACCCGCCGCAGCGTGTGGGCGCGGTTGTAGGTGGCGGTAAAGACGGTAAAGACGTGCGCATGATCGGCCATGGCGCTGCCCTTGCGGATGGAGGCCGCACGAGTATAAGCCTGGCCGCCTCCCAGCGGCGTTGCGCGCGCGTCGCAGCTGTTTCAGGATGCAGCGCGGCTGCGCTCAGTCGATGCGGTAGTCCATCCAGGTGGCGACCATGTCGCGCAGGCCGGCGCCCTGCTCGAAGGCCTGGCGGTCTCCCTCGGCCTTGTTGCGCCCCAGTTCGAGTATGTACAGGTGATCGGCGATCTCGGCGCAGCGGCGCACGTTCTGGTCCACCAGCACCACCGTCATGCCCTCGTCGGCCAGGCCGCGCACCAGGGCATAGATCTCCTTGGATATCCGGGGCGCGAGCATGGCCGTGGGCTCGTCGAGCAGGATCACCGAAGGCTCGATCAGCAGGGCCCGGCCGAATTCCACGAAACGCTGCTGCCCGCCGCTCATGCTCGAGACCGGGTCGCGGCGCTTTTCGGCCAGGATGGGAAAGCGGCTGTAGACCGCGTCGATGCGCCGGCGCACGCGCGCGCGGTCCTTGCGGAACGGCCAGCAGCCCAGCAGCAGGTTGTCCTCGACCGACAGGTCGGCGAACAGGCTGCGGCTTTGCGGCACGTAGGCCATGCCCCGCCCGGCGCGCCGGCTGGCCGGCTCGCGGCTGATGTCCTGGCCGCCGAGCACGATGCTGCCGTGGCGCAGCGGCAGAAAGCCGAACAGCGTCTTGAGCACCGTGGACTTGCCCGCGCCGTTGGGGCCGATGATGCCGGTGATGCACCCCTTGCGCGCGGCGATGCTGACGCGGTTCAGGATGGTGATGTCGCCGTGATAGGCCACGGTCGCCTCGTTCAGGCTCAGGACGGCGTCCATGCGGCTAGGCTCCCAGGTAGGCTTCGATGACCGCCGGATCGGACCGCACGGCCTGGGCGTCGCCCTGCGTGAGGATGGCGCCCTCGTTCATCACGATGATGTGGTGCGAAAGCTGGTAGATCGAAGTCAGGTCGTGCGAGACCAGCACCACCGAGCAGCCGTGCTCGACGGGTATCTCGGCGATCAGTGCGATGAGCTTGCGGGCCAGCTCGGGATTGACGCCCGCAAAGGGCTCGTCCAGCAGGATCAGGCGGGGCCGCGCCACCATGATGCGGGCCAGCTCCACCAGCTTCTGCTGGCCGCCGGACAGTTCTTCCGCGTAGTTGTGCCGCAGCCGCAGCAGCCCCACCTTGTCCAGCCAATAGGCCGACATGTCGTCGCGCTCGACCTGGCTGGCCGCGGCGCTGGCCTGGGCCACGTCCATGTTCTCCATCAGCGTCATGCGCTGGAACACCCGCGGCACCTGGAAAGTGCGGCCGATGCCCAGCGCGGCGATCTGGTGCACCGCGCGCCCGATCAGCGGCTGGCCCTGCAGCGCGATGCTGCCCGAGTCGGCGCGGTAGATGCCATTGATGCAGTTCAGCAGCGTGGTCTTGCCCGAGCCGTTCATGCCGATCACGCCCAGGATGGCGCGCTCGGGCACGTCCAGGTCTATGCCCCGCAGCGCCTGCAGGCCGCCGAAGCGCTTTTTCAGATTGCGTACCGCCAGCATCGCCCCTCCCCTATCAGCTCAGTTGGCGCTGGCCCATCAGGCCCGACGGACGGATGAAAATCATGGCGATCATCAGGGAGAAACCCAGCGCCGTGGCCATGGACGGGTTCATGTAGACCACCGCCACCTGCTCGGTCACGCCGTAGAGCAGCGCGCCGACCAGGGCGCCGATGGGGTGTCCCAGCCCGCCCAGCACGATCACCACGAAGCCGATCAGCGTGTAGTCGTTGCCCATGAAGGGGCTGAAGGACGGAAAGACCATGCCGACGATGACGCCGGTGGCCGCGGCCAGCCCGATGCCCAGCCCGAAGGCCACGGCGGACAGCCGCTGCGCATTGATGCCCACGATGCTGACCGCATCGCGGTTCATGATGATGGCTCGCAGCGCCTTGCCCAGCTGGGTGCGGTACAGAAAACCCGTCAGCGCCGCCACCAGCAGCAGCGCCACGCCCAGCGCGATCAGCCGGATGGTGGGCAGGATGACCTCGCCGAAGGTGAGAAACACCGGCTCGAAGGAAACGTCCAGGCTGCGCGCGTCGGCCTCGAACAGCAGCAGCATGCCCGCGCCCAGCGAGATGGAGACGCCGAACATCAGCAGCAGCGAGCTGGTTTCGGGGTCGTCCGAGCGCGCCAGCCTGGGCACCAGCAGGTAGTACAGCAGGCAGCCCACCGCGAAGAAGGCGGCAAAGGCCAGCGGCAGCGCCAGGAAGGGATCGATGCCGAAGAACTGCAGCATCACCCAGGCGAAATAGGCCCCCAGCACGAGGAATTCGCCATGCGCGAAATTCACCACGCGCAGCACGCCGTAGATGATGTTCAATCCCAGGCCGATCAGGCCGTAGATGGCGCCCAGGATCAGGCCGTTGACCAGGCCCTGGATCAGCAGTGCAGTCATGGCGGTCTCCTCAGGCGATGTAGCGGCGCAGCTGCGGTTTGTGCTTGAGCAGGCTGCCGACCACGCCGCGCGGCAGGAACAGCATCAGCCCGATGATGACCAGTCCCAGCAGCAGCAGGTTGAGCAGCGGGAAGCGCTCCCAGATGACATGGTCTATGCCGAACAGCGCGATGGTGCCCACCACGGGGCCGAGGATGGTGCCAAAGCCCCCGGCCATGCCGTAGATGATGCTCTTGGCGGTGACCAGCACGTGGAAGGCGTACTCGGGATCGACCACGTTGGTGTACCAGGCCTCGACGCCGCCGGCCAGCGCCGGGATGAGCGCGGCCAGCAGCCAGGCCTTGAGCCGCACGCGCGGCACGTTGATGCCCACGCAGGCGGCCGCGCCCGCGTCGTCCTTGATGGCGCGCAGCTGCCGGCCCAGCCGCGAGCGCGACAGCCACAGCACGGCGGCCAGGGCGAAGGCCATGACCGCCAGCATGGCGTAGAAGCTGTGCGTGGGATTGTTGGCGCTGGCCAGGATCAGGCCCATGCTGCCGCCGGTGTAGGCATCGGGCAGGTTGGCGATGAACAGCCTGACGATGGTGGCCAGCCCCAGGCTGACAATGCCGAAATACACGCCCTTGAGCCGCAGCGTGGGCGCCATCAGCAGCGCGATCAGCATGCCCGCCAGGCCGGCGGCCAGCAGGGACGGCAGGATGGGCAGTCCCAGCACGCGATAGCAGATGCCGGTGGCATAGGCGCCGATGCCATAGAACACCACATAGCCGAAAGGCAGGTAGCCGGTAAAGCCCACGCAGATGTTCATGCCCGTGGCCATGGCGATCCACAGCATCAGGTAGAACGCGAAGGTGGCGTTGTCCGAGACCAGCGGCACCAGGGCCAGCACGGCCACCAGCGCGGCAAACAGCCCCGCGGCCAGCCGGATCCGCAGGCGGTCGACGCTTTGGTCTTGCTGACGCTGGCTGGCGTAGGCCGCGTCGCTGGCGTGGCTTTGCATCTGCCTCACTCCGGGATCGTGGACGATCGCTTGTTTTGAGAGCGGCCAGTATGCGCCCGCCAGACCTATAAATTCAAGTTAACTATTCCTAGTAAAAACCCTTAAAAGCAGGCACCAGCCGCTCAGTCCGCCGTCCGGTACAGGCCGCGCAGCACCTGGGCGAAACGCTTGGCCACCTCGGACAGCGGCCGATCGACGGCATGCACCAGCAGCATGCGCAAGGAGAGCTCTTCCTCCAGCGGCACCACGCACAGATTGGGCCAGATGTTCTCCATCACGGAGAACTCGTCGACGATGGCGTAGCCCACGCCGGTATTGGCCATGGCGCAGGCCAGGTGGGAAGTGGGCACGTCGGCGAACACGCGCGGCGACAGGCCCGCGCGGGCGAAGGCATTGGCCGCCAGCATGCCGAAATGCAGGCGCTCGCCCACGACGATCTGCGGCAGCGCGGCCAGCGCCCGCAGCGACACGGCGCGCTGGCGCGCGAGCGGCTGGTCGGCCGGGATCACGGCCACCAGCCGGCCGGCGCAGATGGCCTGGCTGGAAAGAAAGGGATGCTCGGCCGGGATGGTCAGCACCGCCGCGTCGACCTCGCCGCTGAGCAGCTTTTCGGCGATCTCCTGGATCGTGGTCTCGGTCTGGAACCGCAGGAAGGTTTCGGGATGGCGGGCGCGGAAGGCGGCCAGCGCGCGCGGCATCACATGCGTGCTCAGGCTGGGATTGGAAGCCACCTTCAGCACGCCGCCGCGCGAATCGGCGATGGCGCGGGTCATGTCGTTGACGCGCTGCAAGGCCTTTTGCGCGCGCTCGATCTCGGGCAGCAGGTCGTTCAGCGCCTTGGTCGGCCGCAGCCGCCCGCGCACCCGCTCGAACAGCTCGACGCCCACGTGGGCCTCGGTCTGCGCCAGCATGCGGCTGATGGCCGGCTGCGTCACGTCCAGCTGCTTGGCCGCGGCGCTGATCGAGCCGGCAGTCACCACGGTCCAGAGCATCTCGATCTGCTTGAAATTCAGTTTTCGCGTCATACGCAACCTATAATTTTTTGGTATATCCTACTCGCCAGCGGACCCGTACCGCGCCGTAATAGTAGTGGCACGCGCCGCCCGCCGATACCAACCACCCATCCGAACGGGGAGACAACCATGCTTGAGCAACGCCCGATTTTCCGGAAACTGGCTTTACGACTGGCAGCCATCGCGCTGGGCGCCACGGCGGCTGCCCCAGCCCTGGCGCAGGCCGAGGCGCCGCCGCTGCGCATCGGCATGACGGTCTCGTCCACCGGCACCTTCGCGCTGGCTTCCCAGTCGGGCGTGCGCGGCATCGAAGTCTGGGTCGACGAGGTCAACCAGCGCGGCGGCATCGAGATCGACGGACAGAAGCGCCGGGTCGAACTGGTCAAGCGCGACGACCGCAGCGACAAGCAGATGGTCACCCGGGTCTACGAAGGCCTGATCACCAACGAGAAGGTGGACATGGTGTTCGCGCCCTTCGGCTCCACCCTGACCGCGGCGGCGGCCACCGTCACCGAACGGCTGGGCAAGTTCCTGATGGTGTGGTCGGCCTCCAGCGATCCGCTCTACGAACAGGGCTTCAAGTACGTGGTCTCGGGCACCCAGATGCCCGCCTCGCTGCAGCTGCGCCTGCCGATGGAATACGCCAGCCAGCTGGGCGGCAAGAAGGTGGCCATCATCTATTCGGACGAGCCCTTCCCCACCGCGCTGGCGGCCGGCGGCAACGACCAGGCCAAGAAGAACGGGATGGAAGTGGTGCTGTACGAGCGCTACCCCAAGGGGCAGAAGGACTTCAGCACCTTGCTGCAGAAGGTCCGCGCATCCGGGGCGGACGTGTTCTTTCCCACCTCGTACGAAGGCGACCTGATCAGCATGGCCCGCCAGATGAAGCAGCTGAACATCAACTTCCCGTTCACGTTCATGTTCTACGCCTCGACGCCGCAGTTCCAGGCCATCGGCAAGGACGGCGACTACATCTTCAGCAACACCAACTACGACCCGGCGATCAACTGGCAGGTCAACGCCGGCATGAACCGCGAGCAGTTCGCCCAGGCCTACGACAGGCTGTTCCCCAAAGCCGAATTCGCGCCCGACTTCCAGACCGCGCTGGCCTATGGCGCGGGCGTGGTGGCGGAGGAGATCATCAAGAAGGCCCAGTCCACCGATCCGGCCAGGATGAAGCAGGCCGCGCTGGATCTGTCGGGCAAGTTGACAGTGATGGCCGGGCCCTATGAAATCAACGAACAGGGCAAGCAGCTGCAGATGCCGTTCCCGGTGGTGCAGCTGCAGCCCGGCAAGGGCATGGTGCCCCTGTATCCCGCCGACGTGGCCACCGGCAAGCCCATCTACCCCATCCCGGCCTGGAACCAGCGCTAAGGCCGCATGGCCGATGCGCGCAACGAGAAACCGCATGGACGACGTCGTATTCCTTCCCATCGAACAGCTTTCGGGGCTGCTCGCGCAAGGCCAGCTGGGCGCCGAGGAACTGACGCGCGCCTACCTGGCGCGCATCGAGCGCCACGATGGCGAGCTCAGGGCCTACGCCCAGGTCCACCCCGAACTGGCGCTGGCACAGGCGCGCTGCGCCGACGCGCGCCGGCGCCAGGGGCTGGCGCTCGGGCCGCTCGACGGCATCCCCATCGCGGTCAAGGACCTGTGCGGCCTGGCCGGCCAGCCGATGGCGGCGGGCTCCCGGACCCTGGCCGGGCGGACGGCCGGCAGCACCGCCACCGCCTTGCAGCGCCTGATGCAGGCCGGCGCGGTGGTGCTGGGCAGCACCCAGATGGTGGAATACGCCTTCGGCGCCTGGGGCGTGAACCCGCTGCTGGGCACGCCCAAGAACCCTTGGGACCGCGCCGTGCACCGCGTGCCGGGCGGCTCGTCCAGCGGCTCGGGCGTGGCCGTGGCCGCGGGCCTAGCCGCGGCGGCCATCGGTTCGGACACCGGCGGCTCGATCCGCACGCCCTCCATGCTCAACGGCATCACGGGCCTGAAGGTCAGCGCCGGGCGCATCAGCCTGGCCGGCTGCGTGGACCTGTGCCATACGCTGGACACGCTGGGACCCATGGCGCGTTCGGCCTGGGATGCGGCGCTGCTGGCCGGCGTGATGGCCGGGCCCGATCCGCTGGACCCGCGCACCCTGCACCGGCCGCAGCCGGCCATCGCGCCGGCCGCGCCCGTGCCCTCGGCCTTGCCGCTGGCCGGCGTGCTGGTGGCCACCATGCCGGCCGCGCGCCATCCCTATGCCTTGCAGCCCGCCTTCGCGCGCGCCTACCAGGAAACCGTCGCCCATCTGCAGGCCTTGGGCGCGACGCTTTGCGAACCGGAGTTTCCCTTCGACTTTCGCGAGATGACCGACCAGGTGGGGCAGATCATCGCCTGCGAGGGCTATGCGCTGTACGAAGCGGTGGTCCAGGACCGCGGCGCGCCGATGGGCGAGGCGGTCCGCCAGCGCATGCTCGGCGGCGCGGCGCTGGCCGCGCGCGACTACCTGCGCCTGCAGGCCGCGCACCGCGCCGCCTGCGCGCAGTGGCAGGCATGGATGCAGGACATCGACGCGCTGCTGGTGCCGGGCCTGCCGATCACCGCGGTCCCGCTCGAAGGCCTGGACGAATCCTCCACGGCCCTGTCGCTCTATACGCGGCCGGCGAATTTCCTGGGCGCCTGCGCCCTGGCGCTGCCGGCCGGCTTCGACGAGGCGGGCCTGCCGCTGGGCGTGCAGCTCTATGGCAAGCCGGGCGACGAAAGCGGCCTGGTGCGCATCGGCCAAGCGCTGCAGTCGGCCACCGACTGGCATCTGCGGCACCCTGTGCTGGCACTGGACGGCGCCTAGCGTCCCGCCCGCGCCTGCCCCCGGAGACCGGGGCGCAGGTGCCCCGGAACCCGGGCCCGCTCAGTCCCGCGGGAAAAAGGCGAGAACCTCGGCCAGCAGCGCCTCGGGCGCCTCTTCCGCGATGTAATGGCCGCAAGGCAGCGGGCCGCCGCGCACGTCCTCGGCGACCCGGCGCCATTCCGAAAGCGGATCGAAGCAGCGCTGCACCACGCCGTCGCGCCCCCACAGGGCCAGCAGCGGCATGCGCAGCCGCACGCCGCCTGCCCGGTCGGCGCGGTCGTGATCGAGGTCGATGCCGGCCGAGGCCCGATAGTCCTCGCATATGCCGTGCGCCGTCCCGGGCAGCGCGAGCGCGCGCTCGTATTCGGCAAGCGCGGCGGGCGCGAACGGCGCCAGGCCCGCGCTGCGGCGGCCCATCACGTCGCGCACGTAGGCGGCCGGATCCGCCTCGATTAGGCGCTCCGGCAGCGGCGCGGGCTGGATGAGGAAGAACCAGTGCCAGTAGGCGCGCGCGAACGCCTCGCCGGTCTGCTCGTACATGGCCAGCGTCGGCGCGATATCCAGCAGCGCCAACCGGCGGACGGCCTGTGGATGGTCGAGCGCCAGGCGGTGCGCGACCCGGGCGCCGCGGTCGTGGGCCAGGACATGGAAGCTGGCATGCCCGAGCGCCTGCATTACCTGCAGCATGTCGCGCGCCATGACGCGCTTGCTGTAGTTGCCGTGGTCGGCGTCGCCAGGCGGCCTGGACGAATCGCCATACCCGCGCAGGTCCGCGAGCACGAGCGCGAAGCGCCCGGCCAGCGCCGGCGCAACCTTGTGCCACATGGCGTGGGTCTGCGGGTGGCCATGCAGCAGCAGCAGCGGCGCCCCCTGGCCGCCGGTGCGCACGCGGATGCGCACGCCGGGCCCGGTCTGGATGTCGTGGGTCTCGAAGCCTGGATACAGGCAAGGGCCGTTCTGCATGATGCGTGGTCTCCTCTTGGCCGGCTTCCCGCCATTGTATTGACCAGGCTCGGGCCATTGATTTCCGAGGGATTAATTCTTTAGGTCCCCGCAGTTATCAAAGACCTTCCCTGCCGCCTTTTTTTGCCGCCGGGCCGCCCCAAGGCAAAAACGGCCCCCCCCGGGGGGGCAGCAAGCCGTAAGGCGCAGCGTGGGGGCATTTTTTGCCGCCGGGCCGCCCCAAGGCAAAAACGGCCCCCCGGGGGGGCAGTCAGTTCAGCCGAAGGCGCAGCGTGGGGGCCTTTTTGCCGCCGCGCGGGCAGGCCGCGTGTGCGCGGGGCCTTGGCCGGCCGTGAAATACGCGCCCAGCAGCAGCGCAAGCTGCTCTTGCAGGCAGGCTTGGAAGCCGGGCGGCGCCGTGCCTTCGAGCACGGCCCGCACCGGCCCGGCCAAGGCGCGGAAGGCGATGCCGGCCGTCACCGCGGGATCGGCGAAGCGCGCATCCGGCGCGCTCGCGAGCATCGCCGCGATCGCCCCGGTCATGCGCGCGCCGGCCTGCGCGGCCAGTTCGGCGCCGCCGCGTTCCGCGGCCACGGCGTAGAGCGCCTTCGATTCCTGCGGGTCGCGCAGCTTCGCGTCGAGAAAGGAGGCGACCAGGGCCCGGGCCATCTCGGCTGCCGGCCTGCCCCGGCTCTGCTGGCACACTTCGGCCACCGCGCCGGCCACGCCGTCCAGGTGCCGGGCCAGCACCGCCGCAAGCAAGGCGTCGCGGTTCGGGTAGTACTGGTAGAGGCTGCCGACCGACATGCCGGCCCGCGCCGCGACGCGGGTCGTCGTGCAGCGGCCCAGGCCTTCGCGGGTCAGAACCTGAACGGCTGCGGTGTGCAGGGCCTCCACCGTGGCTGCGGAACGGGCCTGGCGCGGGGATTTTCGCGGCTTCAGGGCCGCCGTCGGAGTGCTCATGGAATGCGAATTCAAAAACTGAATAATGCTTCATATACTGTCCGCACTCAACCCGCAAACAAGGCAAAGACATGCAAAGCATCGACAAGACCGGCACGTTCCCCCTGGGCGCGCGCGCCGTGAAACGAATGGGCTATGGCGCCATGCAGCTGGCCGGCCCCGGGGTATTCGGCCCGCCCAGGGACCGCGGCGCGGCGCTGGCGGTGCTGCGCGAAGCCGTCGAGCTGGGCATCGACCATATCGACACCAGCGATTTCTACGGCCCGCATGTGACCAACCAGATCATCCGCGAGGCATTGCACCCCTATCGGGACGACTTGACCATCGTCACCAAGATCGGCGCCCGCCGCGGCGAGGACGCCTCCTGGCTGCCCGCCTTTTCGGCCGAGGCGCTGACCCAGGCTGTGCACGACAACCTGCGCAACCTGGGGCTGGACGTCCTGGACGTGGTCAACCTGCGGATCATGTTCCAGGCGCACGGCCCGGCCGAAGGCTCCATCGAGCAGCCCCTGGCCGTCCTGGCCGAACTGCAGCGGCAAGGGCTCGTGCGGCATATCGGCCTGAGCAACGTCACGGCCGCGCAGGTGGCCGAAGCCCGCAGCATGGTGCCTATCGTCTGCGTGCAGAACCTGTACAACATCGTGCACCGCCAGGACGATCCCTTGATCGACGCGCTGGCCCGGGACGGCATCGCCTACGTGCCGTTCTTCCCGCTGGGCGGCTTCACGCCGCTGCAATCGTCGGCCTTGTCGGCGGCGGCCCAGCGGCTCGGCGCCACGCCGATGCAGGTGGCGCTGGCGTGGCTGCTGCGCCGCTCCCCCAACATCCTGCTGATTCCCGGCACCTCTTCCATTGCGCATCTGCGGGAAAACGTCGCGGCCGCCGGGCTCGAACTGCCGGACGACGTGCTGCCGGCGCTGGACGGCCTGGCCGCCTAGCGGGCGCGGGCGCAGCCTGCCTGCCGGGACGGGCAGGCAAGAAGCCATCGAACCCGCCATGAAAAAACCCCAAGGCCGGCGCGAGCCTGCCTTGGGGCCTGGTGCGAAAGCCGCATCGAGGCGGCCCGCCCGGCAAGCCGGGCGGCAGCCGCGCCTTACATGCGCTTGATCTTTTCCAGCATCTTGAACACGCCCTTGGGCGAGTTCGCGAAAAGGCGCTTGAATGCCTTGCCCAGGCAGCGGCGCTCCAGGGTGTTGCGGCGCACGCGCTTACGTTCAGCCATGTCGGACTCCTTTGTATGAGCCGGGAAATTCCCGGGCCAGGTTTGCGGACCGCCTCGCGCCGGGGCGGCGAAGACGGATAGGGATTTTTGGATAACCCGCTATTGTAGCGTGCGCGGGCTGCAAACCCCAAATCCGCGCCGCGGCCGGCGAACACGGCGGCCCCTTGCGGGAAAACGATATACTGGATATCGATCCAGCAATCGCGAGCCCGGCCCGTCTTGTGGCGGCCGTCCCCGCCCCACGCTACGATAGCCCATGACCTCGCAGATCCGCATCACTGGCGCGCGCCAGAACAACCTCAAGCACCTCGATCTCACCCTCGACACCAACCAGCTGATCGTCATTACCGGGGTCTCCGGCTCGGGCAAGAGCTCGCTGGCCTTCGACACGCTCTATGCCGAGGGGCAACGCCGCTACGTCGAGACCTTCTCGCCCTATGCGCGCCAGTTCCTGGACCGCATGGACAAGCCGCAGGTCGACAGGATCGAGGGCATCCTGCCGGCCATCGCCATCGACCAGACCAACCCGGTGCGCAGCTCGCGCAGCACGGTCGGCACCATGACCGAGCTGAACGACCACCTGAAGCTGCTGTTCGCCCGGGCGGGACGGCTGTACTGCCGCGGCTGCGGGCAGCGGGTGCAGCGCGACACGCCCGACACCATCGCCGCCTCCATCGCCCGGCGCGCGGCGGCCGCCGGCGACCCGCGGCTGGTGGTCACCTTTGCCGTGAACGTGCCGGCCAACTTCACCGAGGAGGAAGTGCGCGGCTTTCTCGAAGGCCAGGGCTACACCCGGGTGCACAGCGAGGAGGCCGGCACGGCGCCGGGCAAGGCCGCGCCGGGCGGGCCTGCCAAGGGCAAGGGCAAGGCCAAGGCCGCACCCGCCGGCACGCCCGGCACGCGCGTGCTGAACGTGGTGCAGGACCGTTTCCGCCACGGCTCCGCCGAGGCCGGCCGCATCATGGAAGCCCTGGATGCGGCCCTGAAGATGGGCGGCGGCCATATCGCCGTGCGCGCGCTGGACGACCAGGGCAACGAAGCGCAATGCTGGCGCTACAGCAACCGTCTGCATTGCGCCGACTGCAACATCGAATACTCGGACCCGCTGCCCAGCACCTTCTCGTTCAACTCGCCGCTGGGCGCCTGCGAAAGCTGCCGCGGCTTCGGCCGGGTGATCGGCATCGACTTCGGCCTGGTGGTGCCGGACGAAACCAAGACACTGCGCGAGGGCGCGATCAAGCCTTGGCAGACGGCCAGCTACAAGGAATGCCAGGACGACCTGCAGAAGTACGCCCCGGGCGCCGGCGTGCGCCTGGGCGTGCCCTGGAAAGACCTGCGCCCCGAAGAGCGCGAATGGGTGCTGTACGGCGACCCCGCCTGGAAAGGCGGCAACCAGGCCTGGAAGACCCAGTGGTACGGGGTGCAGCGCTTTTTCGACTGGCTGGAGTCCCGGGCCTACAAGATGCACGTGCGGGTGCTGCTGTCCAAGTACCGCAGCTATACGCCCTGCCCGGCCTGCAAGGGCTCGCGCCTCAAGCCCGACGCGCTGCTGTGGCGCGTGGGCGAGGCGCGCGAGGCCGATCAGGCCCTGCCGCGCGAGGATGGCCGCTACCGCCGCTTCAAGCCGGTGCACGCCGGCTGGAGCGAAGATCAGCTGTACGGGTTGCCCGGGCTGACCCTGCACGACCTGATGCTGCTGCCCATCGAGCGGGTGCAGCAGTTCTTCGAGACCCTGAAGTTCGAGGGCGTGCTGGACGCGGCCGCCGACCTGCTCATGACCGAAGTGCGGGCGCGCCTGAAGTTCCTGTGCGACGTGGGCCTGGGCTACCTGACGCTGGACCGGCAAAGCCGCACGCTGTCCGGCGGCGAAGTCCAGCGCATCAACCTGACCACGGCCCTGGGCACCTCGCTGGTCAATACGCTGTTCGTGCTGGACGAACCCTCCATCGGCCTGCATCCGCGCGACATGCACCGCATCGTCGAGGTCATGCACCGCCTGCGCGACGCGGGCAACACGCTGGTGGTGGTCGAGCACGATCCGCAGGTCATGGTGGCGGCCGACCGCATCATCGACATCGGCCCGGGGCCGGGCGAGCGCGGCGGGCGGATCGTGTTCGACGGCACGCCCGCGCAGATGCGCGGCGCGCCCACCCTGACCGGCGACTACCTGGGCGCGCGCAAGCGTGTCGAGGCGCCCCGGCCGCAGCCGGTGGCGGCCAGCACGCCGCGGCTGGTCCTGGAAGGCGCGCGCGCGCACAATCTCAAGAACGTCTCGGTCGAGATCCCGCTGGGCCGGCTGGTGTGCCTGACCGGCGTATCGGGCTCGGGCAAGTCCACGCTGGTGCAGGACGTGCTCTATCCGGCGCTGCGCAAGCTGCAGGGCAAGCCCACCGACGCGCCGGGCGAGCACGACCGGGTGCTGGGCGCCGAGCGCATCGCCGACGTGGTCATGGTGGATCAGGCCCCGGTGGGCAAGACCGCGCGCTCGAATCCGGCCAGCTACGTGGGCGCCTTCGAGGCCATCCGCAAGCTGTTCGCCCAGGCGCCGCTCTCGCGCGAGCGCGGCTACACGGCCGGCACCTTCAGCTTCAACAGCGGCGACGGGCGCTGCCCGACCTGCGGCGGCACCGGCTTCGAACACGTCGAGATGCAGTTCCTGTCCGACGTCTACCTGCGCTGCCCCGACTGCGACGGCAAGCGCTTCCGCCCCGAGATCCGCGAGGTGCGCGTCGAGCACCTGGGCCGCAGCGCCTCGGTGGACGAGGTGCTGGCCATGACGGTCAGCGAGGCCATGGATTTCTTCAAGGGCCTGCGCGACGTGCAGACCGGCCTGGCCCCGTTGGCCGACGTGGGGCTGGAATACGTGCAGCTGGGCCAGCCGGTGCCCACCCTGTCGGGCGGCGAGGCGCAGCGGCTCAAGCTGGCCGGCCACCTGGCCGAGGCCGTGCGCAGCGGCGCGGCGGGGGCCAGGCTGGCCAAAAAAGGCACGCTATTCCTGTTCGACGAGCCGACCACCGGCCTGCATTTCGACGACGTGGCGCGGCTGATGCGCGCCTTCCGCAAGCTGCTGGCCGCCGGCCACACCCTGCTGGTGATCGAGCACAACCTGGACGTGATCCGCGCGGCCGACTGGCTGATCGACCTGGGGCCGGACGGCGGCGATGCCGGCGGCGAGGTCGTGGGCGTGGGCACGCCCCAGGATCTGATGGCCAATCCGCGTTCGTTTACCGGCGCGGCGCTGCGCGACTACGACACCGACATCCTGCCGGCGCAGCCGCAGCAGGCGCCCGCGCTGCGCGAGCCCGAGACCGCCTACGCCACCGAAACCGAGCTGGCGCTGGCCCATACGGCAAGGCGCGCGGCGCTGGCGCACGCCATCGAGATCCGCAATGCGCGCGAGCACAACCTGAAGAACATCAGCGTGGAAATCCCGCGCGAAAAGTTCACCGTCATCACCGGCGTCTCGGGCTCGGGCAAGTCCACGCTGGCCTTCGACATCCTTTTCAACGAAGGCCAGCGGCGCTACCTCGAATCGCTCAACGCCTATGCCCGCGCCATCGTGCAGCCGGCCGGCAAGCCCGACGTGGACGCCATCTTCGGCATCCCGCCCACGGTGGCCATCGCGCAGCGCACCAGCCGCGGCGGGCTGAAATCCACGGTCGCCACCATGACCGAGATCCACCACTTCCTGCGGCTGCTCTACGTGAAGCTGGGCGTGCAGTATTCGCCCGACCACAACGTGCCGGTGCAGTCGCAGACGCCCGATCAGATCGTGGCGCGCATCCTGCGCGAGCATGCGGGCCAGCACATCGGCCTGCTGGCCCCGCTGGTCACCGCGCGCAAGGGCTACTACACCGACCTGGCCAAGTGGGCCGGCAGCAAGGGCTATACGCACCTGCGGGTCGATGGCGTCTTCACGCCGGTCTCGCCCTGGCCGCGGCTGGACCGCTACAAGGAGCACACCATCGAGCTGCCGGTGGCCGACCTGCGGGTGGACCCCGCCGACGAGACGCCGCTGCGCGACGCGGTCCGGCGCGCACTGGAGCTGGGCCAGGGCGCGATGTCGGTGGTGTGGCCGCTGGGGGCGCTGCGCGAAACGCTGTCCCCTTCGCTGGAGCAACTGCACTTTTCCACCAAGCGCACCTGCCCGGTCAGCGGCGCGAGTTTCCCGGAACTCGATCCGCGCATGTTCTCCTACAACTCCAAGCATGGCTGGTGCCCGACCTGCTACGGCACCGGCCTGGTGATGCCCGGCTTCGACGCCGAGCAAAGCGGCGAGGAAGCCGGCTGGGCCGACGCACAGCCCGGCCAGGCGCGCGTGTGCCCGGCCTGCCACGGCAAGCGGCTGAACCGTGTATCGCTGGCCGTGCGCTGGCGCGACCGCTCCATCGCCGACCTGGCCGCCATGTCGGTGGACGAGGCCCACGGCTTCTTCACCGGCCTGGTGATGCGCGGGCGCGAGGCCGAGATCGCGCGCGACATCCTGGCCGAGATCCGCAGCCGCCTGGGCTTCATGCGCGAGGTGGGGCTGAACTACCTGGCGCTGGACCGCGCCGCGCCCACGCTCTCGGGCGGCGAGGCGCAGCGCATCCGGCTGGCCGCGCAGCTGGGCTCGAACATGCAGGGCGTGTGCTACGTGCTGGACGAGCCCACCATCGGCCTGCATCCGCGCGACAACCGCATCCTGCTCGATGCGCTGGGCAAGCTCGAAGGCAACGGCAACACGCTGGTGGTGGTCGAGCATGACGACGACACCATCCGGCGCGCCTCGCACATCATCGACATCGGCCCGGGCGCCGGCGTGCGCGGCGGCCAGGTGGTGGCGCAAGGACCGCTGCCCGCGCTGATGGCGTCCAAGGCATCGGTCACCGGCCGCTACCTGGCGCAGCCGCTCAGGCATCCGCTGCAGCCGCGCCGGCCCATCGGGCCGGACACCGCCTTCCTGCGCGTACAGGGCGCGCAATTGCACAACCTGCGCAAGGTCGATGCGCGCTTTCCCATCGGCAGGCTGTCGGTGGTCACCGGCGTGTCGGGCTCGGGCAAGTCCACGCTGGCGCGCGAAGTGATGCTGGAGAACCTGCTGGCCGCGGTGGGCCAGGGCAATGCGCCGGCCTGGCGCGGCTGCGAGGCCATCACCGGCTGGGAAGTCCTGGACCGCGTGCTGGAGGTCGACCAGACGCCCATTGGCAAGACGCCGCGCTCCTGCCCGGCCACCTACGTGGGCTTCTGGGACGAAGTGCGCAAGCAGTTCGCCGACACGCGCGAGGCGCGCATGCGCGGCTGGACCGCGGCGCGCTTTTCCTTCAATACCGGCGACGGCCGCTGCCCGGTATGCGAGGGCCAAGGCATGCGCACCATCGAAATGAACTTCCTGCCCGACGTGAAGGTGCCTTGCGACGCCTGCAACGGCGCACGCTTCAACCACGACACGCTGAGCGTGCAGATGCGCGGCAAGCATGCCGGCGAGGTGCTGGCCATGGAGGTGGACGACGCCATCGGCTATTTCGCGGCGCACCCCAAGGTGCAACGGCCCCTGCAGCTGATGCAGGACGTGGGCCTGGGCTACCTGACGCTGGGCCAGCCCTCTCCCACGCTGTCGGGCGGCGAGGCGCAGCGCATCAAGCTGGTCACCGAACTGGCCAAGGCGCGCCTGGCCGAAGGGATCATCACCACGGGCCGGGCCTCGCGCGCGCCGCACACGCTGTACGTGCTGGACGAGCCTACGGTGGGCCTGTCCATGGCCGACGTCGAGAAACTCATCCATGTGCTGCACCGGCTGGTCGAGGCGGGCAATACGGTAGTGGTGATCGAGCACAACCTGGACGTGATCGCCGAAGCCGACTGGCTGCTGGACCTGGGGCCCGAAGGCGGCACGGGCGGCGGCAGGCTGGTGGCCCAAGGCACGCCCGAAGAGGTGGCGGCCCTGCATGCGCAGTCGCATACCGGCGCGGTGCTCAAGCCCTTTCTTGAGGGGGCCTGATGGGAGGCCTGCCGCGATGAGCCTGTGCCGTTTCGAGGACCGCGAGGCCGGGCGCGCCATCGTCCTGCACGACCTGCACGAGCGCATCACCGCCTGCGCCGCCAGCGAGGTGGACGCGGCGCTGGCGCGCATCGACGCCGCACGGCGCGCCGGCCATTGGGTGGCGCTGCTGCTGGACTACGAGCTGGGAGAATGGCTGGAGCCGGGCGTGCTGCTGCCCGGCGGCACGCCGGCCGGCGCGGCGCCCCCCGCCAGCCTCCCGTCCGACGGCAAGCCGCGCCTGACCGCCCTGGTCTACCGCCGCCACACCGAAGAGACGCCCTGGCCCGCGCCCGACCTGTATCCGCCGCCGCAGGTGGCTTCGGTGCGGGCCCGCGTGGCGCCCGACACCTATCGCGCCAACGTGCGCCGCATCGCCGAATGGATCGCCGCCGGCGAGCTCTACCAGGTCAACTACACCATGCCGCTGGACGTCACGGTGCAGGGCCCGGCGCCCGAGCTGTACGCCCAACTGGCCAGCCGGCACCCCTCGGCCCATGCGGCCTACATCGAGGACGCCGGCCGCACGGTGCTGTCTTTCTCGCCCGAGCTGTTCCTGGCGCGCCAAGGCAGCCTGCTGCGCACGCGCCCCATGAAAGGCACGGCGCCGCGCCACGCCGACCCGGAACAGGACGCCGCCTCGGCCCGGGCATTGCAGGCCAGCGAAAAGAACCGGGCCGAGAACCTCATGATCGTGGACCTGCTGCGCAACGACCTGGGACGGGTGGCGCGGCCCGGGTCGGTGCGGGTGCGCGGCCTGTTCGAGCTGGAACGCTACGCCAGCGTCTGGACGCTGACCTCCACCATCGAGGCCGAGGCGCCCGGCGCCGGGCTGGGCGAGATCCTGCGCGCCCTGTTTCCTTGCGGCTCGGTCACGGGCGCGCCCAAGATCGCGGCCATGCGCCGCATCCGCGAGCTCGAGCCGCAGCCGCGCGGACTATATTGCGGCAGCATAGGCTGGCTGGCGCCGGATGGCGATTTTTCGCTGAACGTGGCGATCCGCACGCTGGTCCTGTCCACGCCGGACAGCGGCACCTACCATGCCGGCGGCGGCATCGTGGCCGATTCGGACCCCGCGCTCGAATGGGAGGAATGCGAATGGAAGTCCCGCGTGCTGACGCGTTGACGCCCCCGGCCGGCGCGCGCCTGATCGAGACGATGCGGGTGCAGGCCGACGGCGCCTTGCCGCTGCTGGATGGACATCTGGCGCGGCTGGCGCGTTCGGCGCGGGCGCTGGGCTACGCGCCGCCGCAGGCGGATCTGCGCGACAGGCTGCTGGGGCACGCCGCGCGGCTGCCCCGGGGCCAGGCGCACCGGCTGCGGCTGCTGTGCGATGAGCGGGGCGCCTGCACGCTGGAGACAGGCCCCCTGCCCGCCTTGCCGGCCGGCCCGAAGCTTGCCCTGGCGCCCCTGCCGCTGTCCTCGCAAGAGCCGCTGCTGCGCCACAAGACCACCCACCGGCCCTGGTACCAGGCCGCCGCCGCCTGGCTGGCGGCCCATCCCGATCACTTCGACGTGCTGTTCCTGAACGAGCGCGGCGAGCTGTGCGAAGGCTCGCGCAGCAACGTGCACCTGCTGCGCGACGGCGCGTGGCTCACGCCGCCCGTATCCAGCGGCCTGCTGCCGGGCGTGCAGCGCGAGGCGCTGCTGGCTGCCGGGCTGGTGCGCGAAGCCGTGCTGACGCGCGCCGACCTGGCGCGGGCCCGGGGGCTGCGGCTGTCCAACGGGCTGCGCGGCTGGTTCGACGTAACCCCGGGCTTGACCTTGCCAGCATGGGAAGGTGCATAGTCGTGTCCGGCGCGGCGGGGTCGCGCCGCGCGCAAGCGGGGCGCGGCTGTGCCCGGGCTTGCGCGGCCCATGCAAACAAGGAGAACGACATGCACGTAGGAAAATGGATGGCCGGGCCGGCCATGGCCCTGTTGCTGCTGGGCGCAGGCGCAGCCGGCGCCGCCCAGGATGCGCACGGCGGACACGGGGATCACGGCAACCATGACGGCGGCGTCCCGTCCGGCCAGGCGGCCCAGGCATCGCCATCCACCCGGGCCTTCGAGGCGGCCAATGCAAGAATGCACCGGGACATGGCGGTGGCGTACACGGGAGATGCCGACGTCGATTTCGTACGCGCCATGATTCCGCACCACGAAGGCGCCGTCGACATGGCGCGCATCGTCCTGGCCCACGGCAAGGACCCGGGGATCCGCCGGCTTGCCGAGGACGTGATCCGGGCGCAGCAAGCCGAGATCGCCCAGATGCGCGACTGGCTCAAGGCCCGGGGACTGGACTGACGAGAGCCTGCTGCCCGCTCCCCACAGGGCGGAGCTTGGCGGCAGCCGGCCCTAATCCTGCGCCAGCACCTGCCGCAAGGCCATGTTGGCCGCGGCCAGGCCCATGGCGGCCGTTACCGTCACCACCGAACCGTAGCCGGCGCAGGACAGGCCCTGCGGCGCGGCATCGTCGGCCTGGATCCCGGCCGTCCACACGCTGGGCAGGATGGCCGGCTGCTCGACCCACAGCACGCGCACGCCCATGCGGGGCACGCGGCCGGGCTTGCCGGCCTTGGCCGCAGCCGGCTTGGGGTAGCCGTGCTGCTTGCGCAGGATGTTGCGCAGCCGCGCCAGCAAGGCATCGTGGGTGCTCTCGGACAGGTCGCCGGCACGCAGGGCCAGCGCATCGGTCTTGCCGCCGGCGCCGCCGCACACCACCAGCGGCTGGCGGCGCTGGCGCGCCAGCAGGATCATGGCGACCTTGGCGGCCGCCTGGTCGGTGCAGTCGATCACCATGTCCAGCGACGGGTCCAGCAGTTGCGCCGCATTGCCCGGCGTCAGGAAGTCGTCCACGCAGGCCACCCGGCAAGCCGGATGGATGCCGGCGATGCGTTCGGCCATGGCCTGCACCTTGGCCTGGCCCAGGGTGGCCGACAAGGCATGCACCTGGCGGTTGATGTTGGACTCGGCGATGTGGTCCAGGTCTATCAGCGCCAGGCGGCCCACGCCGCAGCGTGCGAGCGCCTCGGCCGTCCAGGAGCCCACGCCGCCCAGGCCCACCACGGCGATGCGGGCAGCACGCAGGCGCTCGGGCGCGCCTGGCCCGTACAGACGCGCCAGGCCGCCGAAGCGGCGTTCGAGGTCGGCGGAGCAGGCCTGCGCGGAGCAGGCATCGGCTGCCGGGGCATCGGCTGCCGGGGCATCGGCGGCGGGCGCATCGGCCAAGGGGCTGCCGGCCGCGGGGCGGGCCGGAACAGCCGGGAACGGAAGCGTGGAATCGGACATGGCGGGTATTTTCCCATGCCCGGCCGGTCTTCTAGCGCTTGGGCAGGAAGCGGATCGGATCGACCGACTTGCCGTCGTAGCGCACCTCGAAATACAGCTGCACGGCGGGCGCATCGCTGTCGCCCATCTGGGCGATGGTCTGGCCGCTGGTCACGCGCTGGCCTTCCTTGACGCTGATGCTGCGGTTGTGCGCGTAGACCGACAGGTAGGCCGAGTCGTGGCGCACGATGACCATGTTGCCGTAGCCGCGCAGGCCATTGCCGACATAGGCGACGGTACCGGCGGCCGCCGCCCTGACGGGGGTGCCGGCGCTGTTGGCGATCACCAGGCCGCGCGAACTCGTCCCGTTGAAGCCGCGCACCAGCCGGCCTTCGGCGGGCCACACCATGGAAATCGAACGGGCCGGCGCCGGCCCCACGCGCCTGCCGGCGACCGCCGCGCTCGTGCCGGCCGAAGCGGCGGGCGCGGGCGGGGCCGTGCCGGCCGCACCCGCGGTGGCCGCCGGCCGCACGCGCAGCACCTGCCCGACCTCGATGCGATTGGGGTCGCTCAGGTTGTTCATGCGCATCAACGCGCTGACGCTCTGGCCATGCTGGCGGGCGATCTTGGTCAGGGTATCGCCGCGGACCACGCGGTATTGGCCGGGCTCGACCTTGGGCGTGGAGCCGCAGGCGGCCAGCACGGCCAGCGCCAGCGCGAGGGCCAGCCCGCGGCCGGCCCGCGGCAGGAAAAGCGGAAAGAAACGCGGGACTGTCGCGGCGGCGCGGGCCGGGGATGAAGTGCTGAGCGCGGCGCTGGACGATGGAAACGGCACGGAACGGCAACCTGGCGTAGCTGGGATCGACCCCAAGGGTAGCAAAAAAGCCCCCACGCTGCGCCTTACGGCTTGCTGCCCCCCGGGGGGGCCGCTTTTTGCCTTGGGGCGGCCCGGCGGCAAAAAAGCCCCCACGCTGCGCCTTACGGCTTGCTGCCCCCCGGGGGGGCCGGCCGGTTCAGGGCGCGTTCAGCTTCCCGTTTCCCATCCCGACGTAGAATTTCCGACTTGCCCTCGCCCGCGCGGCCGGCCCGTCCACCGGGCTTGCACGCCTGCGCGAACTCGTCCCATCCCGCATCTCCAGGCGCCCGCCGGGCGCCTTGCCCATGACCGACGCATCCTTCAGCTGGAAAAAAATCGCCATCCCCGCCTTCGGCCCCTCGCTGCTCGACGGGCTGAGCAAGGGGGCCATCCTGCCCGTGGTCGCGCTGTCGGCGCGCGACCTGGGCGCCTCCGTGGCCATGGCCGGCGTGGTGGCGGCGCTGATCGGCGGCGGCTCGCTGCTGAGCAACATCCCCGCGGCGATGCTGACCGCCCGCTACGGCGAACGCAAGGCCATCGCCGGCGCGGCCGTGGTCAGCATGGCCGGCCTGCTGCTGGCGGTGCTGGCCACGCAGGTCTGGATGCTGGCCCTGGGCATGCTGATCGTGGGCGTGGCCAGCTCGGTATTCATGCTGGCGCGGCAGGTGTACCTGGTCGAAGCCGTGCCCCTGTCGCTGCGCGCGCGGGCGCTGTCCACGCTGGGCGGCATGACGCGGGTCGGCGTGTTCGTCGGCCCCTTCGCCGGCGCCGGCCTGATCCACCTGATGGGCCTGGCCGGCGCCTACTGGATCGCCATCGCGGCCATGGCCGCCTCGGCCTGGGTGGTGCTGCGCTGGCCCGACCTGTCCAGCGGCAAGGAATCGGCCAAGGACGTGCCGCGGCCGCAGATGCGCAAGGTGGCGCGCGAGAACGTCCGCACCTTCATGACCCTGGGCGTGGGCGTGCTGCTGGTCGGCGTCCTGCGTTCGTCCCGCCAGGTGGTGGTGCCGCTATGGGCCGAGCACCTGGGCATCGACGCGGCCACCACCTCGCTGATCTACGGCCTGGTGGCGGCCATCGACATGGCGGTGTTCTATCCGGCGGGCAAGGTGATGGACCAGCGCGGCCGCATCTGGGTAGCCGTGCCCTGCACGCTGCTCATGGGCCTGTCGCTGATCGGCATTCCGTTTACGTCCAGCATGGGCGCCTTCGTGCTGGTGTCGCTGGTGCTGGGTTTCGGCAACGGCATCGGCTCGGGCATCGTGATGACGCTGGGCGCCGATTCGGCGCCGGCGCACCAGCGCACCCAGTTCCTGGGGATCTGGCGGCTGATGTCCGACGTCGGCACCAGCGGCGGGCCGCTGCTGCTGTCGGCGGTCAGCGCGCTGGCCTCGCTGGCCGCGGGCGCCATGGTGATCGGCGCGCTGGGCCTGGTGGCGGCCGGGGTGTTCTGGCGGTGGGTGCCGCGCGGCCGGCGCGCCGGGGCGGCTGCCGGGAAGCCGTCCTAGGCCAGGCCGCGGGACGCCGGCTTGACGGCCGGCGCGGCCGGCCCGGCGGCCCGGCGGCTTGGCGGCCGGGCAGCTTACCGGATCACCACCGCGTCCTCTTCCAGCCTGGCCTGCCCGCCGGGATGGTTCTCGATCAGCCCCAGCGACCGCGACCCGACCTGCAGCTGGACGCCGCCGCAAAACCGGCGCGTGGCCTGGATGACGGCGCTGCGCATCTGGCTGATCTCGGCCGTGAGCGCCTCGTCGCGCGCGTCCAGCTCCTGCAGGCGGCCCTCGGTGGCGGCATAGGTAACGCGCACGCGGTCGGCCACGCCGTTGGCGCCTTTCTCGGGATTGGCCTTGAAGAAGGCCAGCAGCTTTTCCAGCTTGGCGCGCTCTTCGCGCACCGCCGCGCGTTCGCGGGCGATCTCGGCACGGCGCGCGGCCGCATGGGGATTGACGCCCACCTGGATGGCGGTGGGCAGATTGGAGAGCGAGCCCACCGTGGCGGCGCTGATCTTGCGCAGCGCGCGGCACCGCCCGCCCAGGATGGCGCCTTGCTCGTTGCCTTCGCCGCCGGCCACGATGCTGTCGCCGGCGGCGATGTCGCTCTGGCGGATCTCGCCTTGCACGCGCACGGCGCCGCCGGCGCTGACCACCGCATTGTCCAGGAAGCGCGCCTCGAGATTGCCCTCGCAGCGCAAGTAGGCCGCGCGGGTGTTGGCGCCCTGTTCCGGCCCGGTATCCAGCACCAGCGTCTCGCCGCCGCCGATGACGCCGCCGCGCACCGTGATGTTGCCGCCGGCCACGATATGGGCGGCCTCGATGGTGCCATTGACGACGATATCGCCGGCCACCTTCACCGACATGCCCGCCTTGATGTCGCCGCGCACCTTGAGCGTGCCGTCGAAATCCACGTTGCCGGTGGCCAGGTCGACCGACTCGACTTCCAGCACGGGGTCGACGCACACGCCCTGCCCGAGTTCGCGCGGCACGCCGGCGCGGGCGGCCAGCAGCACGCAGGGATCGTCCTCGGAAATCTCCACGCCGCTCAGGCCGGGCCGGAACGGCAGGTCGGGCACGGCCGCGGGCGGCAGCGGATCGCCGTGCAGGTTGCGGCCCTCGCGGCCCTGCTGCGCGGGGATGCGCCGCATCAGCGGCGTGCCCGCGGTCACCACCAGCAGATTGCCCAGGTCGCGATAGTCGACCCGCCCGGATTCGGCCTCGCCGGCGCGCTGGCGCTGGCGCAGGCTGGGCAGCAGGCTTTCGAAGCGGGTCGCGGCGCCCGGCTGCGGGGGATCGCCCGAGGCGACCAGCACGGCGGTGCACTGGCGCGCGGCCACCGCCTCGTGCAGCGCCTGTTCGTCCACGCCATAGTAGATTTCCAGCTCGGTCAGCCGCTGGCGCACCTGTTCGATGCCGACCGGCGCGCCGCCCTGTGGCGGCTCGATGCTCAGGTAGGCGCTCATGGCGTCGGCCGAGATCTCCAGGTCGAACCGGCCGTCGCGGATTTCGCCGATACGCATGCCTTCGGCGGCCTGGCCGCCGCGGCAGGCCGACAGGAAATCCCGCACAGCCGTCTCGTCGATGGCCTCGGCCGGCCAGCCCTGCTCGGCGCAGGCCGCCAGCACCTCGTCCAGCCCCGGCAGCGGCGGCTGTTCCCCTTGCTCGCCCTGGACGGCCGTATAGCTGGCCCGAATCAGGCCCGTGGCGCTGTCCAGGGCCAGCGCCAAGCCATTTTCCTTGTTCACCGGATCCACTCCCTGCCGCGAGGGCTTGTAAATTTGTTGCAAATAATATCCAACAAATTCAAGGTTTGCCATCGCGGCGGGCACCGCTGCCTCGACAAGACGGAAAACCCGGCCCAAAATAAGGGATTACCCAGCGCCGTGTCCAAGCCCACCCCCCACCATCGCCGCTTTCCATCCCTGCTCCCGCAGGGAGAGGCGCTTGCGCTTTGCACCATGAACATGGGCAACCACATGGCGCTGACCGGCGGGCGCATCGCCGTGGCGCTGACAGCCATTGCCCTGGGACTGTCCACTTTCATGGTGGGCATGGCGATGGCCCTGTTCGCCGTGCTGCCCATGCTGCTGTCGGTGCGCGCCGGCCGGCTGATCGACGCGATCGGCGTGCGCCGGCCCATGAAGGTGGGCGCGGCCATGACCTTCGCGGGCTGCGCCCTGCCCTGTGCCTGGAACAGCCGCCCGGCCCTGCTGCTGGCCGCCGTCCTGGTCGGCACCGGCTTCATGATGTGCCAGGTCGCCACCCAGAACCACCTGGGCAATGCCGAAGCGGGGCAGCGCCTGCGCAATTTCTCGCTGCTCTCGCTGATGCAGGCCGTATCGGGCTTCGGCGGCCCATTGCTCACCGGCCTGGCCATCGATCACCTGGGCTACCGCTACGCCTTCGGGCTGCTGGCGCTGCCGCCGCTGCTTTCGCTGTGGGGCGTGCACCTGCTGCGCCGGCGCCTGGCCCGGCCGCCCCCGCCGCTGCCGGGATCGCCCACGCTTGCGCCGCCCCGCGTACGCGACCTGGTGGCGATCGCCCCGCTGCGCCGGGTGCTGCTGGCCAACATGACGCTCTCGGGCGCCTGGGACACGCACCTGTTCATCGTGCCCATTTTTGGCGTGTCCATCGGCCTGTCGGCCACCACCATCGGCGTGGTGCTGTCCTGCTTTGCGGCGGCGACCTTCGTGGTGCGCCTGCTGCTGCCGGTCATCCAGCGCTATCTGGCGCCCTGGAAGCTGGTAACCGTGGCCATGTTCATGGCCTCGGCCAGCTTCCTGCTCTACCCGCTTTTCGATACGGTCGCCATGCTGATGGCGATGTCGTTCCTGCTCGGCCTGGCGCTGGGCTCGTGCCAGCCCAGCCTGCTCGCCCTGCTGCACCAGCATTCGCCCCCGGGCCGCGCCGCCGAGGCCGCCGGCATCCGGATGGCGCTGATCAATACCACCCAGATGTCGGTGCCCATGGCCTTTGGCGCGCTGGGCGCGGCCGTCGGCCTGGCGCCGCTGTTCTGGGCCTATTCCCTCATCCTGCTCTCGAGCGCCTGGCGCACCAGGAAGCTCGCCTTCGCGCCCCGCCCCGATCACCGTGAATAAGCCCGCCGCCACCGTCCGCCCCCACCCCGAGATTCCCCTTTGGACCGACGCGCAGCGGCAAGCCTCGCTGCAGGCGGCCATCGCGCAGATCCCGGCCGGCGATCCGGTCTGGGTGTTCGGCTACGGCTCGCTGATCTGGCGGCCCGACTTCGAGTTCGCCGAACGCCGCCTGGCTACGCTGCATGGCTACCACCGCGCGCTGTGCCTGTGGTCGCGCGAGCATCGCGGCACGCCCGACTGCCCCGGCCTGGTGTTCGGGCTGGACCGCGGCGGCTCCTGCCGCGGCGTGGTCTACCGGCTGCCAACCGAGGCGGTGGACAAGATCCTGCCCAAGCTGTGGGTGCGCGAGATGACCACCGGCTCGTACCTGCCGCGCTGGCTGAACTGCGCCACCGACCGGGACGCGGTGCGCGCCCTGGTCTTCGTGATGAACCGCGATGGACCGGGCTACGTGGGCGAACTGCCGCTGGACGAGCAGCTTGCCATCATCCGCCGCGCGGCCGGCGGCTACGGGCCGTGCACCGACTACGTGCTGGAGACCGCCCGCGCGCTGCAGATCGCGGGCATCCGCGACAGGCGGCTGCAGCACCTGGTGCGGGCCCTGCGCGAAGACCTGCGCCAGCTGCCCGAAGGCTGATGGCCCCGCAAGGGCGCGGTACACTGCACGCTTTGGCGGGCGCCGCGGGCCCCGCTTTCTTTGCGGCGCCGCTGCCGGCGGCGCGCCCTTTGCCGCTACGATCATGTCCATCGCCGATCTGCGCCAGAACTACGCCAAGCACCAGCTGCTCGAGCACCTGGCCGCCGCCACGCCCCTAGAGCAGTTTTCCCGCTGGTTCGACGAGGCGCTCGCCGCCCAGGTGCCCGAGCCCAACGCCATGACGCTGGCCACCGCCGACGCGCAAGGGCGGCCCTCGGCCCGCATCGTCCTGCTCAAGGGTTTCGATGCGCGCGGCTTTGTCTTCTACACCAACTACGATTCGCGCAAGGGCCGGGAACTGGCCGGACAACCCTGGGCCAGCCTGCTGTTCTTCTGGCAGCCGCTAGAGCGCCAGGTGCGCATCGAAGGGCCGGTGGAGAAAGTCGAGCCGGCCGAATCGGATGCCTACTACCAGAGCCGGCCGCTGGGCTCGCGCATCGGCGCCTGGGCCTCGGCGCAAAGCCGGCCCGTGACGCGCGAGGCCCTGGAGGCGGCCGCCGCCCGCTATGCCCAGGAACTGGGCGAATCGCCAGTCCGCCCGCCCCATTGGGGCGGCTATCGCGTCGCGCCGCACACCATCGAATTCTGGCAAGGCCGGCCCTCGCGCCTGCACGACCGGCTGGTCTATCGCCTGGCCCAGGACGACACCTGGCGCATCGAGCGCCTCTCGCCCTGATCCGCGGCGTCCGCCAGCCGACGCCGCCTCACACCAAGCAGCATGCGCGCAAGCCCTCCTTCCTTCGATTCCGTCCACTTCCGCACCGCGCTGGGGCGCTTTGCCACCGGCGTCACCATCGTGACCGCCGAGGATGCCGCCGGCCAGCCGGTGGGGCTGACGGTCAGCTCCTTCAATTCCGTCTCGCTGGACCCGCCGCTGGTGCTCTGGAGCCTGTCGCGCGGCTCGTCCTCGCTGGCCGCCTTCGAGCAATGCGAGCGCTACGTCATCCACGTGCTCTCGGCCAGCCAGCTGGCGCTGGCCTCGCGCTTTGCGCGCGGCATCACGCCCGAGCGTTTCCGGGACGTGGCGCTGACGCGCGCGCCCGGCGGCGCGCCCATGCTCGATGCGCCCTGCGCGGCCTGGTTCGAGTGCCGCAACCGCAGCCGCTATGCCGAGGGCGATCACATCATCCTGGTCGGACAGGTGGAGCATTGCGCCCACACGCCGGCCATGCCCCTGGTCTACCATGCGGGCGGCTTCGACCTGACCCCCGCGCCGCAACCCTGAAACCCGCACCCTTCATGCCGCAACACAACGATTTCATCCTGACGCTCTCCTGCCCCGACCGCACCGGCATCGTGTACCGCGTAAGCGGCCTGCTGTTCGAATTGAACGGCAACATCCTGGATGCCCAGCAATTCGGCGACGAGCAGACCGGCCGTTTCTTCCTGCGCGTGCATTTCGACCTGCCGCCGGGCATGGACGGCGAGACGCTGCGCGAGCGCTTCGCGCCGCTGGCGCAGGAATACGGCATGCAATGGGAGATCCACGATGCGCGCCGCCGCGCCCGCCTGCTCATCATGGTCAGCAAGCAGGGCCACTGCCTGAACGACCTGCTGTTCCGCACCCACAGCGGCCAGCTGCGCGCCGACGTGGCGGCGATCGTTTCCAACCATCCCGACTTCGAGCCCCTGGCGCGCTCCTACGGCATCGCCTTCCATCACCTGCCGGTCACGCCGGAGAACAAGGCGCAGCAGGAACAGCGGCTGCTCGAACTGGTCCAGGCCGAACGCATCGACCTGGTGGTGCTGGCGCGCTACATGCAGATCCTGTCCGAGAACCTGTGCCGGCAGCTGCAAGGCCGGGCCATCAACATCCACCACAGCTTCCTGCCCAGCTTCAAGGGCGCGCGGCCCTATCACCAGGCACACACGCGCGGGGTCAAGATCATCGGCGCGACCGCGCACTACGTCACGCCCGACCTGGACGAAGGCCCGATCATCGAACAGGACATCGAGCGGGTGGATCACACCTTCGAGGCGCAGGACCTGGTGCAGGTGGGCAGCGACGTCGAGTCGCTGGTGCTGGCGCGCGCGGTGCGCAGCCACGTCGAGCACCGCATCCTGCTCAACGGCAACCGCACGGTGGTGTTCCGCTGAAGCGTCAGCGCGGCACGGCCTGCCGCGCGACGGCGCTGAGCCAGCTTTCGAAATGCCCCAGGGCCTCGGACTTCGGGCGCTGCAGGGGATAGGCGAAGAAATAGGCATGCGGCACCGGCAGCGGCTGCTCGACCGGGATGCACAGCTCGCCGCGCGCCAGCGGGCCCTCGGCCAGGAAACGCGGCACCAGCCCCACCCCCAGGCCCGCCGCGGCGGCCGCCAGCACCATCGTGAACAGCTCGTAGCGCGGCCCGGCGGCGGCCGCGGCGGCGCCGTCGTGGCCGTGCGCCGCATACCAGTCGCGCCAGGCGTCCGGCCGCGTGCTCAGGTGCAAATGGACCATGCCGGCGGGCAGGCCGCTGGGCGCCCGGCCCGCGGCCAGCGCGGCGGGCGCGCAGACCGGGACCAGCTCCTTCTCGGGAAACAGCCGGCAGCCCTGGGTGCCGGCCCACAGGTGCTCGCCCTGGTAGATGGCGGCATCGAAAGGATGATCCTTGAACTGGAAAGGCTGGGTGCGCAGCGACAGGCTGACCGTGATGTCCGGGTGCAGGCGCTGGAAGTCCGTCAGCTTGGGAACCAGCCAGGTGGTGGCCAGCGTGGGGAACACCGCCACTTCCAGGTTGCGGCCCATGGCGGCCTGGCTCACCAGCGAGGCGGTATCGCGCTCGATCTGCTCCAGGTGGTGGCGGATGCGCCCCGCGTATTCCAGGCCCGCCGCGGTGGGCACGATGCGGCGGCGGACGCGCGTGAACAGGGCCACGCCCAGGCGCGCCTCCAGGCCGGCCACCTGGCGGTAGACCGCGCTGTGGGTCAGGGCCAGTTCCTCGGCGGCCCGCGAAAAGCTGCCCAGGCGCGCCGAGGCTTCGAAGGCCTGCAAGGCCGCCAGGGATGGTACGGTGTGGGTCATGGGTGCCTGGTCGCGCGCGCGGCCTGTTCGGGAAAAGGCAGCCGGGCGCGCAAGTTCGTGGACGACGTGCAATCCGATCAATAGATTGTGCAATTTTATCAATTGCCTTGTGCGCCCAGCGCACATTAACCTAGCGGCCACTATGCCTACATCCAAAGAGACAGCCCCTGCCCGCTCCGGCGGGCGCATCCTGGTCGACCAGCTGGCCATACACGGCGTGGACCACGTGTTCTGCGTGCCCGGCGAGAGCTACCTGGCCGTGCTCGATGCCCTGGTCGATTCCGACATCGCCGTCACGGTATGCCGCCAGGAGGGCGGCGCGGCCATGATGGCCGAGGCCCACGGCAAGCTGACCGGCGCGCCCGGCATCTGCATGGTCACGCGCGGGCCCGGCGCCTCGAACGCGATGGCCGGCGTGCACATCGCCAGCCAGGACTCCACGCCGATGATCCTGTTCGTCGGCCAGATCGAGACCGGCATGCGCGAGCGCGAGGCCTTCCAGGAGATGGACTATCGCGCCGTGTTCGGCACCCAGGCCAAATGGGTGACCGAGATCGACGATGCCGGCCGGCTGCCCGAGCTGGTGTCGCGGGCCTTCTACGTCGCCACCTCGGGGCGCCCCGGCCCGGTGGTGATCGCCCTGCCCGAGAACATGCTGACCGACATGGCCGAGGCGGCCGACGCGCCGCGCTACGAGGTCGTCGAAACCGAGCCCGGCGCGGCGCAGCTGCAGGCGCTGTCGCAGCGCCTGGCGCAGGCGCGCCGCCCCATCGCCATCCTGGGCGGCAGCCGCTGGAGCGCGCAGGCCGTCGAGCAGTTCGCCGCCTTCGCCGAACGCACCCGCCTGCCGGTGGCGGTGTCGTTCCGCCGCCAGATGCTGTTTCCCGCCCGCCATCCCTGCTATGCGGGCGACGTGGGCCTGGGCGCCAACCCGGCGCTGCTCGAGCGCATCCGCCACAGCGACCTGGTGCTGCTGGTGGGCGGACGGATGTCCGAGAGCCCCAGCCAGGGCTACACCCTGTTCGACATCCCGGTGCCGCGCCAGCCGCTGGTGCACGTGCATCCGGACAGCAGCGAACTGGGCCGGGTGTACCGGCCGGCACTGGCCATCCATGCCTCGCCCACGGCCTTCGCCGCGGCGCTGGATGCCGTCTGCCCGGACCTGGACCCGCAGCGCGAATCCGACATCGAAACCCTGCACCAGTCCTACCTGGCCTGGAGCGACGGCGCGGCCGTGCGCACGCCCGGCGCGCTGCAGATGGGCCAGATCATGGACTGGCTCGAACGCACCCTGCCCGACGACGCCATCCTGACCAACGGCGCGGGCAACTATGCCACCTGGCTGCACCGCTTTCACCGCAACCGCTGCTACGGCAGCCAGCTGGCGCCCACCTCGGGCTCGATGGGCTATGGCCTGCCGGCCGCGGTAAGCGCCAAGCGGGTGCTGCCCGAACGCATGGTGGTGTGCTTTGCGGGCGACGGCTGCTTCCTGATGCATGGCCAGGAGTTCGCCACCGCGGTGCAATACGAGCTGCCCATCGTGGTGGTGGTGATCGATAACGGCATGTACGGCACCATCCGCATGCACCAGGAAAAGCATTATCCGGCGCGCGTCTCGGCGACCCAGCTGCGCAATCCCGACTTCGCCGCCTATGCGCGCGCCTTCGGCGGCCACGGCGAGCGGGTCGAGACCACCGGGCAGTTCGGCCCGGCCTTCGAGCGCGCGGTGGCCAGCGGCAAGCCGGCCATCCTGCACTGCCTGCTCGATCCCGAGGCGATCACGCCCACCGCCACGCTGACCCAATTGCGCCAGGCCGCGCAAAAGACCTAGACCCTTCTCACGCATTTGCATTGGAGCCTTACCAATGGCCGTTTCCTTCAACTGGCAAGACCCTTTCCTGCTGGACAGCCAGCTCGACGACGAAGAGCGCATGGTGCGCGACGCGGCCGCCGCCTACGCGCAGGACAAGCTGCTGCCCCGCGTGCTGGAGGCCTTCCGCAACGAGCACACCGACCCGGCGATCTTCGCCGAGATGGGCGAGCTGGGCCTGCTGGGCGCCACCATCCCCGCCGAATACGGCGGCGCGGGCCTGAACTACGTCAGCTACGGCCTGATCGCGCGCGAGGTCGAACGCGTCGATTCGGGCTACCGCTCGATGATGAGCGTGCAGTCCTCGCTGGTGATGGTGCCCATCAACGCCTTCGGCAGCGAAGCGCAAAAGCGCAAGTACCTGCCCAAGCTTGCCCGCGGCGAGTGGATCGGCTGTTTCGGCCTGACCGAGCCCAACCACGGCTCGGATCCGGGCAGCATGGAGACGCGCGCGGCCAAGGTGGACGGCGGCTATCGCCTTTCCGGCACCAAGATGTGGATCACCAACTCGCCCATCGCCGACGTGTTCGTGGTGTGGGCCAAGGTGCGCGGCGGCGAGGACGACGGCAAGATCCGCGGCTTCGTGCTGGAAAAGGGCATGCGCGGCCTGTCGGCCCCGGCGGTGCACGGCAAGGTGGGCCTGCGCGCCTCCATCACCGGCGAGATCGTGATGGACGAGGTCGAGGTGTCCGACGAGCAGATGCTGCCCGGCGTGGCGGGCCTGAAGGGCCCGTTCACGTGCCTGAACTCGGCCCGCTACGGCATTGCCTGGGGCGCGCTGGGCGCGGCCGAGGACTGCTGGACACGTGCGCGCCAGTACGTGCTGGACCGCAAGCAGTTCGGCCGGCCGCTGGCCGCCAACCAGCTGATCCAGAAGAAGCTGGCCGACATGCAGACCGAGATCGCGCTGGGCCTGCAGGGCTGCCTGCGGCTGGGCCGCATGAAGGACCAGGACATCGCCGCCGTGGAGATCACCTCGCTGCTCAAGCGCAATTCCTGCGGCAAGGCGCTGGACATCGCGCGCATGGCGCGCGACATGATGGGCGGCAACGGCATCTCGGATGAATTCGGCGTGGCCCGCCACCTGGTCAACCTGGAAGTGGTCAACACCTACGAAGGCACCCACGACGTGCACGCCCTGATCCTGGGCCGCGCGCAAACGGGCATCCAGGCCTTCAGCTAAAGCCCGCGGGCCGCCCGGCCGCCATGCGCCTTGACCTGACCACCCTGCAGCTGTTCGTGGCGGTGCTCGAGACCGGCAGCATCGCCGCGGCGGCGCAACGCGAGCACATCGCCGCCTCGGCGCTGAGCAAGCGCATCGCCGAGCTCGAGCGCGCCGCCGGCGTGCCTTTGCTGTCGCGCCATGCGCGCGGGGTGGAGCCTACCGCCGCCGGCCAGTCGCTGGCGCGCGGCGCGCGCGTGATGCTGCGCCAGGCGGCCGACCTGTCGGCCCAGATGCAGGACTATGCCTATGGCGTGCGCGGCCACGTGCGGCTGTTCGCCAATCTTTCCTCCATCACGCAGTTCCTGCCGGACGAACTCAAGACCTTCCTGGCCCGCCACCCCGGCGTGCGGCTGGACCTGGAGGAGCGGGTCAGCAGCGTGGTCACGCGGGCGGTGGCCGAAAGCGAGGCCGACATCGGCATTTTTGCGCTGTCCGACGAGCGCGAGGGCCTGGCCGTGCATCCCTATCACGAGGACGAGATGGCCCTGCTGGTGCCGGCCGGCCATCCGCTGGCGCGGCGCCGCACGGTCGGCTTCCTGCAGACGCTGGCCTACGAGCACGTCGGCATGCACCGCGGCAGCGCCGCCAGTTTCCTGCTGCATCGCCAGGCCAACGCGGCCAACCTGGAGTGGCGCGTGCGCTTTCACGCCACCTCCTACGATGCGCTGGTCTCGCTGGTGCGCGCCGGCCTGGGCATCGGCGTGCTGCCGCTGCGTTCGCTGGACCTGTACCGCCGCGACGGCGTGAAGGTGGTAAGGCTGTCGGACCCCTGGGCGCGCCGGCGCCTGTCGGTCTGCGTGCGCGCCGAGGGACCGCTCTCGAGCGCCGCCAAGCTGCTGCTCGAACACCTGCTGGCCTCGGCGCAGGCCGCGCAGCGGCCGCCGCAGCACTAAGGCCTGCCGCCGCCGCGCCGCTTCAGTTCACCGTGATGTTGCCATCCTTGATGACCTTGGCCCACTTGGCGATTTCGCTGTCCACGAAGGCGGCCAGCTGGGCCGACGAACCGCCGCCGGGCAGCGCGCCCTGCGCCTGGAGCCGCTCGGTGATCTCGGGGCTGGCCAGCACCTCGGCGGCGTCCTTCTGTATCTTGCGCAAGACCGCCTCGGGCGTGCCGGCCGGCGCGAACAGCGCCGTCCAGCTATAGGCGCTAAAGCCCGGCACGCCGCTTTCGGCCACCGTCGGCGTATCGGGCCAGGATGCCGCGCGCTGCTCGGTGCCGATGGCCAGGGCCCGCAGCTTGCCCGACTTGACGTGCGGGCCGGCCGACAGGGCGCTGTCGAACAGCACATGGCATACGCCGCCTATCGTATCGACCAGCGCCGGGCCGCTGCCCTTGTAGGGCACGTGGGTCATCTCCACCCCGGCCGAGGACTTGAACAGCTCGGCCGCCAGGTGCGAAGGCGAACCCGGGCCGATGGAACAGTAGTTGACCTTGCCGGCGTTGGCCTTGGCCCAGCCGACGAAGGCCTGCACGTCCCGGTGCGGCGAGCTGGCCGGCACCACCATCAGCAGCGGCAGCGTCGTGGTCTGGATGATGGGCTCGAAGTCCTTGACGGGGTCGTAGGAGATGTTCTCGAACAGGCTGACATTGACCGTATGCGGGCCGCTGCCGTTCATCAGCAGCGTATAGCCGTCGGGCTTGGCGCGCGCGACCTCGTCGGTCCCTATCATGCCCGAGGCGCCGCCGCGGTTTTCCACCACCACGGGCTGGCCCCAGCGTTGCGCCAGCGCCTGGCCGAGCAGGCGCGTGATGGTGTCGGTCGAGCCGCCGGCCGGATAGGGCACGACGATGCGCACCGGCTTGGAAGGGTAATCGTCGGCCGCGTGCGCCGGACCGATGGCTGCGGCCGCGCCGGCGGCGCACAGCACTCGTGCTGCGATCTGCATGAAACGCATGGTGGTGTCTCCCTGGTTATTGTTGTGCGGCGGCCGGCGCGGCGGCTCGCCTGGCGCCGCCCGGCAGGCGGGCGGCCCGCGCGGCTCAGGCCGCGGCCGAAACCGGCCGCCGCTGCGGCAGCACGTCGGCCAGTCCGTCGGCCTCGGTGGCCGAGATGGTGGTGCGCACGATGGCGCGCGGCTGCCCGCCGGCCCACGGACGGCCGCGGTGCATGGTGGCGCGGTTGTCCCACATCACCACGTCGCCCGGACGCCAGCTGTGCACGTAGGTGTACTGCGGGGCGGTGGCCTGTTCGATCAGCTGGGCCAGCAGTTCGGCCGCATCCTGCTCGCCCATGCCCTCGATGGCGCCGGCGTGCGAGGCGATGTAAAGCGCCCGGCGCCCGTTGACGGGATTGCGCCAGGTCAGGCGACGGCGCACCGGCGGCAGCGCCGCGCGCTCGGCCGCGCTCATCATGTTCGGGTCGATGCGGTCGCGCGACGTGGCATAGCTGTGGATGGCGATGGCGTCGCGCAAGCCCTCCTGCTGGCGCGGATCCAGGCGATCCCAGGCCGCGCGCGTGGAGGTGAACTCGGTCTCGCCGCCGTTCTCGGGAATGACCCGGGCCGAGAGCACCGACGCCAGCGCCGGAATGGCCTTGAACGAACTGTCGGTATGCCAGAGCTGGTTGGCGCGCGCCACCAGCACGGCCTTGTCGCTGGGCGGCACCACCTTGCCCTGCGCATCCATGTTGTTCAGGCGCGAATAGAAGGTGCCGTGGCCGGCCGAGCCGACCTTGGTCAGTTCCAGCGGCCCGAAGGCGCGCGAGAAGGTGGCCTGCAGGTCGTCGGTGACGGGCTGGTTGCGCCATACCAGCACGGAATGCACCTCGAACGCGGCGCGCACCTGCGCAAAGGCCGCCGCGTCCGACACCGCATCGAGCAGGTCCAGGCCTTGTATCTCGGCGCCGAAATCCTCGTGCAAGGGAACGATCTGCATGGTGTCTCCTGGTGGCTATCGGGCCTGCGCGGACCCGTGTCTTCTTGTCGGAATCGAGTCTATCACCGGGGCTGCGCACGCAAGGCATGCAGGCGCGGCGGGCCATGCATTTACACATGGATGAAAAAAAGCCCGCGCCAAGGCAGGCCGGCACGCCCGGCGCTAGACTGACGCGCGCGCGTGCGCCAGTTGCGCGATGCCCGTGCGCAGGGCGGCGATGATCCGCTCGGCCTTGCGTTCGAGCCGCTCGACCGGCCCGTGGATGCCCAGGGAAAAAGCCCGGCCGAAACGCCGGTCCGGCAGCAGCACCGCGATGTTGCCCGCGCCCGGCTCCAGCGTGTGCCTGGAGAACAGGTAGCCCTGCCGGCGCCCCTGTTCGATATGGGCCATCAATTCGGCCAGCACGATCTTCCTGCCGGGGTCGCGTTCGTGGAAGTTGATGCGCCGCACCAGGGCCTCGATCTCGGCGTCGCTGCGCGCGCCCAGCATCATCCAGCCGCTGGCCGAACGCGCGATGGGACGCGTCATGCCGATGGGCACGGCGTACCAGATCGGCAGCACCGACGGGATCAGGTACATGTACTGCACGAACAGGTCGCTTTGCGCGCCCACGGTCACGGTTTCGCCGAACTCGTCGGACAGCTGCTTCATCAGCCGCAGCACCTCGCCTTCGCCGAACAGCGCCTGCTGCACCCAGTTGCCCAGCGTGGCCATGCGCATGGTGGGCAGGTAGGTGCGCGAGAAACGGTCGTATTCGAGATAGCCCAGGGCCACCAGGCTCTTGAGCAGCGCCGAGGCGCTGGAGGCGGGATAGCCGAAGCGCTGGGTGAACTCCTTGAGCGCCATGGGCCGACGGACCTCCTCGAAGGCTTCCAGGATTTCGAAGACCCGCTTGGACGTCTTGATCGGCTGTTCCGGCATTTTTTCTTGGTCGAATCGGCATGCCCAGCGTCCTACGATAAACCAAACGGCAACCGGCCGGCGCCAGCCATCGCATTTGGCGATGGCTGGCCGAAAAATGGCGAATTGTCCCCCCGTCCCGGCGGGGTCATGATTGCGGGCGAGGTGAGAGACCAGGAGGAGACAACCCATGCAATGGCCCACCCGGGTGGACGTGATCGACGTCGGATTGCGCGATGGCTTGCAAAGCGAAGCGGCCTTCGTGCCCACCGACGCCAAGATCGCGCTGCTCAACCGGCTGATCGACGCGGGCGTGCGCCACATCGAGGCCACGTCCTTCGTATCGCCGCGCGCGGTGCCGCAGATGGCCGACGCGGCCCAGGTCCTGGCCGGCGCGCGCCGCGTGCCGGGCCTGGTGCTGTCGGTACTTGCGCCCAACGCCAAGGGCGTGGAGCGGGCCCTGCAGGCCGGCGCCGACGAGATCGTGGTGTTCGTGTCGGCCTCCGAAAGCCACAACGGCAAGAACCTGAACCGCCCGGTCGAGCGCTCGCTGCAGGACATCGACGAGATCGCGGCGCTCACGCGCGGGCAGCAGGTCAAGCGCAAGGGCGCGGTGGCCGTGGCCTTCGGCTGCCCCTTCGAGGGCGACGTGGACCCGGACCTGCTCGAGCGCATCGTGGCGCGCTATGCCGAGCACGGCTTTGACGGCATTACGCTGGGCGACACCACCGGCATGGCCACGCCGCCGCTGGTCGAACGCACCGTGGCGCGGCTGCAGCAGCGCTTTGGCAACCTGCCCATCTCGCTGCACTTTCACAACACGCGCGGCATCGGTCTGGTCAACGTGATGGCCGGACTGCGGCTGGGCATCTCCACCTACGAAGCCTCGCTGGGCGGCATCGGCGGCTGCCCCTTCGCGCCGGGCGCGACCGGCAACATCTGCACCGAGGACCTGCTCAACCTGCTGCACGAGATGGGCATCCAGACCGGCATCGACCTGGACCGGCTGGTGCAGGCCGCCCGCTTGCTCGAAGACATCATGGGCCGGCCCCTGCCCGGCCAGGTGATGAAGGCCGGCCCGCGCAGCGCGCTGCACCGGCTCGACAGCGTCTGCGCGGCGCAAGGATGAGCCCGCCAGGCAGCCCCCAGGGGGAATACCCGAATGCGCGGCACGAGGGCGGTCCGGCGAGCCGGTCCGGCGCCATGCCGCTATCGGGCATCCGCGTCCTGGACCTGACCCGCATCATCTCGGGACCCTTCTGCTCGGTGCTGCTGGCCGACATGGGCGCCGAGGTCATCAAGATCGAATCGCCCGGCGAAGGCGACCCGGTGCGCCGCCAGGGCGTGGTGCGCGACGGCTTGAGCTGGTATTTCGCCAACTACAACCGCAACAAGCGTTCGGTCACGCTGGACCTGTACAGCCCCCAGGGCAAGCAGGTCCTGGCGGAACTGGTGCGCAGCTGCGACGTGGTGGTCGAGAACTTCCGTCCCGGCATCATGGAAAAACTGGGCCTGGGTCCCGAGCCGCTGCGGGCGCTGCGGCCCGATATCGTGCATTGCGCCATCAACGGCTTCGGGGCCACCGGGCCTTATCGCGACCGCCCCGCCTTCGATTTCGTGGCGCAGGCCATGAGCGGCTTCATGAGCCTGAACGGCGAGGCCGACGGCCCGCCGCTGCGCGCCGGCCCGCCGGTCAGCGACCTGGTGGCCGGGCTGCACGGCGCCCTGGGCATCGTGGCCGCCCTGCTGCGGCGCGAGCGCACCGGGCAGGGCGAGTCGCTGAACGTCAGCCTGCTCTCGAGCATGATCAACCTGCTCAGCTTCCAGGCTTCCAACTATTTCGCCAGCGGCGAGCTGCCGCCGCGCCATGGCAACGATCACGGCATCGTGGCCCCCTACGGCCTGTTCGAGACGGCCGACGGCCAGGTGGCCATCGCGCCCAGCAACGACATGATGTATGCGCGCCTGCTGCAGGCGCTGGACATGCCCGAGCTGGCCGATCACCCCGACTACCGCACCAACGCCCTGCGCATGCGCAACCGGCTGGCGCTGCGCGAGGTGGTGCAGGCACGCACCCGAACGCAAAGCACCGACTACTGGATCGAGCGCTGCAACCGCCACGGCGTGCCTTGCGGACCGGTGCTGGACGTGCGCCAGGTGTTCGACGATCCGCAGGTGCGCGACCAGCAGATGGCCATCGACGTGCCCCACCCGGGCCATGGCGAAGTCCGCATGCTGGGCTTTCCGATCAAGTTCGAGCAGGCGCCGTGCCGCGTGCGGCATCCGGCGCCCGAACTGGGGGCCGACACCGACGCCGTGCTCTCGGAAATCGGCATCGGCGCGGCAAGGCTTGCACAATTGCGCCAGGAAGGCGTTATATAAGCGTTCCGGCCAATCTTTCGCCGATCCGCCTGGCGGGCGGCGGAGCCAAAACAACAACGGAGGAGTCTTCATGAAAATGCGTTACCTGCTGGCTGGCCTGCTCGCGCCTGCCGCGCTCGTCCTGGCCGCGCCCGCCGCGGCGCAGGAATACCCGGTCAAGCCGCTGCGCCTGGTCATCCCCTTCCCGCCCGGCGGCGGCACCGACTTCCTGGGCCGGGTCGTGGCCAAAGGGCTGGGCGAGTCCACCGGCTGGAACGTGGTGCCCGAGAACCGCGCCGGCGCGGGCGGCACGGTGGGCCTGGGCTCGGTGATGCGCGCCGCGCCGGACGGCTACGAGATCGCCCTGGGCCAGATCGACAACATGGTCATCGCGCCCGAGGTCTACAAGGAGATCGCCTACGACGCCACCCGCGACTTCGCGCCCATCGGCATCGTGGCCGAAACGCCGCTGGTGATCGTCACCCGCGCCGACTCGCGCTTCAAGACCCTCAAGGACGTGGTCGACGAGGCCAAGCGCCAGCCCGGCGCGCTGAACTACGCCTCGCCGGGCGCGGGCACCATCACCCACCTGGCCGGCGAGCTGTTCCAGCAGGTGGCCGGCATCAAGCTCGAACACGTGCCCTATCGCGGCTCGGGCCCGGCCATGGCCGACCTGCTGGGCGGACAGGTGCCGCTGATGGTCACCTCGATTCCCTCGGCCAACCCGCAGATCCAGGCCGGCAAGGTGCGACCGCTGGCGGTCACCTCGCCCGAGCGCAGCCCGGCCATGCCCGACGTGCCCACCGTGGCCGAATCCGGCTACAAGGACTTCGACGTGCGGGTCTGGTATGGACTGGTGGCCCCGGCCAAGACGCCGCAGGCGGTGCAGGAGCGCCTGAACACGGAACTGAACAGGATCCTGGGCCAGAAGGAGATCCAGGACGCCATCGCGGCCCAGGGCGCCCAGGCCAAGCCGGTGACGCAGGCGCAGTTTCGCCAGACCATCCAGGACGACATCGTGAAGTGGAAGCCGGTGGTCAAGGCATCCGGCGCCAAGGCAGAATAGGAAGGGCCCCCACGCTGCGCCTGCGGCTTGCTGCCCCCCGAGGGGGCCGCTTTTGCCTTGGGACGGCCCGGCGGCAAAAGAAGCCCCCACGCTGCGCCTGCGGCTTGCTGCCCCCCGAGGGGGCCGCTTTTGCCTTGGGACGGCCCGGCGGCAAAAGATCCATAAACAGGAGAAGTCATGGCATTGCAGCCAGGATTGCAATTCGAGTTCCGCTACGAGGTGCCTCGCAAGGCCCTGGTGCCGGTGCTGTTCGACGACATCGAGGCAGCGCGCGCGTTGCCGCCGGTGCTGGCCACCGGCTACATGGCCGGCATCATGGAATGCGCCTGCCTGGACGCCATCCGGCCGCATACCGACTGGCCGGCGCAGCAAAGCGTGGGCACGCTGGTGTCGTTCAGCCACCTGGCCGCCACGGTGGCGGGCGATACCGTGACGGTGCGCGGCACGCTGGTGGGTGTCGAAGGCCGCAAGCTCGTCTTCGAGGTTGAAGCCCACGATGGCGCCGAGAAAATCGCCGAAGGCCGCCACGAACGCGTGCTGATCGACGCGGCGCGCTTTCGCGAGAAAGTGGCGGCCAAGGCGCAACGGCAGGGGCTGGCGCTGGAGTAGGCCGGCAGGCGGCGGCAGGCAGACCAGGCCGCACGAGCCGGCCTTGCCGGCCGAGCGCGATGGGCCTGCCGTCGGTAGGTTTCCCCATGGCCAAACGGTGGCGCCACGTGATCGGCGCCGCGGTCGCACCGATAAAGTGGGTCCCGGCGAAACTTACGCGGACTCCCGATGCCGAGAAACCTGCCACATTGGCCGGACCACAACCGTGGGCTGGCGCTGTCCAACGACTTGGTCTTCAAGACCCTGTTCGGCCGCGCGCCCCATCTGCTGTCGGACCTCGTCAATGCCGTCAGGCATCACGCCGCACCGATCGAACTGGTGCGCGTGCTCAATCCGACCATCCTGCCATCCGAACTGCAAGGCAAGCAGGTCGTACTCGACGTCCTGGCACAAGATGCGAACGGCTGGCGCTACGCTGTGGAAATGCAGTGGCGCCGATACCTGCACTGGCCCGAAAGAAACGTGTTCTATCTATCCCGCAGCCTGGCCGGGCAATTGCGCAAGGGAGAAGACTATCGGCTGCTAAAGCCAGTCATCGGCATCAGCCTGCTGGGCCAGGACCTGTTCCGCCTGCGTCCGGAACAGGCCGATTGGTTCTTCTCCTTGCGCGACGCAAGGAATCCTGAGGTGGAAGCCACGCAAAGCCTGCAACTCCATATAATCGAGCTACGCAAGGCCGAAAGGCTGCAAGGCTTGCCGCCTGCCCTATCGGCCTGGGTCGCGTGCCTGCTTCACAACCTGGACAAGGACGCCATGAGCCGAATCCATCATCCGCCGGTGCGGGAAGCGCTCAGGCATCTGGACGCGCTTTGCTCGGACGAACAATTGCGCATGGCAGCCGAGCGCCGGCAGCAGGCGCTCATAGACGAACAGGATGCGTTGGACCTGGCTCGCCTGGAAGGCCAGGCAGAAGGCCAGGCCGCCTTGCTGCATGCGCTCCTGGCGCATCGCTTCGGTCCCCTGCCCCCGTCCTTGCAGACCACGCTTCGGTCCGCCGGCAGCACGCAGTTGCAAGCCTGGGCGCTCAAATCGCTGCAGGCCCGCACGCTGGACGAAGTCTTGGGCTGAGCCCACGAGCGGGCCTGGCCAGGCCGGTCACGACAAAAAGCGCAGGTAGGTCTCCAGCGGCTCGCGCTCGCTGACCAGCGTGTTCTCGATGGCCTCGTTATCCATCCAACCCAGCGCCATGCCGCAGACCAGCATTTCGTCCGGCGCGAACTTCAGCTCGCGCGCGATCACCGCGTGGTACGGCACGAAAGCGGCCTGCGGACAAGTGTCCAGCCCCAGCGCGCGAGCGGCCAGCATCACCGATTGCAGGAACATGCCGTAGTCCAGCCAGCTGCCCTGCGACATGATGCGGTCGATGGTGAAGATCAATCCCACCGGCGCGCCGAAGAACTCGTAGTTGCGGCGGTGCTGCGCGTGCATGGCCGCCTTGTCGCCGCGGGCGATGCCCAGCAAGGTGTACAGATCCCAGCCCACCTTGCGGCGCCGGTCCAGGTACGGCGAGATCCACTGCTTGGGATAGTAGGCATACTCGCCCTGGTACGGCGACTGGTCCGGCTCGTCGTAGGCCTGGGTCAGCGCCCGGCACAGCGACTGGCGAGCCTGGCCGGTCAGCACGTAGACGCCGCGCCAGGGCTGGGCGTTGTTGCCCGAAGGCGCGCGCCCGGCCATTGTGAACACACGTTCAATCAACTCGCGCGGCACCGGATCGGGGCGATAAGCGCGCACCGAGCGGCGGGTGGACAACGCCTCTTCCAGGGAAAGCGCGGCGGCGGTATCGCAGGACGGGGGCATGCAGGCTCCTTGCTGGGTCGATGCCTTATTGTGCACCGGCCCGGCATGGCCCACAGCCCCGCGTCATCACTCATGCCCCACGCCTGGCGGCTTTGCCAGGCATCCCGCCGCCCCGCCAAAGGGGCTTACAAGCCCAAGGCGCGAGGCACCTGCGTGGCCTGCGCCGCGTCGAAGGCCGTGGGCGCCAGAAAACGCAGATCGCCGCGGCTGTCCAGCGTCGCCTGATCGAACAACAACTGCATGCGGTTGCGCACGTCGATCAGGCCGCCCTCGACCGTCACCGCGCCGTCGGTGAAGTGTTCCGGCAAACCCAGCTGGGCCGCGCGGTGGTTCAGCGGCAGGGTCACGGGAGCCTGCCCGTCCAGCAGCACGTAGGGCGCGGACAGGCGCACCTGCGCGCCGGGCGTGACGGCCATCAGCACGCCGCGGCGCAGCGTCAGGCTGCGGCCCAGCGCCAGGTCCACGTCGCCGTCGAAGGCGATGGCGCTGCGGCCCATCAGCGACAGGCTGTCGAAGCCGCCCGCGGCCAGCTGCGCGGCGCTCAGGCTGGCGCGGCCCAGCGCCAGGCTGTCGTGCGCCTGGCCTGCCACGGCCTCGCCGGCCAGGCGCCAGGCCAGTTCGTCCTGGCCGATGAACAGCACGCGGCCGATGTCCAGTTCCACCGGAAGCGGCGTGCTGCCGTTGGGCAGGCCGTGGACCAGCCCTTCCAGGCTCAAGGACAGCTCGCCGCCCGAAGCGTTCGCCCCGCCCCCGTGCGCGCGCATCGTACCTTCGTTGTAGATGCCGTAGTACGAGCGCATGGCGATCCGGCCGCCGTCGGTGGCCACCGTGTGCGGCACCGCCGAGACGGCCGGCCGCGCCGCGCCCCACAGCACGGCGGCGCCTTGCTGGCGCGAGGCCGGCGCGTCCAGCACCGCCTGCGCGCCCGAGACGTCAAGCAGCGCGCCGTCGCGCACCACCACGTAGGCGTCGGCGGCGCGCTCCAGGCCTTCGTCGCCGCCGCTGTAGTTCGCCACGTAGTGACCGTCGCGACTGCCCAGCACGATCTGCCCGCCGGCCAACACCGTACCGTAGCGCAGGCCCTGCGCGTCGATTGCGGTGTAGGCGCGCCCGGCCGCGTCCAGTTCGGCGTGCCCGCCGATCCACACCGACCGGCCGTTCGGCCGGTCGGCCAGCTCGCGTGCCTTGTCTTTCAGATTGAGCACTTCGATAAGTCCGCCCGGCGCCTCGATGCGGCCTTCGATGGTGACCTGCCCACCCGCGCCCAAGGTCACGCGCTGGCCCGGATCGACCACGATTTCGGCATCGCGGCCCAGATGGACGCCGCCATCGCTGCGCACACCGGCCTGCGTGCCGGCCGAGCCGCCCAGCAGCGTCAGGCTGGCGCCGGCGCGTTGGCTCAGCACGCCACGGGCCGGATCCTCCATGAACAAGGGCAGCTCGCGCACCAGCTCCAGCGCTGGGCCCGCCTCGCGCCCGCCCGTCTGCAGCGCCTGCGCCGTCGGCCGGTATACCGGCACGCCGGGCTGCAGCCGCGCGCCATCGAGCACGGCCACTCCGCGCCGCGCCGCGATCTCGTAGTGCGAGAAACCCGCGTGCAGCCACTTGTCCGCATCGAACTGCGCCACCGGCGACACCGCCAGGGATCCGGCGTGATGCACCGAACCGGCCGGCAGGACCGTGCCGGCCTCGTACACCGTGTCGGTCAGCGCCGGGGTGCCCGCGGCCACCGTATAGGCGGGCGTGGGCAGGAAGGCCAGCGAGGCCGGCACCTCGTAGCCGGCGGGCAGTGCGCCCGCGTTGATGCGGGTGATGACCGCGCCTTCCGGCACCACGCGGTTATTGCCCGTGCTGCCCTGGTAGCGCGTGCTGCCCACGTACACATCCATGTTGGTGCCGTTCAGGTCCCAGCCGCCGGGTCCGACGGGTACCGACAGCGTGGCGCCCGTGTTGGTGAAGTGGATCGTGGTGTCCAGCACCTGGCCGGCCCGGATTTCGGTATAGGCCGTCGGCATAGGCAGCCGCTGGCCGGCGGCCACCGTCAGCGGCTCGGTCAGCACCAGGTCGATGCGGGCCGTCTCGCCCGCGGGCAGCTCGCCGTCGGGGCCGATCAGTTCGCCGCCGATGGACCAGCCTTCGCCGGTCTGCAGCCGCAGCGTGCCGCTGCCCGACCCTTGTACGCCATAGGCGCGCACCTCGCCATCGAGCGTCAGGACGCCGGCGCCGGTAACAAACCCGGGGGCCGCCACGGCCAGCAACGCCACCGAGCCGCCCGCCCCGCCGCGGATCGTTTCATCGCGCAGCACCGCCGCGCCGCCCGAGGCATCGATCACGCTGCCCGGGGCCATCGCCACGTGCTGCGAGCTGGCCAGCTCCACCGTGCCGCCATCGGTCCAGGCCAGGCTGGCCGCGGCCTGCGGATCCTGCAGCAGGTTCACCCACAGCCCGCGCACGTCCAGCCTTGCGCCTTCGTGCAGCGTCACCGCCGCTTCGCCCTCGGATGGCGAGAGCACCACCTGCCCGGGCGCGGCCACCGTCTCGTCCCGCGAGCCGCTGGGCGTAAACAGGTTGCCCGCCGCAATGCGCCCGCCGCGCGCCACGATCTCGCCGCGGATGTCCACCACCGAGCCGGTCAGCCGGATTTGGCCACCATCAGCTACCTGCAGGGCCGGACCCGACGGACCCTGGGCGGCAGGGGCGCTGCCCTCGGCCCCCGGCGCCTCGCTCGGCACCGCAGCCCCCGGCGCCCCGCCCACCGTCACCGTCCCGCCGACCGCCAGGTCCAGCACGCCGAAGCCCTGCGCATTGACCCAGTCCGTGTCCAGCCACACCGTATTGGCCCGCTCGGGCGCCGCGTGCAGCGCATCGGGCGCGTCCAGGTCCAAGCCGATGGGCGCCACCTGGCCGATGTGCAGGTCCGTCTCGTACACCCCGATGCGCCCGGCCATGCGCCCGTTGGTCTGGTAGCCGTGGCGCCCCAGCACCAGCGCCCCGGGCCGCGCCACCGCGTAATGGCTTTGCAGATACGCATCGCGCAGCGCCGCATCCGGACGCTGCCACTGGCGCGCACCCTGGTACGCCTGCGCATCGACCTCGCCCTGCAGCACCGCCGTGGGCGCATCGATCACCAGCCGCCCCGCGTCGCGCCCGACCGTATAGCCCGTCTCCCAGCGCCGCGCCGGCGCCACCAGCGGGTTGTAGAAGCGCCGCGTGGCGTTCTCGCCCCAGCGCGCATGCACCGACTCGTAACCCTGGTACAGCCCCGTGTACACCACGTCCGCCGGCGCCTGCGACACCTCGTACAGCCGTCCGTCGGCCCCGCGCAGCCAGCTCTGGTTGATGTAGCCTTCCAGCACATCCACCGTGCCCCCGGCCAGGTTGATCTCCGAACCCTCCTGCGTGAGCACCTGGCCCCCGCGCAAGCTCACCGTGCCGCCTTGCGCCGTCCAATGGCCGATGCCGCTGGGCGTATTGGCCAGCCAGCCGCTGACCTCCAGCAGGCCGTTGGCCGTATACAGCAGCCCGTCCTCGGTGGCCACCAGCAGGCGCCGGTCCACCCACACCCCCAGGCTGCTGAGCAGGCTGCGGTCGTTCTCCGGATCGCTGTCGCGATTGCGCGGCGCATCGCGCAGTTCGTTGCCCTGGATGTCCACCCGGATGGCGTTCTCGGCCATCGCAAGGCGCACCCCCACGCTGCCCGAGACGTCCAGCTGCGCGCCCTCGCGCACCTGCACCCGGCCCGCGCCGCTGGCCGGATCCACGCCCGCGCCCGGGTCGCGGCCGGCCGCCACCGCGATCTGCCCGCCCGTGGCCAGCGCCAGCGAGCCGGGGATGTCTCCCGCATGGCCCTGGAAATCCACCACCCCGCCGGTCACGATCTCGATGCGCGACTGGTCGCGCCGGTCCTGGCCCTGCCACAGGTTGTCGAAAGCCTGCCCGGGCGCCAGCTCCGGCGCCTGCCCGCGCAGCACGTCCTGGCGCGCCGACTCCTCGATCAGCGCCAGGCGCTGGCTGTCCAGCGCCGTGGCCCCGTCCTGGCCGATACTCACCCGCCCGGCCTCGTCCAGCGACAACTCCCCGGCCACCACGGCCGCGACCGCGCCCGGCGCCAGCGTGATGCGCCCCTGGCTGTCGCTGACGCTGTTGAGCAGGTGGATGGCCCCGCGCGCGTTCACGCTGGTGCTGGCCAGCGTCACGCTGCCCGGCCAGGCCTGCCCGTCGGACTGCGGCGCCAAGGCATCGGTCCCGCCCAGCCGCACGTCGCGCCCGGTCAGCGTGATGTCGCCCTCGGCAGCCAGGATCAGGCCGCTGTTGGACGCCTGTCCGCGCGAGATCGCCGCATCGATGCGCGAGACGTCCAGCGCCGCATCGGCGCGCGGGGCCACTTCGTTGCCGCGCGTGGTCGAGTACGTGGTGCCGCCTTGCGAGGCGTCGGTGACCAGCCCCTTACGGATCACGAAGGCATCGCCCGCGGCCAGCAGCGTCTGCCCGCGCGGGGTGTGGATCGTGCCGGCGTTGCGGGCCTCTTGGCCCAGCAGCAGCACGTAGCCCCCGCCCTCGGTGACCGAGCCGGGCGCATGCGTGGCGATGCGCGCGCCGCGCTCGACCGACACCTGGCCCAGCGCCTCGGTGAAGGTCGGCGTATAGGTGTTGCCGCTTTGCGGGCCGTACAGCCCGCCGCCTTC